>JANPDA010000139.1:0-2230 GCA_031431235.1 Hyphomicrobiaceae bacterium
CCCTTGAACGGCACGTAGGCGTGGAACAGGCGGTTCATCACGGCGGTGCCGCGGGTGTCGGTCAGCAGCTCCGTCTGGTAGCCGATCAGGCCGCGCGTCGGCACGCGGAAGACGAGGCGAAGGCGCCCGCCACCCGAGGGCCGCATCTCGACCAGCTCGCCGCGCCGCTCCGACAGCTTCTGCACGATCACCCCCGAATGACCCTCGTCGACGTCGATGATCACCTCCTCGATCGGCTCCAGCCGCTGGCCGGTCGCCTCGTCCTGGCGCATCACCACCTTGGGGCGCGAGACGGTCATCTCGAAGCCCTCGCGGCGCATGGTCTCGATCAGGATCGCGAGCTGCAATTCGCCCCGCCCCGCCACCTCGTAGGCGTCGGTCTCGCCGGTCTCGCGCACGCGGATGGCGATGTTCTTCTCGGTCTCGCGGAACAGGCGCTCGCGGATGACGCGGCTCTGCACCTTGTCGCCTTCCTGCCCGGCGAGCGGGCCGTCATTGATGCGGAACGTCATGGCGAGCGTCGGCGGATCGATCGGCTGGGCCGTCAGCGGCACCTCGATCGCGGGATCGCACAGGGTGTCGGCGACGGTCGCGTCGGTGATGCCGGCGATCGCCACGATGTTGCCGGCTTCCGCCAATTCGACCGCGGTGCGCTCGACGCCGCGGAACGCGAGCACCTTGGAGATGCGCGCATTCTCCACCAGCTTGCCGTCGGGGTGCAGCACCTTGATGGTCTGGTTGGGCTTGACGGTGCCCGAGGTGATGCGGCCCGTCAGCAGGCGGCCGAGATAGGGGTCGGCTTCCAGCGTCGTCGCCAGCAGCCGGAACGGGCCGGGCTCGATTTTCGGCGGGGCGACATGCGACAGCACCAGGTCGAACAGCGGCGCCATCCCTTGCCTGGGGCCATCGGGCGCCATCGCCATCCAGCCTTCCTTGGCGGACCCATAGAGGATCGGGAAATCGAGCTGGTCGTCGTCGGCATCGAGCGCTGCGAACAGGTCGAACACCTCGTTGACGACCTCGACATGGCGCTCGTCGGGGCGGTCGATCTTGTTGATGGCGACGATCGGCTTCAGGCCGCGCCGCAGCGCCTTGGAGACGACGAACTTCGTCTGCGGGAGGGGCCCTTCGGAGGCGTCGACCAGCACGATCACGCCATCGACCATGTTGAGGATGCGCTCGACCTCGCCGCCGAAATCGGCGTGGCCCGGCGTGTCGACGATGTTGATGCGGGTGCTCTTCCAAACCAGCGAGGTGCACTTGGCCAGGATGGTGATGCCGCGCTCGCGCTCCAGGTCGTTGGAATCCATCACCCGCTCGGCGACCTTCTGGTTGTCGCGGAACGAGCCCGACTGGCGCAGCAGCACGTCGATCAGCGTCGTCTTGCCATGGTCGACGTGGGCGATGATGGCGATATTGCGGAGGTCCATGGCAGCCTTTGTTGCGGTGCGGGAAATAGAGTTGCGCTCGCGTAGCATGGTTCGGGGGGTAGGGGGAAGCGCGGTCGGACGGCGGTGGCTGGTGCCGGGGCCGGCCCTCAGGCCGGCGGAAGCCCAGCATCGGGAAGTACTACGGTCGGACCGCCGGCCCCACCGACGTCAGCGCCGCGATGCGGGCCTTGGCCTTCTCCTGCATGGAGCGGGCGATGTCCGACTTCGCCTCCAGCTCGAGCAACGCCGAGACCGATTTCGTGAGCCACGCCTACTACGCGGAATCGAGGTCGATCGTGGCCGACATCTTCCAGCTGATCCACGACCGCAAACGCCCCGACGCGCGATCATCGCTGAAGGCGGCCGAAAGGGCAGCGGGGACATACTGACGGTTCGTCAGGGGGCCGTGAGGGGGAGTTTGACAAAGGCGCGCTTTTGACACTATCTAGAATGGATAAGTTTTGCAGCTCCGGAGCCGACCCATGCGCGTTTCCTCGACCGAGTTCCAGCAGCACGTCGGGCGCTACCAGGACCTGGCGCAGCGGGAGCCGGTCACGGTGACGAAGAACGGCCGCGACCACACGGTGCTGCTCTCAGCCCACCTCTTCGAGACGATCCTGAAGGGGCGCGTGGTGCGCCGCACCGACGAGCTCGACGAGGAGACGCTCGCGGCCATCGCCTCTGCCGAGGTGCCGGCGGAGCACGCCCATCTCGACGACATCTTCCCGCCCGATTGACGCTGACCGAGGTGCGCCGCCGCATCCTCGAACAATCGGAGCGCTTCCAGGCCGACGACCTGG
>JANPDA010000140.1:0-21311 GCA_031431235.1 Hyphomicrobiaceae bacterium
CAACCGGAAGTGCGGGCGTCGGCAACAGCCGGTGCCATCGTATTCGCCTCGGGGTCGGATCGAACCCAATCCGGCCCACCATGCAACCCCGCTTCCCTATTCTCCTGCACCCCAGGCAGCGGACGCGCGGCGTCAGCGTAGACCTGTGTCCCACAATGCACTGAAACCTGCATGGCCGGTCGCATCCGTGCCGGGCGGCGGGTTGCGCCCGACCTCAGCTGCCGCCGGCTCAGATGCTGCCGCGTGGGCCGGCAGACGCTAAGTTGGCGCCGGCTCGGTGGTTGCAATGCCCTCCGCGCGATGGCACGGGATGCCGGCCCCGGTCGTGCGCCCTTCAAGGTAGCTCGATCGGCCCGAGGTCGACCCGATCGGAGCGCAGGGCTCCATTGCGATCGGTGGTTGCGTCGGGCAAGCGCGTGCCCAGACCCAGGAACGGCGCGTCCGGCGCAGGTGTGAAGTCGCTGGGATCGTGGCTGAGCTCGGTCGGAAACCTCGCATACCAGCCCGGCGAGAAATCCTCGCGTACCGTCTCCGTCTCGTTGGGCGTGCGGCCTTCGATCCTCCCCGAGGCATAGAGGTTGGAGCGATAGATATTGTCGCCGACCGTATCGTCGACTTCCATCAGCAAAGCGGATGGATTGCCTGTCATCGTGCCGTTGTCCCCGCGCACACCGAGGATCACGTTCCCGGCGAACTCGTTGCGAGTGGAGTGGCTCGCGAGCTGAACGCCGTGGCGACCAGTCGAGACGAACAGGTTGTGGAGGATCTTGTTGTCGCTCGAGCCGAGCATCGGATTGTCGGTCTCCTGCCAGAAGCTCACATTGTGCCGGGTGGCATGCAGCCCGAAGATATTGTTGCGGATCAGGCTCCTGCGCACGCTGGTGAAGTTGGCGCCGGGCCCGATGCCGTGGTGAAAGAAATTGCCGTCGACGAGGAAGTAGTCGCTCGCCCCCTGCCCGCCTTCGCCCGTGCCGGCATAGGCGTCGCAGCGGGGATCGTCGAATGGAATACCGACCTCGGCACAGGTGGATATCGGGTCGGCATTGATCTGGAAGTCGCTGGACGTGTTGGCGAACGTCTCGTTGGAGCGGACGATGTTCCAGTCGCTGCCATTGCTCAGATAGATGCCGTGACCGTCACCCTCCTTCGCACCCGACGCGACATTGCGCTCCCACACGGCCCAGTCGGACTGACCGGAGAAGAACGGGTCGTTGTCCTGGTCGTGGCCGTTGCAGCTGAGTACGGCGATGCCTTGCGAATGCTCGCTCGCCGCATAGCCCGCCCCGACGGCACGCACGCCGAACTTGCCGCCGATCAGCTCGAAGCCGTCGATGGCAACATGGTCGGCAGCCTCGAGGTTGAAGCAGGCTTTGCGCCCGCTGTTGCAACAGGTCATCGAGACACCGATCGACTGGTCCGGGTTGCGCTCGCCATAGACGACGATCGGGGCGTCATAGGTGCCGCTGTTGTCCTTGCTGAATTCGAGGCAACCCTGATAGGTGCCGCGGATGAAGGTGATGCGGGTGCCCGGCCGCGCGGCAGCGACCGCCGCATCGGCCGCCATGGGTGCATCCCGGGTCGTGCCGTCGCCGCTGCCGTCCGGGCTCACATAGATGGTCTGCGAAGGTTGCCAGTCCGGGTCCGTGTAGTAGCGGTTGAAGCGCTCGGGAAAGCCCATGAATTCGTCGCCGCGCGTGACCGCAGGCGAGGCGAGCCTCGGCAGCGCAGCGCCGGCGTCTGGAGCGTCGGGGCTTTGGCTCTGGTCCGCTTCCGTGGCCGCTGCCGGTTCGCCGGCAGGGCTGACTGTCCCCTCGAAGCTGATCGCAATTCCGCCGTTCATGTAGTCGGTCTGCACGCGCGAATTCGCGACGGTCACCTTGACGGCAGCGCAGCCGCTGTTGCACCCTGTGAGGAAGTCGCCACCCTTGGCATTGCCTCGAAACGTCGCGTTCGTGAACGTGTAGGTGTCGAGCCCACCGCTGTCGTCCCGGTCGATGCGCACGCCGATGCCCGGAACCGAGCAGCCGACGTCGAGAGCCTCGACATTGGTCAGGTGATCGAAGGTCGCGACCGTGGGTCCGGAGCCCTGCGACCCGCTGTCGAAGTAGATGTTGTCACCGCAATTCCGCTCATACACCTCGTGATCGCTGAGGCAGGTTGCTCCGTCGTCGCAAAAGAAGCCGCCGCCCTTGTTGCCGGCGCGGTTGCCCCGATAGAGGTTGCGGCTGAGCGTTGCCGTCGTGGGCTGCCCGCCCGCCACGTAGGCACCGATGTAGAGGCCGCCACCCCACTGCGTCACGGTGTTGCCGATGAAAGCATTGCCCGTGATGGCGAGCTTGTTGCCGAACAGGTAGAGCGCGCCGCCGTGGGCACTGGTGGGCTCGACTCCCGCATTGGACTCGATGAGGTTGCCGGTGATCGACACCGAGTTCCGGTTGGCGCCGTCGTTGAGGAATCCGGCGCCACCGCGACCGCAGGAATTCCTTGCGAGCACGTTGTCGCGGATGGTTCCAGAGACATTGTTCAGTGCGAACCCGGCGCCAGCGAGCGAGGCATCTGTGCAGGTGTTGTCGTGAATGAAATTGTTCGTGAGATCGAAGCGCTGTGACTCGTAGTAGTCACGCACGATCGCTTGCGAGTAGCCGGTGATCTCGAAGCCGTCGATGGCTGTAAGCTGGTCGCCCTTGGGGCCTGGGTCGATGATGCGGATGAACGAGCCGCCGCTACCCTCGGCCTTGCTGACATAGGTCGCGGAGTCGCGGACTTGGAACGCCTGGCCCCGCTGGAAGCCACCGGCGAGCGTGAAGTGCTTTTCGCCCGGCGTCAGCGCCTCGGCATAGATGCCTTCGGCCACGCAGATGACAGCGCCCGGCTCGGCAGCCGAGATAGCAGTGGCGATGGTGTCGTGCGGGCTCTGTGCACTCCCGTTGCCGCCGGGCTCGCTCGCGGCATCGACGAACAGGCTGCAGTCTGGCATCGCCGTCGTTCGGGCGATCCTGACGGCTCCGGTCTTGCCGATGCCCGGCAGACCAGCTTGATCGCTCCCGGCCTCGACGCCCGAGGCCAAGAGGACGGATGTGATGGTCACGAATGCGGCAATTGCTGCGTTTTTCACGACGGGTCATTCCTCCTATGCAGAGTTTCGGAAAAGTGCCAACGCGGTTTTCCGTGAAAACTCTGCATCATCAAAGACTCTAAGCAGACATTCGTTGGCTACCCAACGAATGTCTGCTTAGTGCTGGACGGCCGGATCGAGCCGACGTGCGCCGGACCTCAGCTTCCACCGGCCCCGATGCTGCCGCGTGGGCCGGCGGGGGCTTGCAGCGAGACCAGCACGTCGGCCTCGACCGGCGTATGCCGCTCGAAGCGCAGCGTCAGGCGAAACCGCTCGCCCTGCTTCAAGGGCCGCACGACGCCAATCAGCATGATGTGCATGCCGCCCGGCGCGAAGCTGGTCCGCCGCCCGGGCGCGACCTCCACGGCCTCCAGCCGGCGCATCTGGACGATGTCACCCTCGAGCACGGTCGTATGCATCTCGGCCGCCTTGGCGATGTCGGTGTCGAGCGCAATGACGCGGTCCCCCGACGTCCCGTCATTCAAGACCGTCAGATAGGCCGCGACCGTCATCGATGCCCCGAGCGTCGGCCGAGCCCAGGCCCCGGTCACCCGGATCGAGGCTCCCGCCTCCTCCGCACGCGCCGTGCCGGCCCACGCCAAGCCCGACAGCAGGGCTATCGCCGTCGCGAGCCGCAGTGTCATCTCACAGGCCGCGAACGAGATTGGCGAACGCCAGGATGACATAAGCGGCCATCAGCCCGATGAAGACGTGATCCTTGACGACGGGGATCTGCACATCGAGGAAATAAACCAATGCGGCTGCGACCGCCAGGGCCGCGGAAATCCAGAACATGGTCGGGGTCGGAGCTGTGAGGCGCATGAAACCGTCCTTGGCCGTTGGTGAAAGCGGAACTGGATGCGTCGGACCCTCAAGGCCCGGCATCCCGCGTCAGGTAGTGGAAGCCGGTGCCGTAGACAACCACCTCGACGCCGCCATCGGCGATTTTCGGGTGGGAGATGCGCACGCCGAGCACGCCGTCATAGCCCCTTTCGCGGGCCCGCGCTTCGAGCCCAGCCAGCGCGCGGGCGATGGTCTCGTCGGCCAGATGCTCATAACGCGTCATCTGCCCGCCGAATGTGTTGGTGATATGCTCGCGCAGATCGCGCAGAATATTGGCCGCGCTGACCGCTACGGCGTAGACGAGCTCGCCTTCACGCACCTCGCGCCCGCTCAGCCGCTCGACCGTATGCAGCGTCATGGCTCACCCGGCTCCGGCTTCGGCGAGTGGGGGCGGGCGACGGCCGGTGAACAACAGCCGCCGCAGGATCATCAACAGGATCAGCAGGCCGATCGCCGCGCCGATCACGCTGGCCGGATGGCGCTCCCATAGCAGCAGCGGGTGCACGTCGCCATTGACGACCCGCCGCACGTCGCGCTCGATCGCGACCAGATCGAACAGCGGACCACGCTCGATCAGCATGGCAACGGCGGCGCTCTGATCACGGCTCGCGAGCACCGCATGCTCCACATGACCTTTTGCGAACCCCTGCATCAGCTTGGGATCGCTGGCGGCGGCTTCGAGCAGGCGAGTGCCCGCAGCTGGCTCGAGACCCCGGCGATAGCGCACCAGCGCGCCGAGCGCCTGATCGTCGAGTGCGCGAACCAGCGGTACGAGGCGTTGCGGCGGCAGCTCGGCGAGCGTCGCCCGATCGGCTTCGCTGCGCCGTGCCAGCGTCTTGATCACAGCCGGGTCCTTCAGCGCAAGCAGTTGCCTCAGACCGGCCGCGGTGAAGTCGGCGGGCTTCGAGAGCCGATGCAACTCGTACTCCGCCACCCGGGCGATGTCGGGTCCAGCGAGACGTGCCCAGGCAATGCCTTCGGCCAGCGACCCCTGGTCCTCGGCTATCGCCAGCGCCGTATCAGGCAGACGCTTGACGGCTTCATCGAGCGTGCCGTCCGCGACCCGCGCGAGCACGCCCGCCTCGCCTTCCTTGGGCAGCACCAGCGCGACGACGCGGCTGACCTTGGGCAGTGCCGCCCCATCGACCGAATCGACGAAGGAGCGGAAGCTCTTGTTGCGCTCGGCCAGCCCGACCACCTTGGCGTGGGCGACTCGGAAATCGCGCCAGACCGCGAGAATGCGGTCAGCCGCGCTCGAGCCTGCCTCGCGCAAATGGGTGGAGAGCTGCTCGGAGATCGCGGCGGCAAGCTCGGTACGGATCTTTTCCTTCGTCTCGGCCGACTTCATCTCGGTCTCGATGATCGGCAGCACGCCATGCCGGAAATCCCAGATGTCCTTGGCGATCAGCACCAGGCCAACCCCGCCGGCGACGACCGCGACCAGCCGTCCGACCACCGCCCCGACTACGCGCTGGCCGATGCGACTGGCCATTCTGGAGACGCTCCGCCGGACGATCAGCACTACGGCGCCCGCGACCAGACCCTTGCCCGAGATCACCACGTCGCCTGTTCCAACCTCGGCTTTGGCCGCGGCCGCATCGATCTCGAAGGCGCGTCCCGTGTCGTTGGCGACGAGGAGGGTTATAGTCGAGCCGAAGCGCTGGCCGAGAAAGGCGCGCACGCAGGTGACTGCCGGCAAGGCCGCGTCGAGGGTAGCCAGCTCGATGTGTCCGCCGAGCTCGCGGCCGACGCTGCCGGCGAGCGTTTCGATCGCAGCCTTGGTCGCATCCGACCGGTAGGTGCGCTCCGCAACCGCCTCGGCCAGCTTCTGCGATGCCTCCTTGGAGGTCAGCGTCTGCAACAGCGCTCCCCAACTGCTTTCATCCCGGATCGCGGCAACCGCCTTCTCGGTCTCGGTATCGAGGACCAGGTCGAGGCCATTGCTGCGCCAGACATCGGCAACGACGGCATCATAGTCGACGCCGGCGAGCCCCTGCTCGAGGGCCGCCAACGTCAGCCGCTCGATCTCGTTGCGAAAGGCAGTCTCGTCACTGACCTGGCAGCGGGATATGTCGAGGGTGGCAGCGGCCCGAGCGGGCTGCGCGACGCCATGGCCGGTCAGCACCAGCGATGCCGCGACCAAGCCTGCCATGAGCTGCCGCATGGTCCTCCACGCCTTCAATGCCTGTCCTCCCCGCGGACCCGCCGTCCGTAGTTCCCTTATCACGAAAAATGACTATAGACCGAAGATGCGGCGGAAACACGGATGGCTCGACGGCACCGCAAATCCGGTCTGTCTCGGCTGCTGAGGGAGCTGCAACAAGAGCAGCGGGCTTGGGCAATCCCGGTCGCCGCTGGAATTGCAATCGCTGTGCATGGGCTGGTGTTTCGAATGAGTGCCACTTCGAGCGTGTGCGAGCATCGGGTCGATCGTCTCGTCTGGGACGAGATCGCGCGTCGCCTGGCAGCGGGAGCTGCGGCAATCCTGCCCATTGGAGCGGGTGCCAAGGAGCATGGGCTGCACATGCCGATGGGTACCGACCGGATTCAGGCCGAGTGGCTGTCGAATCGGCTCGCGCTGGCGCTGATGAAGGCGGGCCACGATGCTCTGATCTGGCCGGCATTGAGCTACGGCTACTACCCGGCCTTCACGGCCTATGCCGGCAGTGTGACGCTGTCGCGGCCGGCCTTTCGAATGGTCGTTGGTGAGATTGCGGCAGGCCTTGTGCAGCAGGGCGCTCGCGGGGTTCTGGTGCTCGACACCGGCATCAGCACGATCGCGCCGGTCGCCGAGGCTTTGCAAGGCCTGCCCGCGGCCCGCCATCTGCGGATCCATGCCGGGCCTCGCTACACCGAGGCCGCGCGCCGCCTCGCCTGCCAGCGTTTCGGCAGTCACGCCGACGAGCTGGAGACCTCGCGAATGCTGGTGATCGCGCCCCACCTCCTCGACATGAGCCGGGCTGAGGCCTCGCCCGAGCCCGTTGGCGGGCCACGGCCGGGCCCGCTCACGCCGAGCGACGCGTCCTCCCCAAACTACAGCCCATCGGGCAGCTATGGCGATCCGTGCCTCGCGACCCAGGCCAAGGGTGTGGCATTGCTCGATGCCATGATCGAGGATCTGCTCGAGGCGGCGCAGGCTGCGCTCGCCGGCAGTGAGGCAACGGTTCCCTAATCGAAACTTAGAACATATCGAGGAAAATGCCTCGCAAATCGAAACAACTTCGATGACGTTTCCTTGGCCGTCGCAATTATGCTCGCTGTTCTGCTCGAGCAAATCGCACTAGAGTCCTCGCATGGTCCGCAAACAAGTCGTCGACCGCGCCGGCCAGACCGGAAGCAGCGGAAGAGACGTATTCGCAGTATCGCTGAGCGAGAGTGCGTCGTCGTCATTTTCGGGTGGCACGGGCACCGATACGCTGCGCATTCTCGATCGCGGGGGCTATCGCCTCGGCCCCGCGACGTTCGAGAGCCTGTCCGGCATCGACGTTCTCGACCTGTCGGCGCACCGCCATGGCACGCTCGACCTGCGCCTGTCGCGCAGCCTGCTCGATCAGAGCGACGATCGGACGGTCACGATCGTTTCCGGCAAGGCGGGGATCGATCGGCTCGATGCGTCGAAGTCGCTGAAGGGCAGCGTCGTCCTCGACGGGCGCGGGCTGGTGGAGCTCTCGAGCAGCTCATCCAATCGGGTGGAGATCGCCGACGGTGCGCGCGTCGAGGTGATCGGCGGGGCTCGCAACGACCACATCATCGCTGGCGATCGAGGGTTGCACATCGGCGGGGGCCGGGGCGACGACGTGATCGTCGCCGGCAAAGGGGCCGACATCATCGGTTTTGGTCTGGGCGATGGGCGCGACCGCATTGCCGGGTTCGATCCGCTCGCCGACCTGCTCAATCTGAGGGGCGTCGCGGCTTCGAGCATGGACGACCTGCTGGCGCTGATGCGGGAGAGCTCGGGCAGCACGGTGATCACGCTTGCCGACGGGAGCAGGGTGACGCTGCTGGGAGTGGGGATCGCCGAGCTCGATCACCACAATTTCCGGATCGCCGGGATCGAGGTGGCTCCGGCGAACCGGGCGCCGGTCGCCGCGGACGCGCGCGCCGACGTGCTTGTGACCGAGGACGAGCCGTTCACGTGGTCGCTGCCCAAGGGGGCATTCACCGATGCCGATGGCGATGCCCTCGCGCTTTCGGCGGTGCGCGCGGATGGCGCCACGCTGCCAGACTGGCTGTCCTTCGATGCTGCGACGGGGGCTCTCTCCGGGACGCCGTTGGAAGGTGTCGATGGCCGCTACGAGATCGTGGTCACGGCGATGGACGGCCGGGGGGCAGTCGCTGCATTGGCCCTGACGCTCACCGTCGCCGCGGTCAACGATGCACCGATCCTCGATCTACCCCTGGCGGATGCGGTGGCGGCGTGGGGCGCGCCGATCACAGTCGATCTGCCGGCCGGCTCCTTCGGCGATGCCGACGATCACACGCTCGCGCTGACGGCGCGGCTCGCCAATGGCGATGCCTTACCGGCTTGGTTGTCGTTCGATGGTGGTGCGGGGCGCTTCAGCGGCACTCCCACTCGCGCCGACGAGGGTGCGCTCACGATCGAGGTCACCGCGTCGGATGGCCACGGGGCCGTTGCGAGCGACCGGTTCGCCCTCGCCATCGAGGCGCCGGTGCTCCATATCGCGCCGGGCGCCTCGTCGTCCGAGATCAATGCGGCGATCCGCTCGGCCGACCCGGGCAGCATCGTGCAGCTCGATGCGGGCATCCACACGCTCGACGCAACAGTGCTGATCGATCGTGGCGACGTGACGCTCAGAGGCGCGCCGGGGGGCGGAACGGTTCTCGCCTTCGACCTGCCAGCGGACACGCCAGGTCCCGGCATCGCCGTGCGGGGCGGCGAGAAAGAGCTGGTCGGGGTGCTCATTGCCGACGCCGATGCGGGCGCGACCGAGCTGGTGCTCGCCTCGGGGCACGGGCTCGTCGCGGGTGATCACGTCCATATCGCGGAGCCGAATACGAAGGAGTATCTGGCCGAGAACGGCTGGACGAACGTGGCCTGGAGCGATGCCGCCGACAAGCCCTTTCGCGAGTTCATCGCCGAGATCGTCGCGGTCGAGGGCGACCGGATCGTGCTGGGCGATCCGCTGCCCTATGCGATGGCGGCCGGTGTCACCCAGGTCTCGACGATCGATCTCCTGGAGGACGTCGCCGTCCGGGATCTGTCGCTGACCTTTGGCTTCGGCATACCCGACCCCGACAATTTCATCAACACGATCCCCGCGTATCTGGGGCTTGCGGCTTTTCTGGTCGTTGGCGCCGACGGCCTCGACCTCGAGCGCATCGCGGTCACGGACGCGGCCAGTCACGGCTTCGATCTGCGCTCGATCATCCATCTGCAGGCCAGCGATCTGCGCGTCGAGGGCGCCCACGACAAGGGCCCGGACGGCAACGGCTATGGCGTCCAGCTCTACGAGGCCTTCAACAACGTGCTCGAAGGGCTCCAGATCTTCGATGTCCGCCATGCGCTCCTGTTCTCGTCGTGGAACGCGGAGACCGGCAACAACGTCGCGATCGCCGGCACCAATCGCGACATCAATTTTCACGGCAGCCCGGATCATGGCAACACGATCATCGTGGAGCATGGCGTGCTGACCTACGATCCCACGCACAACGCGGGCACCGAGGACGGCATCTGGCCGGTGGTCGGTCCGGGCGGCAGCATGCACGCCAACATCGATCCCTACGCGGCCAATACCATCCTCTTCCATGACGCCTTCGGCCATGACGATGCCGATCACATCATCGCGGTGCCCGGCGGGGCCTTCCTTGCAGGCGGGGGCAACCGGGACACGCTGGAGGGTGGCAATGGCGGCGACACCATCACGGGCGGCCTCGGCCGGGACCTGATGTCGGGGGCAGCCGGGGCCGATCTGTTTCTGCTGCGCCCAGGCGACAACTACGACACCATCACCGATTTCGAGCCGGGCGTCGACCGACTGGTGATCATCGGGAACGATGCCGTTGCCTCCTTCGCCAAGCTCGAGCTCATCGACAGCGCTGAGGGTTTGACGGTGCGCTACGGGCTCAGTGGCACCGTCACGCTGGAAGGCGTGACGGTTGCGTTGCTGAGCGTGGGCGACGTGCTGTTCGCTCCGGACGGCTTTGCGGCGACGATGTTAGCCTGACCGGGCGAGCTGGGGTGGCCGGGATGCGGCCAGCAGATAGTTCACGTCCAGATCTCCCGACAGCGACCAGCGGTCGGCGAGCGGATCGTAGACCATGCCGCGCTGGGTCGTCGGCTGCAATCCGGCCGCTGCCACGTGGCGCCTCAGCTCCTCGGGCGTCACGAACCGGTCCCAGCGGTGGGTCCCCCGCGGCAGCCAGCGCAACACGTACTCGGCGCCGACGATCGCAAGCGCGAACGATTTCAGCGTGCGGTTGATGGTCGAGAGCGCCAGCAACCCGCCCGGCCGCACCAGCTGGCCCAGCGTCGCCACGAACCGGCCCGCATCGGGCACGTGCTCGACCACCTCCAGGCAGACGACCACGTCGAAGCTCTGCCGCGCTCGGGCCATGGCTTCGGCGGTCGTGGCCTGGTAGTCGATCGCGAGGCCGGAGCCGAGGGCATGCCGGCGGGCGGCCTCGATGTTGCGCTCGGCCGGGTCGATGCCGGTGACGGCGGCGCCGAGTCTGGCCAGCGGCTCGCAGATCAGCCCGCCGCCACAGCCGATGTCGATCAGCGCAAGGCCGCCGAGCGGTCGCGCGGCAAGCGGGTCGCGCCCGTGGTGGGAGGCGATCGCGTCGCGCAGGAAGCCGAGCCGCACCGAACCGATCCGGTGCAGCGGGCGGAACTTGCCCGCGGGATCCCACCATTCCTGGGCGAGCCGGCCGAACCGCTCGACCTCGCGCGGATCGAGGGAGGCGCTCTGGGTGTCGTCCGTGTTGGTCATGGCGCGATAGACGATCCGATCGCGACCCCTGTCAAGCGGCGCTGTCGGAGATGGCCGCAACGCAGGCCTACAAGCGGCGGGGTCAGCCCCCTCTGGCGGGGAACTGCTCGCCCGCGCTGTCGGGAATTTCCATCTTCCTGTTCAGCCTTGCGCTCGCGAACATGCTGAAGATGAAGTAGGATGAGCCAGCTGCAGCCACCGCCCGTTCCTGCTATTATCCTAAAGATCTGTTGCCGATCATCGTGGCGCATGCCCGCACGGCGATCGCTTCGACCGGCTGCTTGCCGCCCAAGCGACGATCGAGGGCCTGACCGTCGTCACGGCCGATCCCAAGCTGGCTGTGCGGGGCGCGCCGGTGCTGTGGTGAGGCCGATGAAATAGGGCGAGCTGCCACTCGCCCCTGCACCATCAGTGCCAGTGACCGTAGGGGAGACCGGCAGCTCGCCCATGTACCGCAACCGGAGACGCCACATGCCCCTCCTCTACCCCCGCGACCTCATCGGTTACGGCCCCGAGCCGCCCGACGCCCGCTGGCCGGGCGGGGCGCGGATCGCCGTCCAGATCGTGCTCAACTACGAGGAGGGCGCGGAGAATTGCGTCCTCCATGGCGATGCGGCGTCGGAAGCCTTCCTCTCCGAGATCGTCGGGGCGCAGCCCTTCCCCGGTGCTCGTCACATGTCGATGGAATCGATCTACGAGTATGGCTCGCGGGCGGGCGTCTGGCGCCTCCTCGCTCTCTTTCGCGAGCGACAAATCCCGATCACGCTGTTTGCCGTGGCCTTGGCGATCGCGCGCAATCCGAAGGTGGCCGATGTCGCCCTGAAGGACGGCCACGAGATCTGCTCGCATGGACTGCGCTGGATCAACTGCCATGGCGTGCCGATCGAGACCGAGCGCGCCCACATGCAAGAGGCGATCGAGATCCAGCGCCGTATCACGGGAGAGCGCCCGCTCGGCTGGTACACGGGGCGCACGTCGGAGAGCACGCGCGCGCTGGTCGCTGAGGAAGGCGGCTTCCTCTACGATGCCGACGACTATTCCGACGACTTGCCCTTCTGGTCGCGTGTCGTCGAGAAGCCCCATCTGGTTGTGCCCTATACGCTCGACGCCAACGACATGCGGTTTGCCACGCCCCAAGGGTTCAACACGGGCGATCACTTCTTCGCCTACTTGCGCGACTCGTTCGACTGCCTCTACCAGGAAGGTGCGACCCGGCCGCGGATGATGTCGGTCGGGCTGCACTGCCGGCTGATCGGGCGGCCGGGCCGCATCGAGGGCTTGAAGCGATTCCTCGACCATGTGCAGAGACATGATCGCGTCTGGCTCGCACGCCGCATCGACATCGCCCGGCACTGGATCGCCGAGCATCCCTATCGGGGGACGACAGTTTGATCGAATTGCCCATCGAGCCGCTGACGAAGGAAGCGTTTCGCCCGTTCGGCGACGTGATCGAAGCGCCGGGCGCCGAGGTGCGGCTGATCAACGAGGGCACGACGCGCCGCTTCCACGACCTCGCCCGCATCGCCGTGACCGAGCGGGGCGGCTTTCCCATCGTGTCGCTGTTCGAGGCCGTGCGCCGGCCGCTGCCGATTGCGATCCGGATGCTCGAGCGCCACCCGCTCGCCAGCCAGGCGTTCTTTCCGTTGTCGCCCGACGACTGGCTGGTGGTGGTGGCGCAAGGCGTGCAGGCGCTCGATCCCTCCACCATCCGCGCTTTCCTCGCGCGTGGCGACCAGGGCGTCAACTACGCGCCCGATGCCTGGCATCATCCGGTGCTGACGCTGGTGCCGGTGCAGATGTTCCTGGTGATCGACCGGGGCGGGGCGGGCGAGAACCTGGAGGAGCGCTGGCTCGATCCCTCCGAGCAGCGCCTGATCGCCCTGCCGGAGGCTACCAGCCGGCGAAGGGCCTGACCGCCTCGTCGCTCACCCGGCCGGCGACGGCATCCCCGATCGCCATATCGAGGATCTGCACGGCCTCGTCGGCCTCCGCCTTCGTCAGGATCAGCGGCGGGGTCAGCTCGAGCACGTTCGAAGACAACCCCACATAGTAGACGACGAGGCCGAGCTCGAAGGCGCGATAGACGACCTTGGCCGCGAGCCCCTTGGCGGGCTCGCGCGTGGCGCGGTCCAAGACCAGCTCCACGCCGATCGCGAGGCCGCGGCCCCGCACGCTGCCGACGCAATCGTGCCTTGCCATCAATCGTTCGAGGCCGGCCTGCAGATGGGCGCCGACGTCGCGCGCGTTGCCGGCGAGGTCGTCGCGCGCGATCGTCTCGAGCACGGCCGACCCGGCGGCCGCCGACACCGGATTGCCGTGCAGCGTCTGCATGGCGAACGCCGTCGCGAAGTCGAGAATGCGGGCCGGCCCGATCATGGCGGAGAGCGCCAGCCCGCCACCGAGCCCCTTGCCGAGGCAGACGATGTCGGGCTCGAGCTGCTCATGCGCGAAGCAGTGCATGCGGCCGGAGCGCGCGAGCCCCACCTTCACCTCGTCCGAGACGATCAGAATGCCATGGCCCCGGCAAAGCTCGGCGAGGCGGCGCATGAAGCCCGAAGGCGGTACGATCAGACCACCGTCCGACTGGATCGGCTCGATCCATAGGGCCGCGACCTCGGCCGGCGGGCAGGTGGTGGCGAACAGATGCTCGACCAGCTCGAGGACTTTGCCCCCCGTCGCGTCCCCCATGTAGGGACGAAACGGGTTCGGATAGGGGATGAGTGTGAGGCCCGGGGCGCGGGTCGCGTGCGACTGCACCGTATGGCCCGAGATCGCCATCGAGCCGGCCGAGCCGCCGTGATAGGCGCCGATGAAGGCGAGGATGCGCGAGCGTCCGGTCGCCGCGGTGACGGCGCGGAAGGCCGCCTCGTTCGCGTCCGACCCCGAATGGCCGAGCCAGACCTTGGCGTCGGGCATGTGCGGCAGCGTGGCGAGAATCCGCTCGGCGAGCGCAACCGCCGGCAGGTTTGCGGCAGACAGCGTGCTCGCGCCAGCCGGATCGGCGACCGCTTTCCCGACGGCGTCGACGATCGCGGGATGCCCGTAGCCGAGCGAGGCCGAGCCCCACGCCGCCGAGAGGTCGAGCAGCGCGCGTCCGCTCTCGTCGATCACGCGCGATCCCTTGCCGCCGACGAGCGCGAGCGGGAAGAAGCGCAGCTTCTGGATGCCGGCCATGACGGCGGCATCGCGGGCGTAGAGGCCGTTCGGGGTCATTGGAGCGAGCCGCCTGATGCGTAGCCTGGGAAACGCGACAGGCGGAACGGCGCGAGCAGCTCCGACGGCTTGCCCGTCACCGCCATCCGCGCGGCTTCCTCGCCGACGCCAGCGCCCATCTTGAAGCCGTGCCCGCTCGAGCCGCAGACGACGAAGAGCCCCTCGACACCCGGCACCCGGTCGATGATCGGGTTGTCGTCCGGGCTCATGTCGTAGAGGCCCGCATAGCCCGGCCTTACGCCCAGCTCGGCAAGGCGCGGCGCGCGAGGCATGATGAAGGACAGGACGTCCACCGATTCCTCCTCATCGAGCCCCTCCCTGTAGATCTCGGGGTCGCCGACGGGCGGCGGCCGCCGGACGGTCTGATTGCGGATGCCGGTGCCGCCACCGGCCCAAGTGCCGCACAGCACCACATTGTCGCCATCCGGCCGGGCGTAATTGCACAGGAGATCGTCGCACCAGGCGAAAGGCATGTAGCTGCGAGCCTTTCCCGTGCCGTCGAGCACCGCCATCTCGTGGCGCTCGACATGGATCGGCAACTCACATCCGGTGCCGGCGATGAGCGGCCGCGTCCAGGGGCCGGCGGCGACGACGATACGGTCGGCGCCGATCATCTTGCCGTCAGCGGTTTCCACGCCCTGGGTCTTGCCGCCGGCGGTCAGGATCCTGGCCACTCGCGTATTGAGGAAGGCTGCGCAGCCGCGATCGCGCGCGCCCTTTACCAATGCGTTCGCCGCTCCATATGGGTCGCCGTAGCCGTAGTCGGGCTCATAGAGCAAGGTGGTGATGTCGTCCCGGGCGAAATCGGGCGCCATCTTGCCGAGAGCCTCGGGTGCGAGGATGTCGATACGGCTGCCCTGCGTCGCGATCCATCGGGCCGCTGCTGTCCATGCAGCCTCGGACTCGACGCCACACGCCCACAACATGCCGATCTCGTTGTGCACCTTGCCGGCCCCGGTCAGCTTCGGAATGTCGCGGAGGATTTGCACGCCGCGGATTGCGAGCTTCGACAGCGCCCGGTCGAGATAGAAGGCATGCGTCAGCGCCGAGGAGCGGCCGGTTGGCCCGCCGGCCGGATGGGTCTTCTCGACGAGCGCTGTCTTGATGCCCTGGTCGGCGAGATGAAAGGCTGCCGAGGAGCCGGCGATGCCCGCGCCGACGACGATGACTTCGAAGCGATCCATGATAGGCTTCCTTTGGTTAGGAACGGCGCACGTTCGGTGCCGGAATGAGCCCCTCGGGGCGAAAGATCAGAATGAGGATCACGAGCCCGAGCACGAAGGCATCGCGATAAGCGAGCAGGGTGTCCGGCAGATAAGCCTGGCACATGACCTCGAGCACGCCGAGCACGAGGCCGCCGGCGACGGCCCCCGAGAGAGAGCCCAGCCCACCGATGATGGCGGCGACGAAGGCCTTCAGCACCGGAATGGCCCCCATCAGCGGGTCGACCGAGCCGCGCTGGGCGATCCACAGGAATGCGGCGACACCTGCAAGCACGCCCGACACCGCGAAGGCGACCGCGACCACGTGGTTCGCCCGGATACCGACGAGGCGCACGACCGCGAAATCCTCCGCCGCCGCCCGCATCGCGGTGCCCAGGATCGTGTGCTTCAGGAAGCGCGTGAGGGCGATCAGCACGACGGCGGACGTGACGATCGAGATCAGTGGAATGAGGCCCACATGGACCAGTCCCAGGTCGAAGGCGCCGGCGATGCTGGCGGGCATGGCGATCGGCTTGGGTCGCGCCGAGATGCCGTTCTGGAAGATGACGCGCAGAATGACGGAGACGGCAAAGCTGGTGATCAGCAGTCCTGTCACGTCGGCCTTGCGCATGGGCCGGAACGCCAGCCGCTCGGTCGCGAGGGCGGCGATCGCGGCCACACCGATTCCGAGCACAACTGCGGCCGCAAGCGGGGCAGCTAGTGCGAGCGAGAAGTAGATGACGTAGCCAGCGACCGTCATCAGCTCGCCATGGGCGAAATTGATGAGCGCCACGATCGAAAAGACGACGGCAAGGCCCAGCGCCAGGAGCGCATAGATGCCACCGAGGCTTACCGCATTGATCAATTGCTGGACGAAGTATTCCATGTTTCCTCAGGCAGCGAGATAGGCTTCCCGGACACGCTCCGAGCTGGCTAGCTCCGCACCCGAGCCTTCGATCTCGATCTTTCCGTTGACCAGAACGTAGCCATAGTCGGCGATCTCCAGCGCCCTGGCCGCATTCTGCTCAACGAGCAGGATCGTCAGGCCCTCGGTTCGCAGTTCAGCGATCAGGTCAAAGACGCTGTCAACGACCTGCGGCGCGAGGCCGAGCGAGGGTTCATCCAGCAAAAGCAGCTTCGGACCCGACATGAGCGCCCGCGCGATCGCCAGCATCTGCTGCTCGCCGCCCGAAAGGAGCCCCGCCTTCTGCCGGTAGCGCTCGCGAAGGATCGGAAAGCGGCGGAGCAACTTCTCCTCGGCCGCCTGCGTGTCATGGCGCCGGGTATGCACGGCGCCGCCCAGCAGGAGATTTTCGGCGACTGTGAGGCTCGGGAACACCCGCCGGCCCTCCGGCACGAGTGCGATGCCCAGCCGCGAGATGTCCTCGGGCGTGGCCTTGGCGATCGATTGACCGGCGAGCACGATCTCGCCGGTCGCCGGTACGAGGCCGACGAGTCCGTGCATGGTCGAAGACTTGCCGGCTCCATTGGCGCCAAGCAAGGCGACAATAGCGCCTTTGGCCACGGAGAGAGCGACGCCTTTGACCACCTCGATCTCACCATAGCGAACACAAAGCTGCTGGACGGTCAGCATGGCGGGATCAGGGCGCTGGAACATCGGCCGGATCGGGCGTCGCCCTCTTGACAAGGCTCTTCTTGCCGTCACGCACCTCGACCAGGGTGACGTCACGCAACGGCATGCGGTTCGAGCCCGCATAGGTGACCTTGCCCGTGACGAGTTGCAGATCCGCGAGGTTGGCCAGCGCTTCTCGGATCGCGGGGCCTTCGGTCGAGCCGGCCGCCGTCACCGCTGCGTCGATGATGTAGCCGACCTCATAGCCGGTTGCGACATAGATCGTCTCGGGCTCTTTACCCGTCTTCTCCTTCCACTTGGCATAGAAGGCGGCGAGCGGCGTGCCCTCGGCTGGGAAACCGCCTGTCGAATGCACGAGACCGTCGACGACGCTGCCAAGACCGAGCGTCGTCGGACTGTCGACGCCGTCCGAGCCCAACACCGGCGTGCTGACTCCAGCCGCCCGCAACTGCTTGATGAAGGCTGGGAAGTCCGGCTCATAGGCCGCCGTCATGATGACATCGGGCGCCGGGTTGAGCGTTTGGATCTTCGTCACCTCGGCGGCGAAGTTCTGCTGGCCGAGCGTATAGCTACCCTCGCCAACGACTGCACCGCCCTTTTTCTTGAATACCTCGGCAAAGTACTCGGGCAGCTTCAGCGTGTAGGCCGAGTCGGGCGATTTCAGGATGTAGGCCGACTTGTAGCCCTTTTCGGCCGCGAAGGCGCCGAGTACGGCTGCCTGGTAATTGTCGGCGGGGAATGTACCGAACATGTAGTCGCCGACGGCGCCCGGAATGGTTGGTGTCGAGCCGCAGAATGTCAACGTCGGGATCTTGGCCGGCTGGCTGATCTGGCCGGCCGCGATCGAGGGGTCGGCATCGCAGGGCGTGATCAGCACTTTGACGCCGGCTGCGACCAGCTCCTGCGCAGCCTGGACAGTTGCGGCCGTATCGGTGCGGGTGTCCTTGATGTCGAGCACTATTCTGTGCTTGCCCGCGAGGCCGCCCTTGGCGTTGATCTCCTCGACCGCGAGTTGGAAGCCCAGCAGCGAGGGTTGGTCGGCAAAGGCAAGGCCGCCGGTTTGCGCCGTCGCGATGCCGATTCTGAAATCTTCTCCCGAGGCCGGGCCCGCGAGGGCGAGCACTACCGCGACTGCGGCTCCACTGCCGAGCAGCCGTTTGCTGATGGTCATCCGTTTGTCCTCCCGTTGGTTTGCAGGGTGATGGTCGATCTCATGCAGGCACGGCCTGGGGCCGATCCTTTCGCCGTCCGATATAGGCTTCGATCACCTTCTCGTCGCGGCGCACCTCATCTGGGGTGCCGACGGCGATCCTCTGGCCCTTGTTCACGACGACAATGCGGTCGCATAGCCGCATGATGAGGCGCAAATCGTGCTCGATGACGAGTAGGCCGAGGCCGAAGTCATCGCGAATGCGCGAGAGCGTGCCGACGAGCGCGTCGGTCTCGGCCGGGTTCATTCCGGCAGCCGGCTCGTCGAGCAGCAGATAGCGGGGCTTCAGCGCGAGTGCGCGCGCGATCTCGAGCCGGCGCCGGGCCCCATAGGGCAGCGTGCCGGCAAGCCGCGTCACGTCGCCGATGACTTCGAGGCGCTCGAGCAGGCTGGCGGCCGCCACTCGCGCCGCGATCGGGCCCGGCTCGACCGCAAGCGCTGCGACCGTCACGTTCTCCAGAACCGTCATGCGATCGAACAGGCGGATTGCCTGGAAGGTCCGCCCGAGTCCCGCACGTGCGATCGCGCTCGGCGATAGACCGGCAAGACTGCGACCATCGAGGTGCGCCTGCCCGGCATCGGCTGCGAGCTGGCCACAGATCATGTTGACGATCGTGGTCTTGCCGGCGCCGTTGGGCCCGATCAGCCCGACGATCTGCCCGCGGTCGACCTGGAACGAGACATCCTCCGCCGCCACCAGGCCGCCGAAGCGCTTGGTCAGGCCCCGGACCTCGAGCGCCCCGGCACGAGCGGGTTGGCTCGGCGCCGGGGCGACGGCAGCCGGTGCCGGCACGGATGCCCGCCTCCCCGAGAGCGGCAGCTGCAACTCGGTCAGCCCCGCAATGCCGAGCGGCCGGCGCCAGATCGCAAACAGCAGCGCGAGGCCGAGGCCGAGTTGCGTCAGCCCGAAAATCACCGGCACCTGGACCAGCCCCAGATCCATGCCGCTCTCGACCTGGCGCAGCACCTGGATGACGCCGGTGATCAGAGCCGTCCCAACCACAGCGCCGGTGACCGTCAGCATGCCGCCGACGATCAGCATGGCGATCATCGTGAACATCAGGTCGAAGTAGAAGTCCTTGGGCGAAAAGGCGCCGAGAAAATGGCCATAGACCGCACCGGCCACCGCTGCCATGGTGATGCTCAACACCCAGCCGGCATAGCGCGCTGCGAACAGATCGACGCCGCTCGCTGCCGCCGCCACCTCGTTCTCGCGGGCGGCGCGCAGCTTCAGGCCGAATGGCATCTCCTTGAACAGGCGTGCGATGACGACGAAGGCGAGCGCGATCGGGAGTGCGACCGATAACGTCGTCAAGTTCGGCACGCCGTAGAATGTCTGGCTGCCCCGCGTGATGTCGCGGGCGCCGATCAGCAGCACATGGACGATGATCAGCATCGCGAGCGTTGCGATCGAGGCCCCCGACCCCGACAGCCGAGCGATCGGCAGGCCCGAGACCAGCCCCGCCACGAGGCCGGCGATCACGACCATGACGAGAGCGAGCGGCAGGCCGAGCTGGTGGCCGGCGAGGACATCGGGCAGATGCGGCAGCGCGCCCTGTTGAATCGCAGCCGGCATGGTGAGGATGCCGGAGACGTAGGCGCCGACCCCCATGAAGGAGGCATGGCCGAACGAAACGATGCCAGAGTTGCCGGTAAAGACGGCGAGGGAGAGCACGCCCATCAGCGACATCAGATAGAGCGTCGCGATGCGGGCGCCCCAGTCGCCGAGCACGAGCACGAGGAGGAGTGCTCCAGCTGCGACGACGGCGGCAAGCAGGAGTGCCGAGAGCTGAGCCTCCCCCGCACTTGCGAACCGCTCGCCTAGCTGGCTCATGGATTGCGCTGCCACTTGCTTACCGAACCGACTTCGCGGGACTGTAACAGATCGAATCCCGGCGTCAAATGCCTCTTACAGTTTGCATCCAGGTTTGATGATGTTGTAATGGGTGTTACATGAAGGCCCGGGCAAACCGCTCAAGAATCTCGCCAGCTGCTCTCGGCGCGGAGGCTCCCGCGCGTCACGGTGCAGCGATGACTTTGCGCGAGCGCCTCGTCAATGACGGGCTTGCGCTTTCGAAATCCGAGCTGAAGGTCGCCCGCGAGCTGCTCGCCAACTATCCCGCGGCAGGCCTCTCGACCGTGTCGCGTCTCGCGCGGCGCGCCGGTGTGAGTGATCCGACAGTGTTGCGGTTTGCCAGCCGGCTCGGGTTCGAGGGGTTCGGCGCACTGCAGGATGCGTTGCTCGCTGAGGTCGAAACGCATATGCGCTCGCCCTTGACCATCGTCCCGCAGCGCAATCGCGCGCCGGCGCCGGCCGCAAACGCCTACCAAGCCTTCTTCACCTCCACTCTGTCCCAGCTCGAGGCCGTGCGCCGTGAGACGCCGCCCGGCGATCTGGATGCCGCGGTCGCACTGCTGAAGGATCCCAAAGCCCACGTGCTCTGCCTCGGCGGGCGCTTCAGCCGGTTCCTGGCCGGCATTCTGCAGCGGAGCCTGTTGCACCTGCGCCCCGGCACCGAGCTGGTCGATGGTACAGCGGCAGACCTCGTCGACCGGATTGCCGATGTCGGTCGCCGCGACGTGCTGGCCGTCTTCGACTACCGGCGCTATCAGAGCGATATCGTGCGCTTCGCCGAGCAGGCGCACGAGCGGGGTGGTCGTCTTCTGCTCTTCACCGATCGATGGAAGTCGCCGATTGCGCAATTCGCCGACGTCTGCCTGACGGTGCCGATCGAGACGAGCTCACCCTTCGATACGATGGTGACGGCACTTGCCCAGACGGAAGCCGTCGTGGCAGGGCTGACCGTCGAGCTTGGCGATGCCTGGCGCGAGCGGGCGGAAGGCATCGAGCGGGTCAGGGCTTCGAACCGGATGACGGCGGAGGGAGCCGGTCCGCCGCGCGCCAAGAGCCATAGCGGAACACGGCTGAAGCAAGGGAGCACAAAGTGATGAGCGGACTGACAGCGCGGCGCGACGAACCCTACCGGCGAGGCGAGACGGCCATTCTCTTCGTCGACATGCAGAAGGTGTTCTGCACGCCGGGAGCCGACCCGCAGCACCCCGAGCTGAACGCGGAGCACTATTATCACCGTCAGCTCGAAGCGACCGTGATCCCGAACCAGTCGAAGCTGATCAAGGCGGCGCGAGCCTCGGGCGTGCAGGTGCTGCACACCATCATCGAGGC
>JANPDA010000141.1:0-3895 GCA_031431235.1 Hyphomicrobiaceae bacterium
CGTATCGGACCAGGCCCGCGTCATGCCGAGCTTGCTCGCTGCGGGCACGATGATGCGGCCCGCGATCATGGCAAGGACCAGATCGCGCTCGCGGCTCGCCCGGCCATCGATGAGCTTGTCGAAGCCGAGCCGCCGCATGGCGGTCCGCACGGCCTCCACGTGGCCGTGATGCTGCGAGCGGATGCCTCTAAAAAAACTGAGCCACTGCGCCGCATACATGACTTTATTTCAGTGCGGCGATCATGGCCTGGCACGCTGAAAACCACGCCACCTCAACCACTTGTCTGCCACGTTCCCCTTCTCATGCCAGGGAGCTTCGGGCTAAGTCGGGATGCTCGTCGGCGAGCACCAGGCCTCCCCCGTTCTCCCTCGCCCGGGCAGCCACTCGCGCTCCCCTTCACCCCGCCGGCGGCTCATCATCCGACAGGCAATACCCGAGCCCCCTGATCGTCTTGATCATGTCGCCGGGAATCTTTTTCCGGAGCCTCCCGATGAAGACCTCGATCGTGTTGGAATCGCGGTCGAAATCCTGCTCGTAGAGGTGCTCGACCAGCTCCGTGCGCGACACCACCCTTCCCCGGTGATGGAGCAGGTAGGCGATCAGCCGGTACTCGTGCGAGGTGAGCTTGACCGGCACGCCCTCGAAGGTCACCCGCGCCATCTTGGCATCGAGCCGCAGCGATCCGCATTCGATCTCGGCCGAGGCGTGGCCGGCCGTGCGCCTGAGGATCGCGCGCACCCGGGCGAGCAATTCCTCCATGTTGAAGGGTTTCGTCACATAGTCGTCGGCGCCCGCATCCATGCCGGCGACCTTCTCGCTCCAGCGCTCGCGCGCGGTCAGGATGATGACGGGCATCCGCCGCTCGTTGCGCCGCCACTGCTCCAGGATGCGCACGCCGTCCATTTTCGGCAGGCCGAGGTCGAGCAGCACGGCATCGTAGGGCTCGGTGTCACCCAGAAAGTGCCCCTCCTCGCCGTCGAAAGCGGTATCGACGGCATAGCCGGCCGCGCCGAGCGCCTGCGTCAGCTGTCGGTTCAGGTCGGGATCGTCTTCAACGACGAGGAGCCGCAAAGGGTCTGCCTCCCATGGCCGGGTCGGTTGCCTGGAGCAATATAGGCCGATAATTCTGGCGCGCCAGTGGCCGATTCACGCCGGCACATCAGCTGCCGGTCAACGCCCGGACGAGGCGCCGCACCAGGCCTACTTTCCTCTGCTCGACCGCAACCGGAGCCGGGGACGCCACGGGTACAATGACGGGCCCGGCCACCGGAGGGACCACCACGGCGGACGCAACAGGCCCGACGGACGGTCGCTGAGGCACGGACTGGTCCGGCACGGACTGGTCCGGCATGGCCAGCTCCTCGGCCGCTGCAACCGCTGCCGATACCGCCAGCTGGATCGGGTCGCTCACCGGCAACGCAACACCGGGCTGGGAAGCCCCGGCGGGGTTCCGCTCCGTTCGCGACTGCAGCAGCTGCAGCGCTTCCTCGAGCTTCCGCAGCGCCATGAAGGTCCGATTGCCAGCGAGCTCCCCGACCAAACGCTCCCGCAGCTTCACCGCCGAGACCGCCTCGAGCGGATTGCCGGCTTCCTCGCGCTGGCTGAGCTGGTCGAGCGCTCGGTAGGCGGCATCGCCATGGAGCACCGCGACCAGCCGCGCACGCGAGGCTTCGATTTTACCAATCAGGGTTTCAACGTCGGATGACATGGCGAGGCGGCCCAAAAGCGCGGTTGCACGAGGAGGGAGCCCACCCTTAGGGTCCAGCCCATGTCACGTCCATGACTGATGTGCAGCTGTCCTCAGCTCATTGGCTCGGCTTGCCGGCCGGCGCACGGCTGACGATCAGCACGGCGAGCGAGGTGACCGCCATGCCCAGGAGCTGCACGCCCGAAAGCGTCTCGTCGAACACGATCCAAGCCATCAGCGCCGTCACTGGCGGCACCAGGTAGAAATAGGCCGCTACCTTCGAGATCGCCCCCTCGCGGATCATGATCATCAGCAGCGTGATCGCCCCGATCGAGAGCACCAGCACCGACCAGGCGAGCGCGAGCAGCAGCGACGGTGTCGGCTCGAACCGGGCGTGCCCGGCGAGCAAGGCGGCCAGCAGCATGACCAATGTGGCGCCGGCGAACTGACAGACGCCACCGGACCGCAGATCGAGACCCGTCGCAAACCGCTTCTGGTAGATGCTGCCGAAAGTGACGCCGAGGAGACCAAGCCCGGCCGCCGCCATCGTATCGGCACGGGCATCGATGCTGGCTGAGGCAATTCGCGGCGCCAGCACCAGCAGCACACCGGCAAAGCCCGCGCCGAGGCCGAGCCAATGGCGCGCACCGATCCGCTCCCCGATCAGCGATGGCACGATCAGCGCGGTCAGGATCGGCTGCGTCGAGACGATCAGCGCGGCAATGCCCGCCGACATGCCCTCCCCGATCGTCCAGAACACCGGCCCGAGATAGCCACCGTGCAGCAGCGCGCCGGCGACCGCGGCATGCAGCGCCTCCCGCCGCCGCGGCCATTCGGCTTGCAGCGCGAGCGCCAGGGCGCACAGCACGCTCGCGGCCAGCCCGAACCGGATGGCCAGGAACGTGAACGGCTCGGCATCGCGGACCGCGATCTTGGAAAAAATGAACCCAGTCGACCACAGCACGACAAACACGAGCGGAATCAGTCGAGTGAGCATGGCGGCCTCGGTGCGGCGGGATCGGACCCTGTCTTTTGTCAGCCGCGGACCGCCGTGTCGCTCGATGGCTTGACGCAGGCGCCTCCGGTCTGCTCTTCCCAGTCGATCCGGCGCGCTGCCGTCCCCAACCGAGAGAGCTCATGGCGGCCCCCCTGCTTTCGCTTGCCGGCATCGACCTGACTTTCGGCGGCACGCCGCTGCTGGAGGGTGCCGAGCTCACGGTGTTCCAGGGCGAGCGGCTCTGCCTGGTCGGGCGCAACGGCTCGGGCAAGTCGACGCTGATGCGCATCGCCGCGGGCCTTGTCGAGCCCGACCGGGGCAATCGCATTCTGCAGCAGGGCTTGCGCGTGCGCTATCTGCCGCAGGAGCCAGATCTGGCGGGCTATGCCACGACACTCGACTACGCGGCCGAAGGCCTGGAGAGCGAGCACCGTGCCCGCTCGCTCCTGTTCGAGCTCGGCCTCACCGGCGAGGAGGTGCCCGACCGGCTTTCGGGCGGGGAGTTGCGCCGTGCCGCGATCGCGCGCCTGCTGGCTGCCGATCCCGATGTGGCGCTGCTCGACGAGCCGACCAACCATCTCGACCTGCCGGCCATCGAATGGCTGGAGCGCGAGTTGAATTCACTCGGCTCGGCGATCGTCCTCATCAGCCACGACCGGCGCTTTCTGGAGACGTTGTCACGCGCCGTCGTCTGGCTCGATCGTGGCACCACCCGCCGGCTCGAGAAGAGCTTCAAGCACTTCGAAACCTGGCGCGACGAGACAATTGCGCTCGAAGCCGAGGAACGCCACAAGCTCGGCCGCAGGATCGCACGCGAGATCGAATGGTTGCACTATGGCGGCATCACCGCACGGCGCCGGCGCAACGAAGGCCGGAAGCGCAAGCTCGATGCCATGCGTGAGATGGTGAGATCGGAGCGTCGCGCCATCGGCACGGTCAAGATGGCGGCGGCCGAAGGCGAGACGTCGGGCAAGCTGGTGATCGAGGCGCGCGAGATTGCCAAGGCCTATGGCGAGGCGGTGATCGTCGCGGACTTCTCGACGCGCATCGCTCGCGGCGACCGGGTCGGCATCGTGGGACCCAACGGCGCGGGGAAAACGACGCTGCTGAAGATGCTGACGGGAGAGCTCGCCCCCGACGCCGGCAGCATCCGGCTCGGCGCCAACCTGCAGATGGTGACGCTCGATCAGGCCCGCGCCGCGCTCGATCC
>JANPDA010000142.1:0-2257 GCA_031431235.1 Hyphomicrobiaceae bacterium
CTGCCAAGCCCGGACCCATCGTTCGAGCAGACAGCCCGGGAGTATTTGAGTCTGCCGCTCAAACTCAAGTGTTTGGCGGATCGGGCGGTAGGGGTGAGCTCGGGAACGGGGGCATCGAGGTGGCAACAAGGTCCGCGACCCTGGTGGTCAAGATCCACGCGGGGTAACCTTGACAGCAATGCCTACCGTTCGTCGGATTGGTGCGACGCGGTTCTTCTTCTACAGCAACGAAGGATCGGAGCCGCCTCACATCCACATAGAGGAGGCCGGTGCCGTTGCCAAGTTCTGGCTCGATCCGATATCGTTAGCATCGTCGAGTCGGTTCGGAGGACACGAGCTCCGTCGGCTCGAGCGCGAAGTCGTCAAACATCAACGGGAGTTCCAGGAGGCATGGCATGACTTCTTCAAGGCCTAGCATGGACCCTCGAGCCGTCACCGTGACGGTCGACGACGACACATTGTCTGTGGACTTGGCGGATGGGCGTCGAGTCATCGTCCCCCTTGTTTGGTTCCCTAATCTCCTTCATGCACAGCCGGCCCAACGTCGCAATTGGCGGCTGATTGGTGACGGCCAAGGGATTCACTGGCCGGATGTCGATGAAGACCTGAGCGTTGAAGGACTGCTGCGCGGCGCCGCCGCACCGGATGCGTCAAGACGGGCGGTCTAACCACCCCTGCATCTGATCTTCCAGTGCCCGCGGCCTCCGCGCACGAACGAGACCAAACCTTAGGGGGATCTGATGCGGTCGACCGGCAAAGTCGTGCGCATCGCGCCTCCGCCGTGGTCTGGCCAAAGCGGACAATGATGCAAGTGGCTCTTGCACAATTCCCCTGGCATCGGCATATCGTTCTGATCGGGAAGTGCCGGAGGTGTCGCGGTTGCACAACCAACCCGTGCTTCGTCAGCGAGCGCGTGGACTGACCAGTAACTACCTGGCTGAATCTCGATGACCAATATCCCGGAACTCACCAAGCGAGAACTCGCACATGCGATCTCGGCGCGTCTGCGCAAGCGCTTGCAGGCCGGAAAATTCGAGTCGGGGGAAGATGTCGCTGCGCTACGACGGTTCGTCGGACTCACCCAGCCGCAGTTTGCGCGGGCGATGGGCATCAGCGTCCACACACTGCGAAACTGGGAGCAGGGCAGGCGCAAGCCGGAAGGTCCTGCCATTGCGCTCCTGCGCATCGCGGCGCGACATCCACGCATCATTCGTGAGAATTTGAAGCCTGCTGCATGACGGGAGCTGCGGCCGAGCTTGCCGGTACATTCGATCGACCTACTCCTGGCAATCGGCATCGCATTTCGCCGACAGCGATGCAGAGACGAGAGTTGATCTAATGCCCCGACGATCCTGCGGATCGATCTGCCCCCTTCCACGCGGGCGACCTTCGCGATTTGGCGGTCCCCGGCCAACGATGCCGTCGCCGGGGACCACAGCCGCATCTCTATCGGGTAGCTCGCGCGCTACCTGCTCAACTACGGCCGCTCAGGAATCTCGAGCTTGATCGTCACTTCCTTGCCGTCGCGCAGCACGACGAGCGCCAGCGTACTGTCGCCGCCGAACATCGCCGGAGCAAGGTCCTGCATGCTCTCGACCTTGGAATCGCCGGCCTTGACGATCTTGTCGCCGGCCTTGAGTCCGGCCTTCGAAGCCGCGCTGTCGGCCGTGACTTCTGCGATCGCCAGGCCTTCGCCGAAACGCAGGCCCAAGCGCTGACCCATGCCGCCACCGGCGGAATTGGCGGGGAACTCGATCTCGACCGTCACTTCCTTGCCCTTGCGCAACACGGTGACTTTGTTCTTTTGCGGGCCGGACGTGAGCGCTTCACGCATCTCCATCGAGTCGGCCACAGGGCTGCCGCCGATCTTGACGATCTTGTCGCCGATCAAGAGGCCGGCTTTGTTCGCAAGGCCGTCCTCGACCAATTCGTCGATCGACATTTCCTCGGAGAGCTGCACTCCCAGGCGCCGCCCGCCGAATCCGCGTCCACCGCCCGCGGCTTTGAGGCCTTCGCGCGAGAGCAATTGCGGCAGGTTGGCGATGCCGAGCGCGCCGACGGCGATCACGATCGAAGAGTTGCGCTCGTACTCGGGGATCGCTTGATCCCACGTGTCGAATTGCGTGTGGTGCGCATGCGTGTAATTGGCCTTGCCCTTCTGATTCCAGAAAAAGCCCGGCACGTTCGCGGCAAGGAACGAGTCGTGGTCGCTGCTGCCGGGCGAAAGGCCCTTTACTTCCTTCACCGTGAACGGCAT
>JANPDA010000143.1:0-3774 GCA_031431235.1 Hyphomicrobiaceae bacterium
CCCCGACAAATGCAACACGTTGCCGATGATGTGGAACGGCTTCATCGTGCCGTAGGTCGCGCCATAGTAGCTCGCTCCTTCCGGCATCGGCAGCTGCACGCCCATCTGCTCGAGCTTCTTTTCGATCTTCATGGCATTCACCACTCTTGACTAGGCCTCGTCCTTGCGCTTGAAGCGGACGCCGCCGATGACGTGATGGGTCGAGACCAGCTCGATCTGCGTGACGTTGAGGCGGGCGGGCTTCGTCACCGCCCATAGCACCGCATCGGCGACGTCGCCCGGCTCCATGCATTCGTGGGGGTCGTACACCCGCGCATTGGCAACGCCGTGATCGCCCCCGAACATCTCGGCATGCATGCCAGTACGCACCCGACCGGGCCGAATCTCGGTCACCCGCACGTGCGTGCCGTAGAGCTCCATCCGAAGGTTTGCCGACATCGAGTGCACGGCTGCCTTGGTCGCGCTGTAGATCGGCTGCCCCAGTGAAGGATAGGGACCGGCAATCGATCCGAGGTTGACCACATGCCCGTCATCGCGCTCGCGCATGCCGGGCACTACCGCCTGCAGGCAGTTCTGCAGCCCGAGGATGTTGACCATGACGATCCGCTCCGCCGAATCCGCCGGCAAGTCGTAGAGCGTGCCCGTGACGCCGAGCACGCCCGCACCATTGACGAGAATATCGACGCGCCGCGGCCCCAGCAGCGCCATCACCGCAGCGCGATCGGCGACGTCGAGATAGTGCGCTTCGGCCCCGGTTGCCGCCGCATGCGCGGCAAGCTCGTCGCGGTCGAGAGAAACGCTCACGACCAGCGCTCCCGCTTCCACCAGCGCTGTCACGATCGCAGTCCCGATGCCACCGGTTCCGCCCGTGACGACCGCCGTCTTGCCGGCCAATGCGCTCATCGACGTCTCCTCAACTGAGCCCGAGCCGGTCGAGCGCCTGATAATAGGGATAGATCACGCGCGCGGCGGCAGCCTTGACCGGCTGCCAGGGATACCGCCTGACGCCGTCGACGACCTCGAGCGGCACATCCTCGAGCGTCCGGCGCTCGGCGAGAAACTCTCCGAATGCTCTCCCGATGCTCGGCGCGAGCGCCACGCCCCGGGTAGAGAATCCGCCGAGCCAATACACCTCGGGGGCCAGCACCTGCACTCTGGGGATGTAGTCGCGGGTGATCGCGCACCACCCCTCCCAATAGGTATCGAGCGCGACACCGTGCAGCTCCGGATAGATCTCGGCGATCCGCCGGCGCGCATGCGCCTGGGAATAGGCACGGCGATTGGCCAGCGCGAACACGGCCCCGCCCGAGATCACCCGCCCCTCGACATCGAAGCGATGGAAGCCGCCCGATCGGCGCAAGTCGGTAAAGCAGAGCTCGCGCGGATTGACCCGCGCCTTGAGCTCGGCGGGAAGCGGCACCGTGGTCACGTGGAACAGATGCACCGGTACGGCCGAGCGCTCCTCGTTTGCAACCAGCGGCGCGGTGTAGCCATTGGTGGCGAGCAGCACCTTACGCGCCCGCACGCGGTGGCCGTTCACGGTCAGCACCGGGTGGCCATCTGCCCGGCCGACTGCCGTGACCGCACTGCGCTCATGGATCGCCGCCCCTTCCTGGGCCGCCGCCCTCGCGAGCCCCAGGCACAGTGCCCAACCGTTCAAGTGGATGCCGCTGGCATGGTACCAGCCGCCCAGATAGCGAGCGCCCCCGGTCATGTCGTGGAACGACTTGGCATCGAGCCAGCTGACCGCAGCGCCCAGCGCCCGCCAATCGTCATGGATGGCCTTCACTTTCTGCAACGCCCGTGGCGAATGGGCGGGCTGGATCCAGCCGTTCTGGCGCGCGTCGCAAGCGATCTGGTAGCGGTTGATCAGCTCCATCAGCCGGTCGGGGCCCGCGCCCACGAGCTCGACCAGGGCGTTGCCTCGCCTCGTGCCGATCAATCCGGGGACGCTGCTCGGCCGGACGGCGCCGGGAAAATGCGGAACCGCAAAGCCCCCCGTCCGGCCGGAGGCGCCGCAGCCGATCGTGCCGGCTTCGAGCAGCACCACGTCGAGGCCGGCTGCCGAGGCATGCAGCGCCGTCGACAGGCCCGTGAAACCGCCGCCGACGACTGCCAGATCGCAATCGCGGTCCTCCCCGAGCGGGGGCCGCTCGACCCGGGGCTCTTTGCCGTTGCGCAGCCAGCCGACGCCCTGCATCGTGGCATCGATGCGCTCGAGTGCGCCCATCCTCGACGTACGCCTCCCAGTCTCAACCGCCCGCCGCCACTCGGCAGGCCGGTTGCCATTTGTTATAACACGCCGTCACCACGCTCAATCGAATGCCCGAGGAGAAGCCATGCCTCAACAGCAACTCCGCTTCACCGAGATCGCAGCCGCCGACTGCGAGCAGATCGGCCAGAGCCTCGCGGCCGCGGGTGCCGACTGGCATTATCATGTGCTCGGCCCCACGTGCGTCTACAATCCACGGCCTGGGAGCCATGCGTTCCTGATCGAGAATGCGGACACGGGAGCGGCGCTCTGCGCGTTCTCGCCCGCGAGCTTCGCCGGCCTTGCCAAGCGCCTGGTGTCATTGCTGCATGGCGCCGATATCGGGGCCGACGCCGTGATCGATCCCGACCCCGACGCGCCCCCGCTCGTGCGCTCCGTGCGCGCCTGCGTCGCCGCGCGCGAGGGCTGGCACCACCACATGATGAAGCCCGGTTGCCAGCTCAATCCTGAGCCAGCGCGCTACGTCATCACCCTCGAGCGGGCGTCGCGACCCGGCATCGAGACTCTCGTCTCGATTGCCGAGCCGCGCGAGGCGCTGAAGGAGATCGAGGTTCTCTACTTCAGCAGCCGATGAGCGGATCGCGCCGCTCAGGATTTGGTGACGACGGCCTCCTACGCCAATGGCGTCACCTCCGTCTTCACCTACAACGCCCCGCGTGGCTGGCTGATGGGTGTCGAGCACAAGCGTGTGTCGACCACGCTGATGGACCTCGACTACACGCGGGCGGCCACCGGGCGGATCAGCACCGTGACGTCGGCAGGCGCCACGGCCGAGAGCTGGGTTTATGGTTACGACGACCTCGACCGGCTACTGAACGCCGACAACGTGGGCGACAACGCGCTCGACCAGAGCTTCACCTACGCCCTCAACGGCAACCCCCGCCTCCGCGGGGGCAGGCATGACTTTCAACTCCGCGGTCGGGAGCTACACCTACCCGCTCGCCTCCGCGCCGCGTCCGTATGCGCCGCTGACGGCGGGCTCGCGGTCGTTCACCTACAACGCCAACGGCAATGCGCTGACGGACGGCATCCGGAGCTTCACCTAGCCTGCCCCCGCGAAGGCGGGGGACGGCGAGAACCGGCCGACCGCCATCTCGGGCGTGACGTTCGCTTATGGCGCTGACGGCAAACGCCTGAAAAAGACGGACACGAGCCTGGTCGAGACGCTCTATCTGGGCAGCGACGTCGAGCTGAAGGCCGGCGTCTGGACGAAATACCTGCACCCGGACGCCAAGCGCGTCGGCGCGACCACCACCTGGATGCACCGCGACCACCTCGCGACGATCCGGCTCATCACGGATGCCGCCGGCAGCGTCGCCGAGCGGGCGAACTATTTGCCATTCGGCGACCAGTTCCCCGGACTGTCGCAGAGCAAGGGCTACATCGGCGAGAAGCACGACCCCGAGACCGGGCTCATCTACCTCAACGCCCGCTACTACGACCCGACGATTGCGATCGCCGCGATCTCGACGTTCACATCGGGCACCGGGAAGGCTACCACG
>JANPDA010000144.1:0-9967 GCA_031431235.1 Hyphomicrobiaceae bacterium
CAGCAACGGGTGGCGCTCGCGCGGGCCGCTGTCTATGAGCCGCTGCTGCTGCTGATGGACGAGCCGCTCTCTGCACTCGACAAGAACCTGCGCGAGGAGATGCAGTACGAGATCAAGCAGTTCCAGCGAGCGCTGCGCGCAACCGTCCTCTACGTGACCCACGACCAGAACGAGGCGGCGGCCATGTCGGACCGCATCGGCATCATGAACGAGGGCCGTCTGGTGCAGGTCGGCACGGCGCGCGACCTCTACGAGCACCCCAGGAGCCGGTTCGCGGCAAGCTTCCTCGGCGAGGCCAACCTGTTCCAGGTGCTGGAGCAGCGGCCCATGGCTGGGGGCATCGAGATCGAGACGCGCGAGGGGGGCACGCTGCGTGCCGCTGCAGGCTCAGGCAGTGTCGCCTGCGTCCGGCCAGAGTCGATGCGGATCGGTTCGGGGGATGGCAGCTATGAGAACAGCATCATGGGCACCGTCTCCGATGCCGTCTACACTGCGGGCAGCTTGCGCTACCGTGTGGACTTGGCTTCGGGGGCAACGCTTACGGTCAGGCTGGCGTCCGAGCGCAGCGCCGATCTGCGCGCGCCGGGCACCAGCATCGAGCTGTGTTGGCGAGCATCGGACACCATTCTGGTCGAGGAGGGTTGAGCATGACGGTCGGCGAGGATGAGCTCCGAGGCAAGGTCGCTCTCGTCACCGGCGCCGCTGGCGGCATGGGGCGCGCGCACGCATTGCTGATGGCCGAGCGGGGTGCCGCGCTTGCCGTACAGGATATCAACGGCGAGGGTGTTGCCGAGACCGTGGACTTGATCGAGCAGCAGGGCGGCCGCGCGATGCATTTCAGTTTCGATATCGCAGACGGCGCACTGGTGCGCTCGATGATAACCGAGACCGTAGCCAAGCTCGGACGCCTCGACATCCTCGTCAACAATGCCGGCATCGGCAGCGCTACCACGCTCGACTCCGCCACGCCGGAATTCTTCGACCGCATCTTCGCGGTGCACGTGACGCCGGCTTTCAATGCCCTCAAGGCCGCCATTCCCGGGATGAAGGCGCGGCGTCAGGGCAAGATCATCAACATCTCGTCACGCTGGGCCCTCGTCGGCAACGAGAACGCGTCAGACTATTGCGGGGCAAAGGCCGCGATGCTCGGCCTCACCAAGGCCTGGGCCAAGGAGCTGGCACCCTGGAACATCCAGGTCAATGCCGTCGCCCCGGGCGGCGTCTGGAGCCAGATGGCACTGAAGGAGAAGGACGGCGCGGCCGGCATCCGCGAGGCCGAGAAGAAGGTGCCGCTCGGCCGCTGGGCGCAGCCCGAGGAGATTGCCCATCTCGTCACGTTCCTGGCCTCGCCGCGGTCGGATTTCATCACCGGCCAGGTCATCAGCCCCAATGGCGGGGCGAGCATCGTCGGCATTTGACGAGGAGATCGGCTCGATGGGAATGCTCGATGGCAAGGTCGCCCTGATCACAGGCTCTGGCCGCGGCATGGGGAGGAGCCATGCGCTGCTCTTTGCCGAGGAAGGCGCCGGCATCGTTCTGCAGGACATCGATGGCGATCTCCTCGCCTCGACCGCAGCCGAGGTACGCGCCAAGGGCGTCCAGGTGCATACGATCGTCGGCGACATTTCCGACACGGCTCGCATGGCAGGCGCCATCGCCGCCGCCGACAAGGCGATGGGGCGCATCGACATCCTCATCAACAATGCCGGCATCGACACGCCCGGAACGATCGAGGAGATTACCGAGGAGGCCTGGCAGCGGATCTTCGACATCCATGTCAAGGGCTCGTTCTTCGCGACCAAGGCCGTTGTGCCCGGCATGAAGGCGCGCCGGCAAGGCAAGATCGTCAACGTCTCCTCGATCTGGGGCATGGTCGGCCATTCCTCGCACTCGCACTATTGCGGCGCCAAGGCCGCCCTGCTCGGCCTGACGAAAGCCTGGGCCAAGGAGCTCGCCCCCTTCAACATCATGGTGAACGCCATCGCGCCGGGCGGAGTCATCACCGAGATGGTGCTGAAAAAGGGCGGCATGGACTACATCAACAAGCAGGCCGAGCGCATTCCCTTGCAGCGCTACGCCGAGTGCATCGAGATGTCCTACACCGTGCTTTTTCTCTGCAGCCACGAGAGCGATTTCATCACCGGCCAGGTGATCAGCCCCAATGGCGGCGAAACGATCGTCGGTATCTGATCCAGGAGACAGCTATGAAGCTCGGCCTTTTCTGCCTGATGACTCAGCGCGATGCCTCGCAGTCGATTGCGAGCCTCTACGCCGACAACCTCGCGATGGTGCAGCTTGCCGAGGACGTCGGCTTCGACATCGCCTGGCTCGCCGAGCATCACTTCTCCAACTACTCCATGTGCCCCTCGCCGCACGTGATGGCCGGGTTCCTCGCCGCCCACACCAAGCGCATCAAGCTCGGGGCCGCGATCCTGGTGCTGCCGCTCTACCAGCCGGTGCGGCTGCTCGAGGAAATCGGGATGGTCGACATCCTCTCGGGCGGGCGGTCGGTGATCGGCATCGGCGCCGGCTACCAGGACTTCGAGTTCAAGCGCTTCGGTGTCAAGCTCGAGGACAACTGGGCGATGACGCACGAGATGATGGACATCATCGAGCGCGCCTTCACCCAGCCTTCCTTCAGCTATGACGGCAAACACTACAAGCTGCCGGAGATGCCGATCGCAGTGAGGCCGCTGCAGCAACCGATGCCGCCCGTCTACATTGCCGGCAACGAGCCTGCGATGCTCCAGCGCCTGGCGAGGAAGGGCTACATCTCATTCCACACGGTCGGCTTCAACGGCACTGATGCGCTACTGAAGGTGCGCCAGCACGTGGAGAGCAATTTCCGCGCGGCCAAGGTGCCGGTCGAGCAGCTCAAGTTCGCCTACCAGCGCTACGTCTACGTGACGGACGACAAGAAGGACGCGCTCGAAGCGGCCGAGCGGATTCTCTTCACCAACCGGATCGCGCTCGCCTTGCGCGGCAAGTACGAGAAGCTGAACGGGACTTTCATCGATCCCGTTCCCTTCGCCGACGAGCCTTCGCTCGAGCGGATTGCGAGCAACGTCTATTTCGGCGATCCCGACACCTGCGCCGAGCGAATGGTGAACGAGATCAAGACGCTCAATCCGATCCACATCAGCTGCTTCATGCAGTTCGGCGGCATGGACGGAAAGCGGTCGATGCGCTCGATGGAGCGGTTCGCCGCCGAGGTGATGCCGAAAGTACGCAAGGCGCTGCCCGATCTCGACCGGATCGGCGAGCCGCGCGATCTCGTCAACGCCGGTTGAGGCGGAAAGGGCCATCATGGTGGTCACGTTCACGCGCACGGTGCAGGTGATCGACTCGCACACCGGTGGCCATCCGACCCGGGTGATCCTGGGCGGATTGCCACCGCTCGCCGGCTCGAGCGTGAAGGCCAAGCGCGACGACTTCCGCGAGCGCTACGATGGCTTGCGCGCCGCCCTGCTGCACGAGCCACGCGGCCATGCGGCCATGGTCGGCGCGATCCTCGTTCCCTCGCACGATGCCGACTTCGGCGCCTTCTTCATTTCAACCTATGTCTATCTCGACATGTGCGGCCACGGCACCATGGGCCTCGCCAAGACGCTGGCAGCAGTGAGCCAGATCGAGGTCGGGGATGGCGAGCGGCGCTTCACGCTCGAGACTCCAGCCGGCATCGTGACGGTCGGCATCGAGGCCGAGCGAGGCCGGGTGATCGGCATCCACATCGAGAATGTCGGCTGCCATGTGCTCGAGCGCGACATCGAGATCGACGTGCCGGGCCTTGGCCGCATCCCAACCGATATCGCCTATGGCGGCGGGCGCTTCGCCATCGTCGATGCGGCAAGCCTCGGCTGGCCGATCCGGCCCGACACCACCTCCGACCTCTGCCACAAGGGTGCCGCCATCAAGGCCGCCCTCAACGCCCGCCCTCACCGAGCCGGGACCGAGGCCGTTGCCAGCGTGCTGTTTCACGAGGATTTGGGCCCGCGGCACGCCCGCCATCTGGTCGTGCTCGAAGCCAACAAATTCGACCGCTCGCCCTGTGGGACCGGCACCAGCGCCCGGCTTGCACTGCTGCACGACCGCGGCCGGCTCGCCATCGGCGAAGCGTTCACGGCTGAAGGCGTGCTTGCCACCCGCTTCGACTGCCGGATCGAGCGCGTGACGGGGTCCGGCCGGGACCTGCGGGTCCATCCCTCGATCCGCGGCAACGCATTCATCACGGCCTTCTCCAATCTCGTCGTCGAGGAGGGTGACCCGCTGGCCGGCGGCTTCCTGTGCCGCTGAGCCCAACCTCACTCATCCGCGAAGGAGTGTCCGCCATGCGGCAAGACCAAACCGTGACGCTGCTGCCGCCCGATCTGCCGAGCGGTCGCGAGCTGCTCGATGAGGGGCGCAGGATCGCTGCCACCTTCAGCCTCGGCCGCAGCCTCTTGTGCCGCGAGCATGGCGTGCGCTCGGAAGCCGAGTACAAGCGCAAGATGTTGGCCGAGGGGCGCATCATGACGTGCATGAACTTCGGCCCGCAGAACTGGACCGAGGCGCGTGCAGGCTTGCGGCATGTCTGGGAGGAGAGCCAGAAGCGCGGCTTCCGCATCGACCGCTTCACTTTCCAGATGGACCGGCGCATGGGCATCCCGCGCGAGCGCTGGGGCGCGGCCGCCAAGGAGACCGGCCCGATGCTGGTCGAGCCGGAGGATTGGGTCGAGGTCGCCAATACGGTGCCGATCCAGCCCGGGCTCGGCGACATGATGATCGGCTCGCCGATGTCGGTGCACAACGCCATCAGCGCGCTGCAGGCCGGCGTCTCCTATGTCGGCAACATGAGCCAGTTCGCCTGGAACTATCCGGCCTGGGAGGGCGGCGACGTCGAGCAGATGGGCGAGATGGTGAAGGCCCTCGGTATCATGGGCGCCAAGGCGGGGGAAGGCGCGGTCGTCCAATCCTATCTCGACGACGGCTACTGCGCGCAGTTCTCGGACTACAGCTCCTTCATCGGCTGGACGCTGTTCGAGCGCTATCTCGTCGAGGAGCTGATCGGTGGCCGGCTCTCGGTGACCTGGGGCGGTCTAACCCACAATCCGCTGCGCAAGGCCGCCGTCACCATGGCGCTGGAAGCGACCAAGCCGCCGGGTTGCATGAACGCCTTCTATCACTGCGATACGACGCACTACGAGAAGGACATCCAGCGCAACTACGCCGCCCTCTCGCTCGATATGCTCTATCTGGCGCTGACGGAGCTGAAACTGAAGACCGGCGCCGCGCTGCTGCCGATCCCCGTCACCGAGCCGCTTCGGGTGCCGACCCTCGATGAGACGGTCGAGGCCCACAACATCACCCGGCGCGTCATCGAAGATGCCCCCCGCCTGATGGAGCTGGTCAACTGGGAGCCGATCGAGGCGGAGCGCGACCGGCTCGTTGCGGGCGGCAGAGTTTTTTTCCGGAACCTGCTCGATGGCCTCGCTGGCTTCGGGGTCGATATCAAGGATCCCTTGCAGCTCCTCCTCGCAGTCAGGCGCATGGGAGCGACCGACATCGAGCGCCAGTTCGGCGCCGCCGCCACACCCGAGGCCGCTGTCCCCGCCTACGAGCCGCTGATCGCAACCGACACCTTCCGCGATTATGTCGAGCGCCGCACCGCCATCCGCAACCGCATCTCCCGCAACGGTACGGCGATCCTCAGACCCATGACCGTCATCGTCGGCTCGACCGACGTGCACGAGTTCGGCATGAACCTCGTCACCAGCGCGCTAGAGGCGCTCGGCCTCGAGCCCATCATCGCCGGTGTCGACGTCGATCCCGACGATTTCGCCGAGCTGGCGGCCCGCCACCGAGCCAAGGCCATTCTCGTCTCGACCCACAACGGCATGGCGCTCAGCTATGCTGCGCGACTGCAGAGCGAGTTGAAGGCGCGCGGCGTCGAAGCCCGCGTCATGATGGGCGGCACGCTCAACCAGGACGTCGTGGGCGAGGACGTGCCGCGCGACATGACCGAAGAGTTGCAGAGGCTCGGGATCACCGTCTGCCGCGAGATCGACGACATCTACCCTGCCCTGCAAGGCGTGATGTGAGGGCGGAGGGCCTGGTCGAGCTACCACCCTTCGTCGTCGGGGAGCCGAAGCTTGCTCAAAGCCCCTATCCGCATCGGCTTGATCGGAGGGCGCGGGGCCCAGCCGGCGTCCGCACCGGCCAAGGCGCCCGCACCATTGGCGAGGCTCTCGCCGACAAATCGGCCGCAATAGCGGCCCTGGCAGGCTCCCATGCCTGACCGCGTCTGACGCTTGACGCTTCCCGCTGCGGCCGCCCCGCCCGCGACCGCGGCTGCGATCGTGCCGAAACTCACCTCCTCGCAGCGGCAGGCGAGGGTCGCCTGCTCTGGGCGAGCCCAGAGATCGCCCGCCGGCGCGAACAGCCGCCACAAGCCCGACTGGAACGTCCGGTGCCGGCGCAACGCTCGCCTCAATCGCCCCTCGGACCCGTCCAGCTCACTGGCAATGGCGAGGCCGAGGCTCCGCGCGGCAGCCATTCCAGCGAGCGTCCCGCTGACCTCGGCCGCATGGGCGCCGCCCAGACCAGTGCAATCGCCAGCCGCAAATACTCCCGCGACCGACGTTTCACCCTGCTCGTCGACCTCGCTCACGAGCGCACCGTGGACGGGATCGAGGTGGTGCCGGCAGCCGAGCAGCCTCAGCACTTCATTGGCGGGAGTGAAGCCGTACCCCATCGCCACGATGTCGGCTTCCCAGGTGCTCTTGCGTTGCGGCGCTCCCAAGGACGCGAGCCCGATACGCAGTCCATCTGCGTACGGCTCGATGCGATCGAGCACGGTTCCATGGAGCACCGGTATCCCCCGCACCCGCAGCTCCGCGATGATCGCCGCGCCCCTCGCCACCAGCGCCACGCTGCCCGCCAGCATCTGGCCGACAGCACCGAGCGCGCCGACGGCCGGAGCGCGGGCAGCCTCGGCGACGGCGGCAACCGCAGCACCGGCCCGCACCAATTCGAGCGCCACCTGCAGATTGAGCGGCCCATTGCCAGCGACGAGCACCCGGCGCCCCGGGATGACGCGATAGCTCCTGAGCAGGGTCTGAACGGCTCCCGTCGTCATCACGCCAGGCAAGGTCCAACCAGGCACCGGCCGCGCCCGCTCGAAGGCTCCGGTCGCCACGATCAACCGCTGCGGCATGATCAACCGCGCCCCGCCCAAACCCGCAACCAGAATGGCGACCGGCTCGAATGCGCCGACGACCTCATGGCCCTCGAGCACCGTCACACCCGCCTGGCGCGTCCGCGTGATGCGCAATTTGCCGACGGTCATCTGTTGGTCGGCAAAGCGGCTCGCGGGCAGGTCGGGGCTGGCTGCGAGCTGCTTGTAGAATTGGCCACCGAGCGCTGGCCGCTCGTCGACCAGCACCACCTCGGCGCTCGAGCGGGCTGCAGCCGTTGCGGCTGCCAGACCCGCAGCTCCCCCGCCGATCACCAGCACTTGCGGCGCCAGGACTGCCTCTCCACTCTCGATCGCCGGCCCGAGGCTGGCCGGTGACGCACTCGAGGCCTCGTAGGCCTGGCGGCGGACTTCCATCGGTCGGTCGATCCGCGTCATGCAGGCCCGCTGGGCGCAGCCATCGATGGCGATGAGACAATCCTGGCAGACACCCATGCCGCAGAAGAGGCCCCGCCTGGCGCCCGATCGCGTCAGCCGCCAATCGAGAATGCCCGCAGCCGACAACGCAGCGGCGATCGTCTCGTTGCGGCGCGCCTCGATCGCGTGCCCCTCGAAAGTGATCACGATCCGCTCATTGTCCGCGATCGACTCGCTGCCGCGTGCGCGCATCCCAGGCTCAATCCTTGCCCGATATCGGCGGTACGGCGGCGCCGGCCGAGGGCTCGAGCACCGGCTCGCGGTTGCGTTGCCGGAGCAACGCCATCAGCGCCCGGTCGCGCCATGCGACCGCGCTTTCCCAGTTGCCCATCGGTCGGCGCACTTCGAGATCGGCAGCAACGGCCGCGACCATGTCCGCGGTCCATGGATCGTTCTGGCCACGCTGCTGGCCCATGCGGAGATAGGCTGGCCCCATCCGCTCGGCATGGGCGGTGATGCCGCCTCGCGTGTTGAGATGGACCGTCTCGAACGGCCCCAGCAGCGACCAGCGCAGGCCCAGCCCATCGCGCATCAGCCGATCGATGTCGGCGGACGAGACCACCCCATCGCGCACGAGGCAGTAGGCCTCTCGCAGGAGCGCGCCTTGCAGCCGGTTGAAGACGAAGCCGTCGGCCTCCTTGTTGAGCAGAACCGGTTCCATGCGCGCGCGCCGCATCAGGGCGATCGTGCGATCGATGCAGGCCTGCGAGGTGAATGGCGCGGGCACCACCTCGGCAACCCTCAGCAGATAGGGCGGGTTGGCGGGATGCAGCACGAGCACGCGATGACGACCCGCCAGCTCACCCGCGAATTGCGACGCCGGCAGGAACGACGAGGAGCTGGCAAGCACGGCGTCGGCAGGCGCAAGTCGGTCGAGCTCGGCGAAGACCTGCTGCTTGAGAGCCAGATTCTCCGGCGCGCATTCCTGGACATGGATAACGCCAGCAACCGCTTCCCCAAGCTCCCCACAGCAGCGGATCCGTTGTCGAGTGTCGTCGATGGAGGCTTGCGTCAAGCCGAAGCCGCGGAGGTCCTCGAGCCGGGATGCGATCTCGCTGGTGGCAGCTGCCAGGCGCCCGCTGTCCGTGTCCTGCAGGCGCACTTCGAGGCCGGCTTCGGCAAGCACGATCGCCCATGCCGCTCCGATCGAGCCGGCGCCGACAATGGCGACCGCTTCAGGGGTTGGTGAACCGCTCTGCTGGATAATCTTCTCCGCCATGCTGCTGGCAGCTTCACAAGCAGGCCGATCCGCTGTCAAGCTCGTCGCAAGCAGTTTTTCACCGGGAGGACGAAGCGGATGACGATCGATCTGGCGGGCAAGACGATCCTGGTGACAGGCGCTTCGAAAGGGATCGGCGCGGCGATCGTGAAGGAAATCGGCGCCTGCGGAGCCCACGTGATCGCGCACTACGGCTCGGATCGCGCAGGCGCCGAGGCGGCGGCGAGCGCCATGCCACGCGAGCGCGTTCATCTGATCGGCGCCAACCTCGGCGTGACAGCGGAGGTCGACCGGCTCTGGACTGCGGCGCAAGCCTGGCGCGGGCGCGTCGACGTGCTCGTCAACAATGCCGCGGTGATGCGGCTCGCTGGCGGCATCGAGGATACGGAGGAAGCCTGGGATCGGGTGTGGGACGAGGCGTTGCGGGTCAACGTGCTCGCGCCGGCGCGCCTGATGCGCCACGCGGTTCGTCACTATCTCGATGCGGGCGGCGGCATCATCGTCACGCTGTCGAGTTGGGCGGCGCAACGGGGGCCAGGCAACCCGGCCCTGCTCAGCTATGCCGCCTCGAAGGCTGCGGTGCTAGCGGCGACCAAGACCATCGCCCGCCACTACGCCAAGCGGAACGTGCTCGCCTACAGCATTGCGCCGGGCGTCGTGCGAACGCAGCTTTCGGTCGATGCGGCCAATGCGGTCGGCGGCGAGGCGGCTGTGACGGCGGGTCTGGCGATGGGCGAGTGGATCCCGCCTGCCGAGATCGGAGCCCTCGTCGCATTCCTCTCGACCGGCACCGCCCGCCATCTGACCGGGGCGACCCTCGATTTCAACGGAGCCAGCTATCTGCGGTAGCCCTTCACCGCTCCAGCACCTTGGCGCGACGCTCGAGGTAGAACGAATAGGGCATCGGCAGGACGGAGAAGGGGTTCTCGACGCCGAGCGCCACCGCGGCGCTGAGGCACCAGTTCGGGTCGACCATCAACTCGCGCCCGATTGCCACGAGATCGGCTTTGCCTTCGGTCAGGATCTTCTCGGCCTGGGGTCCATCCAAGATCGCTCCGTCGGCCATGGTGGGGATGCCGGCTCCCAGCCGCACGGCTTGC
>JANPDA010000145.1:0-24118 GCA_031431235.1 Hyphomicrobiaceae bacterium
CCCGTCGATCACGGCGGTCGGCTCGCCGGTCTTGCCGTCGAACAGCACATAGAGCCCGACCACGCTCGGCTTGCCCAGCGCGACGTTGCCGGGAAACACGTTGGCGATCTTGAGGCCGAAAGCCTTATCGCGCATCCAGGCGGTCTGGATCAGGCAGTCGTTCTCGAGCCCGCCCGGCGCCGGCTGGGTGAGGATGGTGCGATCGAGCGCATCCACACCGGTGCGGTACATGGCGGTGAGCGCGCCGACCAGCTGGCCCCAGTCGGCGATCCTGTGCACCTCGTCCCCGTCGATCACGCGCATGGCTCGCCTCCTCGGGATTGGCCCCGCACCGATACTGTAGGCTGGGCTGAGCCCTTCGCGAAGCCCAACATTGTGGCGCTGGGCTTCGGCCGCTGGCCTCAGCGCCAGCTTACGCCTTCACCTCGCCCGCGCCGTCCGAGTAGCCGCGCTGGTAGACGCGGCTGACCGACGCCAGCATCCGGCTCCACACCTCCAGCGGCTGCGTGCCGCGCACCTCGAATGCGTCGAACCCGCAGCGCACCAGGAACGCCGCCTGGTCGGCCTTGGGGTTGCCGGTCGCGCGCAGCTCGCCGGAAAAACCCAACTGATGGCGCAGCACGCTGGCCTGGCTGAAGGCGCGGCCGTCGGTGAAGCTCGGCAATTCCAGCGCGACCAGCGCGATGCGGCCGAGATGGGGGGAAAGGGCGTTGGCGTCCTCGGTGTTGGGGAAGACGACGCCCAGCCGCCCGGAGCGGGCGTGGCCGAGGCTCGCCTCCTCCTTCAGCCGGCTCCAGTCGACGATCACGTCGCCGTCGTCGGGCAGTGGAGCCTCGCCCTCGATCCTGAGCCAGGCGTCCTCCACATAGGCCCCGTCCTTGATCAGCGGCACGCGCGTCCTCCTCGAATCTCCGTTGAGCGCGGATGCCGGCAGATGGATCCCGCACTCGGTCTTGGCGAGCCCACGCCAACGACCGGCGCGGCTGTCCTCGCCTGCCGATACGCGATCGGTGCAGGGCGCGCAACCGATCGAGAGGAAGCCCCGCTCGACCAGGGGATGGCGCGGCAGGTCGTGCGCGAGGAGATGGGCCTCCAAGTCGGCGGGCATCCAGTTGGCGAGCGGGTTGATCTTCAGCCGTGCGCCGTCCGGCTCGGCGACCGGCAGCTCCGAGCGAAGTCCGCCCTGGAAACGCTTGCGGCCGCTGAAGGTCGCATCGAACGGGGCGAGCGCCCGCTCGAGCGGAGCCACCTTACGCAGCGCGCAGCAGCGGTCGGGGCTGAGCGCGTGGAGCTGGCCGATCGGATCGCGCGTCGCCAGCAGCGCCGGGTCGGGCCGGATCGAGCGGACGTCGGTGAGAGCGAGCCGCTCGACCAGCTGGTTGCGGTAGGACAGCGTCTCGGGGAAGTGCTTCTGGGTATCCAGGAACAGCACGGGCGTCGCGGGATCGATCGTGGAGACGAGATGCAGCAGGACGGCCGACTCCGCCCCGAAACTCGACACCAGCGCGATCCGGCCGGGGAAAAGCTCGTGCAGCGCCTGTCTGATGATCTCGTTCGCAGGCAGGCCGGCGAGGCGAGCCGCGAGCGCCTCAGGCCTTGCCATAGACCGCGTCCTTGAAGGGCGCTGGCCCGAGCCGGCGGTAGGCGGCGAGGAACGTCTCGCCCTCCTGGCGTACGCCCAGATAGGTGTCGACGATCCGCTCGATCGCATCGACCACGCCGTCAGAGGAGAAGCCCGGGCCAACGATCTGGCCGATCGAAGCGTCCTCCTCGGCCGAGCCGCCCAGCGTCACCTGGTAGAATTCCTTGCCCGCCTTGTCGAGGCCCAGGATGCCGATGTGGCCGGCATGGTGGTGGCCGCAGGCGTTGATGCAACCCGATATCTTGATCTCCAGATGGCCGATCCGCTTCTGGCGCTCCGCGTCGGCGAAGCGGGTCGAGATCGCCTGTGCGATCGGGATCGAGCGGGCGGTCGCGAGCGTGCAGTAGTCGAGCCCGGGGCAGGCGATGATGTCGGTGACGAGGCCGATGTTGGCGGTCGCGAGCCCCGCCTTCTCGAGAGCGTGCCAAAGCGCCACCAGGTCGAGCTTCCTGACATGGGGCAGCACCAGGTTCTGCGGATGCGAGACGCGGATCTCGCCGAGCGAGAACTGGTCCGCGAGGTCGGCGACCGCGCGCATCTGGTCGGAGGTGGCGTCGCCCGGAATGCCGCCTTCCGGCTTCAAGGACACGTTGACGATCGCGTAGCCCTGTTGCTTGTGCGCCGCCACGTTGACCTCGTGCCAGCGGGCGAACGCTGTGCTCGCTTTCAGATTGTGGGCGAGCTGGGGATCCTCGGCTGGCAGATCGTCGTACTGCGGAAGCTTGAAGTAGGCGAGGATGCGCTCGAGCTCGGCGTCGGGCACCAGATGGGTCGGGTTCTGGATGCGGGCATACTCCTCCTCCACCATCCGGCGGAACTCGACGTCACCCTCCTCGTGCAGCAGGATCTTGATGCGGGCCTTGTACTTGTTGTCGCGCCGTCCGTAGCGATTGTAGACGCGCATGATCGCCTCCAGATAGGCGAGCAGGCGGTGCTTGGGCAGCCAGTCGCGGCAGACCTTGCCGAGCATGGGCGTGCGTCCCATGCCACCGCCGACCAGCACCTTGAAGCCGACCTCGCCCTGGTCGTTCTTTTTCAGGAACAGGCCGATGTCGTGGAAGGCGACCGCTGCGCGATCCTCCTCGGCCCCCGTCACCGCGATCTTGAACTTGCGCGGCAGGAAGCTGAACTCGGGATGCAGCGTCGACCATTGGCGGATCAGCTCGCACCAGGGCCGCGGGTCCTCGATCTCGTCGGCGGCGACGCCCGCCCAGTGGTCGGCGGTGACGTTCCTGATGCAGTTGCCCGAGGTCTGGATCGCGTGCATCTCGACCTCGGCCAGATGCCCCAGGATGTCGGGCACGGCGTCGAGCTTGGGCCAGTTGTACTGGATGTTCTGGCGCGTGGTGAAATGGCCGTAGCCCTTGTCGTAGGTGTCGGCGATGAGGGCGAGCTTGCGCATCTGTTTGGCAGAGAGGGTTCCGTAGGGAATCGCCACGCGCAGCATGTAGGCGTGGAGCTGCAGATAGAGCCCGTTCATCAGGCGGAGGGGACGGAACTCGTCCTCGTTGAGCTCGCCCGAGACGCGCCGGTTCACCTGGTCGCGGAATTGCGCGACCCGCTCGCGGACGAAGGTGTGGTCGAACTCGTCGTAGCGGTACATGGGTGGCCTCTTCGGCTGGATGCTATTCGAGTCGATTTAGCGAATAGCGAGTAGCGAATAGAAAAAATGGTTGCCGTTCTCTTCCCCCTATTCGCTATTCGCTACTCCCCATTCGCTCATCAGATGAACGCCGGGCCCTGCCGTGCGTCCGCCACCTGCCCCTCGGCTTGCTTGCCGAGGTCGGTGCGAACCGATGGCCCAAGCGTGCGCAGGTGCTCGCGGATGTGGGCGCAGCGCACGGAACCGGCCTCCTCGATCACATCAGCGAGATAGGGGCCGACTACGATGTTGGTCTTGGCATGCTCGGAGCCGCGGGATTCGAGCCGCGCTGCGTCATCCTTGGTGCGGGCAATGACCGCCTCGGCGATCCAGGGCGTCCAGGCACTGCCTTCGCCCATGAACACGACGAGCCCATCCTTCAGCCGGTTGGCCGTCAGCACCTGGCGGATGTCTCTGGTCTTGTCGGCCATGGCTCACCCCATCACCCAATGCGTTGCTTCCGCCACCTGCTGCGAGGACCAGCGCGCTGGTGATGGGTGATAGGTCTCGACATGGGCGGGCCGGACAAGGCCAGCCTCGTCCCAGTCGAGCCCGACGAAGATGATCGCGGGTCCATTCAGGCCGAACGCGGCGATCGCCTCGGTCAGCGTGCCGAGATCGGCCGCCACCACACGCTCGTTCGCGCGCGTACCGTTCTCGACGACGACAACCGGTGTCTTGGGGCTGGCGCCGGCGCCGATCAACCGGGCGCGGACCTCGCCGGCGCTTGCCATGCCCATGTAGATCGCGATGGCATGTCCCGGCCGGCTGAGCGCCTTCCAGTCGTGGTCGAGCGTGCCATCGGCGGTCGCCCCGGTCAGCACGGTGAAGGCGCGCACCTTCTCCCGCAGCGTCACCGGCATGCCGATGCGGGCAGCGCACGCGTGCGCCGCGGTGACGCCGGGGATCACCTCGACCTCGATACCGGCTTCTTGGGCTGCTGCCATCTCCTCGGCGGCGCGGCCGAAAATCATCGGATCGCCACCCTTCAGGCGGGCGACGCGGCGCCCCTTCAGGCCCTCGCGCACCAGAATGCGGTTGATCTCGTCCTGGCCGGCGGAAGGTCCGCCCGGCGTTTTGCCCACGAGGATGCGCTCGGCATCGCGCCGCGCATAGTCGAGCACGTCCTCGCCCACGAGGCGGTCGACAACGAGCACGTCGGCTTCCTGCAGCCGTTGCTGCGCCTTCAGCGTGAGCAGGTCGGCATCGCCCGGTCCGCAGCCGATCAGCGAGATCCGGCCGCGCGGGCTCGCTTCGATTGCTGCAGACTGGAATTCAGTGTCGGCTGCTCGTGCCGAGCTGGCCAAATCGCCAGCGAGTGCCGCTGCACGGAACGGCCCGGCCAGCAGCCGTTCCCAGAAACGGCGGCGCAGAATTCCGTCCGGGATCTCCAGCGCTGCCCGGTCGCGCAAGGCTCGTGCGGCCTCCGCGAGCCGCCCCAGCGAAGCGGGCAGGCTCGCCTCGAGCCTCGCCTTGATCTCGCGCGCCAGCACCGGTGCCGCTCCCTCGGTGCCGATCGCGACCACGACCGGATTTCGATCGACGATCGCGGGTGTGATGAAGCTCGAGTGCTGCGGCTCGTCGACCGCGTTGACGGGGATGCCGGCGGCATTTGCTGCTGCGATGACGGGAGCATTGCCGGTTTCACTCCCAGTCGCTGCGTAGACGAGGACCTTGCCCGCGACGTCGGCGGCATCGAAAGCGCGGCGCTCGAGCCGGATGCGGCCCTCGACTCCGAGCGCGATCAGCTCGGGCGCGAAGCACTCGGCGATGACCCAGATGCAAGTGGACGTCTTCAGCAGCAGCCTGACCTTCTGTGTCGCCTGCTCGCCGCCGCCGGCAACCAGGACGTCGCGGCCATCGAGATCGAGGAAGATGGGGAAGTAACGCATGGCGTGGCTCCGGACCGATGGCGGCATCGCGCAGAGGAGAAAGCGCCACGTAAGATGGATTTTTCTCATCCAGGCGGCAAGATGGTCCAGGAAATAAGGATCTTTGCGCTCTTTGGCCTCGATAAGAGCGAAAAAATTCTAATACCGCTCATCGAGCGAATGCCTCCGACCTCCGAGTGGCCGCAGTGCGCAAAGGCTGCATTCGGCTCGCGCGGCTCGGCTATGGAGTTTGCTCGTGTGTGGTTTGCTTGTTTATGGTTTGCTCGTGATGGTTTTGCTATTGCAACTGGCAAATCGTGACGATAGTCTGTCCGGGATTGCCAACATCGATTTCGAATGGCGTGCACGGCGATTTGCCAGCGAGAGGCCCTCATGGTTGAGCTGACCATCGGCAAGGCGAACAGCATTGCTGCCGCCACGGGCGATGCGCTCGTGCTGCCGGGCATCGGCAATACGCTGGTGATCGCCGTGGGAGGTAGCGTTGACGCCGCCGCACCCGCTAGCGCGGCCATTCGGTTGCCGGATGGAGGGGCGAGCGTCTCCCTCGCAGGCACTGTCACGGCGGGGCTCGGCACTGGCATCGCCAGCGGCAGCGCCAGTGCCGCCTCGACTTCAGGAGGAAGCCAGCTTGTGATCGCGGCCACCGGCAGCATCGAGGCCGGAGGCTTCGCGATCGACGCCCATGGTGGCACTACGCTGCTGCGGAACGCCGGTGCAATCGCGTCGGGTGGCGGCATCCTGATGACCGGCGGCGGCAATCAGATCCTCAATTCCGGCACGATCGTCGGGCGGGGTCTGTGGGCCGTCAGTGTGGTGTCCCTCCCCGGCCAAGCCCCGAGCACCCTCGACAACACGGGCTCCATTGTCGGCTTGGCGGCAGCGGTCGCAATTGGCGCCGATGGGTTTCAGCTGACCAATTCCGGCCGGATCGAGGCAGCCGGCGATGCACTGGTGATCGAGGCCAACGGCGCCATCATCGCCAATGCCGGCACGATCGTCGGTGGCGCGAGCGCGATCCGAATTCTGTCCGTCGAGGGATCGAGCTCGGAGCTCGTCAACAGCGGGACGATCGAGGGCCCGGTCGCCATCTTCGGGCGGGCCGGCAGCGAAACGATCATCAACCAGGGGTTGATCGCGGGGCTCGTACAACTCGATGGCGGCGCCGACCGCTATGACGGCACGGCAGGCCGCTTGACGGCATTGCTGGAGCTTGGCGGCGGCAACGACACGGCGAGCGGGGGCGCTGGTAGCGAGACGCTCGACGGTGGCGCAGGCGCCGACACCTATGACGGCTCCCGCGCGTCAGGTGCGCTCGCGGTCGATCTCGCGGAAGGGTCGCTTGCAGGTGCGAGCGAGGGCGCCGATCGCCTGATCGGCTTCGAGAACGTGATCGGCAGCGCCTTTTCAGACACGATCCGGGGCAGCGCCGCGGACAATCGGCTGGAGGGCGGCGCGGGCGGCGACGGCCTCTATGGCGGCGCTGGCGAGGATACGCTCTCGGGCGGCGATGGCGTCGATTTCCTGCGCGGCGGCACCGGCATGGACGTGATGACAGGGGGCGAGGGCGCCGACCGGTTCGATCTCAATTCCGTCGCCGACAGCGGCCCCAGATCCTCGCAACGCGACGTCGTCACCGACTTCACACACGGCCTCGACCGGCTCGACCTGATGACCATCGACGCCAACACCGAGCGCTCCGGCAATCAGCGCTTCAAGCTGATCGGGGAGAAGGATTTCGGCGACAATCCGCGCGAGCTGCGGGTCGTCTATACCGAAACCGCCGCGATCCTCTACGGCGACGTGGACGGCGACAGCAAGGCCGAGTTCTCCGTCAAGCTGTTGGGCGTAGACAATCTTACGTCGGCCGATCTCGTGCTTTAGCCCCCTATCAACTCTTTCACCGCGCGCGCGGCTTCCGCGATAGCCGAATGCGCGTAGGCGTCCCAGGCGGTGTCGGAGTTGGCCAGCGCGATCCGCCCGATCGGCTTCTTGGCCTTCTCGGCATTGGCCTCGCCCGCCTCCACGTCGTCGTAGAGGCTGTTCCAATAGTAGGAATAGCCGTGCGACCAGCGATTGAGCGTGATCGCCTCGATGTCGCGCGCCGCGTTGAACCCGCCGGGGCCCAGCATGCGCTGGAGCTGGTCGCGGATGCCGGCTTCCAGCACCGAGAACTCGGTCTCCAGCAGACGCTGCCGACCGACGCGGCATTGGTCGCGGGCGTCCAGCCCCTGGTTGGGCTCGAGCGGCACATGCACCATGTGGATCGCGCCGGGACCTTTGGGATCGCGCGGGAACTGGTAGGCGCCCAGGCTCACCGGATAGTCGAGCTTGACGGTCGACCACGTGCTCATGGGCGCGGCGATGTTGTGCACGCCGAGCTCGACGAAGCTCTCCCAGCTTTTCAGCTGCACCTTCGTATAGAGGAGGGGCGACTTCACGTTGGAGCTGAGAATGTCGCGGGATTCCTCCGGGATTTCCGGCACGATGTAGGGCATCACCATGCCGTAGGTGGCCACGACCGTACGCCGTCCCCTGACCCGGTGGAGCTTGCCGTCCTGCACATAGCCGACCGAGACGCCCTTGCCCTCGTTCCTGACGATGACGGCGGTCGCGTTGAGGCGGATGCGCACGGAGCTGCCCGCCAGATCGAGCTTGCCGTAATCGAAGCGCGCGGTGACGATGTCGTTCATGTCGCGGCCCGGCGCCACGCCCTTGACGAGCGAGCGCACGATCATCCGCGCGATGCTGGAGTTGCCGTCGGGGAAGTGGTGGACATAGGGCTCGTCGCCATGGGCGTCGAACTCGTCGGCGATGCCCAGGCCCTTGGCGCCGGGCAGTCCGCCCTCCATGGCGTCATAGGCGGCGATCGCATCGATGCCGAGGCCGAAATTGTCGTTGAGGCGGCCCTGGAAGTAGTCGCCTGCATCCTTCGGCAGGCCGCAGATCTTGTCGACGAAATCGCGATAGCTGGTCTTGCCGAGGATCGCGAGCTTCTCCTCCTTCGATTTGCCCGCCATGAAGTCCTTGGAGCCCTCGTAGAGCGCGAGCACGCCGGCGCGGGCAGCATCCGACAAGGGGCAATCGGCAAGGAACGCTGCGATTCCGCGCGCGCCCGGGTTGCTCGCGCCGAACTCGTCGAAGCCGAGCACGGTCGGATCGCCCGTCACCAGCTTGTCGGCGCCAAAAGCCTCCTTGGCGAAGAACGTGGCCTTGGAGAGTTTCAGTCCGGGATAGAGAGTGCGGTGGAATACGCTCTCCTGCTCGAAACGGGCCGGCTCCAGGCGAAGCGCGCTGAACAGGCGCTTGGCGGCCTTGCCGTAGTCCGGCCACACGATCGATTCCGAGCCGCCATAGCCCAGGATCATGCGCCCGCCGGCCGAGAATTCGTTACGCTTGGCATGCCCGCCGAAATCGTCGTGGTTGTCGAGGATGAGGATGCGGGCGTTGGGCACCTGCTCACGGTAGAACCAGGCGGCGGAAAGCCCGGCGAGCCCCGCGCCGACCACGACGAGGTCATAGCTCTCCTCGTCCGCCATGCCATCGATCGAATAGGTTTTGCCCTCGCGCGCAAGCCCGTGCATGACCTCGAAGGCGCCCGCGTGCGAGCCGCGCAATCCCGTCAGCGCCGGGGGATAGGGCGCGGCGGTCTGGGCGAGCAGCTGGTCGAGCGGCGTCAGGCCCGCGGCAACCGCAAGTGCCGCTCCATTGACGAAATCCCGGCGCGTGATGTGGTGCGGCATGCGTCTCCCTCCCCTTGGTCCGCCGGCATCCTATTCGCTCGCCGAAGCGATGGATACGACGTCGTTGGAGGCGCGTCACCAGCGGCATCAGGGCGATACCCCGCCAGCCGCGGCAATGGTCCGCAACGGCAAGATCAGCGTCAGCGGAGCGTCCGCCAGACGAGCAGCGCCGAAACCCTCGTACCAGCCTGCTGCACGTTCCGACTTGGCATCGATCAGCAGCGACACCCCACCGACCTCGGCAGCGACCCGGATGCAACGCCGGCCGGCGGCGAGAAGCAGGCCGCCGCCCAATCCACGACCCTGGATCGTGCGGGCGATGGCCAGGCGGCCCAGGCGGAAAACCGGCACCTCGTAGCGACCGAGGCCGCGACGCACGACTTCCGGCGTCCGGGTATGTTCGATCGAGGCTGGACTGAGAGTATAGTAGCCGAGGATGCTGTCCGGGGCATTCGCCTCGACGGCAACGAACGTCCTGGCGCCTCCGTTTTCGTGATTCTGACGGGCGTATCGCCGCAGGTATTGGTCGAGAGCGGGTTCGCCACAGTCGAAACCCTTGCGATCATGGTTGGGGGCGAGCGCTGCCTCCATCCAGACGAGCGTCATGACAGGTTATGACCGGCCTTGGCGGCGCGCCTCAGCCGAGCGGTCGGCTTCGGCGGGTTCTCGAGCAGATCCAGCACCTTCAGACTGTCGCGCTCGGACATGACGACTCTCTCCGCGCGATCGATCACGGCGCGAGCCTCCGGCAGAATTCTGTGCAGGATGAATTTGGTGAGGTCCATGTTCTCGATCGCCGCCGCCCGGGCGAGAATGGCCTTCTCTTCAGGCTTGATCCTCAGCTCGATCCGATTCCCCTCGATGGCACGTCGTAGCATCTCGAAGCCCTCCTCGGTGGTCCGTGGCTAATCCTAACGTACGGAATGAATCCGTACAAGAGGCAGAGCACGGTGTCTGTCGGACTTCGGATGGCGAAGGGCCTGACCGGCTTAGACCTACGTTCTCGCCACCACCATCGCCACTTCCGTGCCCTCCGCCACCATCTCGCCGGCACGCACATGGATGGCGGCGACCGTGCCCGCGATCGGCGCGCGCAGGCTGTGCTCCATCTTCATGGCTTCGAGCACCAGCATGGTCTCGCCCTCGGCAACCGTACCGCCGGCCTCGACCAGCACGCGCCCGACCCGGCCGGGCATCGGTGCCAGCACACGGCCACCCGACCTGCCGGCTTCGCCCTTGGGGATGGGTGGGCGGCCATGGGGGCCGAGACTGCGGATGCGCAGGCGCTCGGAGCCGCAGGCCAGCCAACGCCAGTCGCCGTCCGAATGCCAATGCGCGCGGGCCCGCATCCCATCGATCTCGGCTTCGATCCGACCGTCCGGTGTCAGGCGTAAGGAGCGCGCGGCGAATTGCTGGCCGGGCGTTGCGATGGAGATCGCGTGACCGGAGACAGTCAGGCCGATGACGACGTCCTCGCCGGCGATCTCGTAGTGCTGATGGAGGGCTCGGGGACCCGCAATCTCGAAGCCGTCGGTGGTGTCCCAGGGCGACAGGCCGCGCGGGGGCCTCGCCAGATGATCGCCGAGCGCCACCAGGGCGAGCGCGCGGGCGGAAGGCGGCGCGGCGTTTCCCAGCAGCTCGGGATGGCGCGCGATCAAGCCGGTGTCGACCTCGCCTTCGCGGAACGAGGCATGATCGAGGAGCCGCAGCAGCGCCTCGCGATTGGTGACGACGCCGGCGATCCGCATCTCGCCCAAACCTTTGGCGAGCAGGTCGATCGCCCGGGCTCGGTCGGGGGCGTGAGCGATGAGCTTGGCAAGCATCGAATCGTAGTGGATGGCGACCTCGCTGCCGGTCTCCACTCCGGCATCGAGCCGCAGTCCTACGCCCGAGGGGGCCGACCAGTCGAGCAAGGTCCCGGATACGGGCAGGAACTCGCGTGCCGGATCCTCCGCGCAAATCCGCACCTCGACGGCGTGCCCGCTCGCGCGGATCTCGCTCTGCGCGAGGGGAAGCCGCTCGCCGGCCGCCACCCGCAGCTGCCATTCGACCAGATCGAGGCCGGTGATCGCCTCCGTCACCGGGTGCTCGACCTGCAGCCGCGTGTTCATCTCCATGAAGTAGAAGCGGTCGGGCTTTGCCGCTTCCGCGATGAACTCGATGGTGCCGGCGCTGCAGTAGCCGACGGCGCGGGCGGCCGCGATCGCAGCCGCATAGAGCTTCTCGCGCGTCCTCGGCGACAGGCCCGGCGCCGGCGCTTCCTCGATGATCTTCTGGTGGCGGCGCTGGATCGAGCAGTCGCGCTCGAACAAGTGCACCACGTTGCCGTGGGCATCGGCAAACACCTGCACCTCGATATGGCGCGGCCGCTCCACATAGCGCTCGATCAGCAGCGCGCCGTTGCCGAAGGCGGCCTCGGCCTCGCGGCGTGCGGACGCGACCGCCTCGCCGAGTCGGGCGATATCGTCGACGCGGCGCATGCCCTTGCCGCCACCGCCCATCACCGCCTTGATGAGCAGCGGCGTGCCGATACGCCGTCCTTCACGCTCGAGCGTCGCATCGTCCTGGGCATCGCCGTGATAGCCCGGCACGATCGGGACTTTCGCGGCGGCCATCAGAGCCTTTGCCGCGCTCTTGGAGCCCATGGCCCGGATCGCGGCCGGCGGCGGGCCGATGAAGACGAGGCCGGCCGCTTCGACCGCGACGGCGAATTCGGCATTCTCCGAGAGGAAGCCGTAGCCCGGGTGGATCGCCTCGGCGCCGCTACGTCGTGCAGCCTCGAGCAGGCGCTCGACGACCAGATAGCTCGCGCGCGCGGGTGCGGGCCCGATGTGGATCGCCTCGTCGAGGGTGCGGGTGTGGAGCGCCTCGCGGTCGGCATCGGAGTAGACGGCGACCGTGCTCACGCCCATGCGCGCCGCTGTCCGATGGATCCGGCAGGCGATCTCGCCGCGATTGGCGATCAGGATCTTCCGGAAGGGCGCGCTCATCCGGCGACCCAGCGGGGTTGGCGCTTGGCGATGAACGCGGCCACGCCCTCGCGGCCATCCGCGCTGGCGCGGGCTTCGGCGATGCGGCGCGCGGTCTCCTCGATGGTCGCCTCGTCGATCGGCTGGCCCGCCACCGAGGCGACCAGGCTCTTCACACCGGCGAGCGCGGCGGGGCTGTTGGCGAGCAACTGCTCGACGAGGGTGCGCTCTGCCGACGCTAGCTCGTCCGCTGGCACTACGCGCGTAACGAGCCCGAGCCGAAGCGCCTCCTCGGCGCCGAAGCGCGCGGCGGTGAGCGACAGCGCGCGCGCGGCCCTCGCCCCGATTGCGGCGATCACATAGGGGCTGATCACCGCCGGCACGAGACCGAGCTTCACCTCGGAAAGCGCGAACTGGGCGTCTGGCGTCGCGATCGCGAAGTCGGCAGCGGCTGTCAGGCCGACGCCACCACCGTAGGCCGCGCCATGCACGAGCGCGATCGTGGGCTTGGCGAGCTCGTGGAACGATTTCAGCATGGCGGCGAAGCAGCGGGCATCGGCGAGGTTTTCGGCGGGCGCGGCTTCGGCGTTGCGACGCATCCAATCGAGGTCGGCGCCGGCCGAGAAGCTTTTTCCCTCGCCCGCGAGCACGACCACGCGGATGGAAGCATCCCGCCCGAGCCGATCGATCGCTTCCGCCAGCTCCGCGATCATCACCTGGTCGAACGCGTTGTGCTTCTCCGCCCGGCTCATGACGATGCGGCCGAGCGGGCCTTCCGTTGCGACGCGAACATGGGCCATGGCGCTACATCCTGAAAACGCCGAACCGGGTCGGCTCGATCGGGGCATTGAGAGCGGCGTGCAGGCCGAGGCCGAGCACGCGGCGGCTGTCCTCCGGCGCGATCACACCGTCGTCCCAGAGCCGTGCGCTCGCATAGGTCGGATGGCCCTCGCGCTCGTATTGCGCGCGGATCGGCGACTTGAAGGCTTCCTCCTCGGCGGCGGGCCAATCCTTGCCCTGGGCTACGAGATTGTCGCGCTTCACGGTCGCCAGCACGCTCGCCGCCTGCTCGCCGCCCATCACCGAGATGCGGGCGTTCGGCCACATCCAGAGGAAGCGCGGGGAGTAGGCGCGCCCGCACATGCCATAGTTGCCGGCGCCGAACGAGCCGCCGATGATGAGCGTGAGCTTGGGCACGTTGGCGGTCGCGACCGCCGTCACCATCTTGGCGCCGTCCTTGGCGATGCCGCCCGCCTCGTACTTCGAGCCGACCATGAAGCCGGTGATGTTCTGCAGGAACACGAGCGGGATGCCGCGTTGGGCGCACAACTCGATGAAGTGGGCGGCTTTGAGTGCTGATTCCGAGAACAGGATGCCGTTGTTGGCGACGATGCCGATCGGCACGCCGGTCAGGTGCGCAAAGCCGGTGACGAGGGTCTCGCCGTAGTGTCGCTTGAACTCGTCGAAAGCGGAAGCGTCGACGATCCGCGCGATCACCTCGCGGACGTCGTAGGGCTGGCGCGTGGCGGCGGGGATGATGCCGCCGATCTCGCCGGCGTCGTAGCGAGGCTCGCACGGCTCGCGCAGGTTGAGGCCCGCGCCCTTCTGCCGATTGAGGCCGGCGACGATGGCGCGTGCACGATCGAGCGCGTCTGCGTCGTGGTCGGCCAGGTGATCGACCACGCCCGAGCGGCGTGCATGCAGGTCGCCCCCGCCCAGGTCCTCGGCCGTGACCACCTCGCCGGTCGCGGCTTTGACGAGCGGCGGGCCGCCCAGGAAGATCGTGCCCTGCTCGCGCACGATGATGCTTTCATCCGACATGGCGGGAACATAGGCGCCGCCCGCCGTGCACGAGCCCATCACGACGGCGATCTGGGGAATGCCCGCCGCCGACATGCGGGCCTGGTTGAAGAAGATGCGGCCGAAATGGTCGCGGTCGGGGAATACCTCGTCCTGATTGGGCAGGTTCGCGCCGCCGGAATCGACCAGATAGATGCAAGGCAGCCGGTTCTCGGCAGCGATCTCCTGGGCGCGCAAGTGCTTTTTTACGGTCAGCGGATAGTAGGTGCCGCCCTTGACGGTCGCGTCATTGCAGACGATCACGCATTCCCGGCCCGACACGCGGCCGATGCCGGTGATGATGCCGGCGGCCGGCACCGGCTCGTCATAAACCTCGTAGGCAGCGAGCGTGGAAAGCTCCAGGAACGGCGAGCCCGGATCGATCAGGCGCCTTACGCGCTCGCGCGGGAGCAGCTTGCCGCGCCCGGTATGGCGCCTGCGCGAGTCCGCGCTGCCGCCTTCGGCGATCGTCGCCAGCAGCCGGCGGAGCTGCTCGACCTGCCCGGCCATGGCGGCAGCATTCGCCCGGAAGGCGTCGGACGAAGGGATGATGCTCGATCTGAGGATGGTCACGGCTGAAGCCTGCTAGCGAACACACTCGATCGTGACGCCGATCGCGAGCTTCGTCCAGTGCCGATCGGCGGTCATGACCGGCAGGCCCTCGCGCAGCGCGAGCGCGAGGCAGGCGCGATCGCCGAGCGAGAGGCCGAGGGGTTTGGTGATGTGGCGGAGCCGACCGGTGACCAACGCGAGATCGGGACCAAAGGGCACGATCTGGTTCACGATGAGGCTGTGGTAGACGTCGTGCTCGAGCGGGGTCACTCGCCATTCATCGAGCTTCGAGTACACCTCTGCAGCGTTGATCGACGACAGCAGCCCGTCATTCATGACGGGCGCGACCTTGTCAGCGCCTTTCTCTCGCCTGATGAGTGCCAGCACCGCCGATGCATCGAGCACGACCTTCGCCATTGGGTCTAGTCCTCCTCACCCCACATGGCGCGACGCTCCTTCAAGAACTCGTCGACAAGACTGACGCCCTCGGGGACATACTTTTGTGTGATCTCCTGCGCCTGCAGGATCAGCTCGTTCAGGGAGCGGAGCTTCACCTCCTTCCCGTCAACCGTACCAACGAGCGCGTCTCCCTCCTTGATCTCCATGCGGCGCCTGATGGCTGCCGGAATGACGATCCTGCCGCCGGGGCCGAGAGTCGCGCGGAAATGCTCGACCTGCTGCTGTACCGGGGCAGGGACCAAATCCGCCTGCCTCTCTTCCGAGAAACCCTTGGGCGTTGCCATGTCAGTCCTCCTTGCCCCACATCGCCCGGCGTTCCCGAAGGAATTCATCCACGAGGCTCACATGCTCGGGATGATACTTCTCGGTGATCTCCTGCAGCCGCCGCACCTGCTCCATCAGAGAGAAGACCTCGAGCTCCGTGCCGTCGAACGCGCCGATCAGCGTATCGCCTTCCTTCATGCCCATGCAGCGGCGCACGTCGGCCGGGATCACCACACGGCCGCCGGGGCCGAGGGTGAGGCGCATGGGCTCGACGGTCGGCTCGCTCTGGCCGGCAGCTTGCGCAATCCCATTGGACCTGGCCAAAGCCCTTCCATCGTCTATTTTCCGAAATCTGACATGAACTGGCATTCCTGTCAATTTCAACAAAAATGACACGAGTGAGCCCTCAAGCCGTCTCGTCGAACAGCTCCCTGCCGATCAGCCAGCGCCTGATCTCGCTTGTCCCAGCGCCGATCTCGTAGAGCTTGGCGTCGCGAAGGAGGCGGCCGGCCGGGCTGTCGTTCAGGTAGCCCATGCCTCCCAGGCACTGGATCGCCTCGAGCGCCATCCAGGTCGCCTTCTCGCCCGCGTAGAGAATGGCGCCGGCCGCATCCTTGCGCGTGGTCTCGCCCCGGTCGCAGGCCTTTGCGACCGCGTAGACATAGGCCCGTGCCGCCGAGAGCGTCACATACATATCGGCGAGCTTGCCCTGCATCAGCTGGAACGTGCCGATCGCCTGGCCGAACTGCTTCCTCTCATGCACGTAGGGCACGACCAGATCCATCGCCGCCTGCATGATGCCGAGCGGACCTGCCGCCATCACTGCACGCTCGTAGTCGAGCCCCGACATCAACACGTTGACGCCCTTGCCGGCCGTCCCCAGCACGTTCTCCTCGGGGACCTCGCAGTCCTGGAACACCAGCTCGCCCGTCTCCGAGCCGCGCATGCCGAGCTTGTCGAGCTTCTGGGCGATCGAGAAGCCTTTGAAACCCTTCTCGATCAGGAAAGCCGTGATGCCCTTGGAGCCGGCATCGGGGTCAGTCTTCCCATATACGACGAGCACGTCGGCCTGGGGACCATTGGTGATCCAGAACTTGGTGCCATTCAGCACATAGCGGTCGCCCTTCCTTTGCGCTCTGAGGCGCATCGAGACCACATCCGAGCCCGCGCCCGGCTCCGACATGGCGAGTGCTCCCAGATGCTCGCCCGAGACGAGCTTGGGCAGATGGCGCCGTTTCTGCGCCTCGCTGCCGTTGCGGCGGATCTGGTTGACGCAAAGGTTCGAATGGGCGCCGTAGGAAAGGCCGACGGAAGCCGAGGCGCGGCTCACCTCCTCCATGGCGATGGTGTGCTCGAGATAGCCCAGGCCGCTGCCGCCGTAGTCCTCCTCGACCGTGATGCCGAGTAGTCCCAGGCTGCCGAGCTTGGGCCAGAGCTGGCGGGGAAACACATCCGTGCGGTCGATCTCGGCGGCGAGCGGAGCGATCTCGTCGGCTGCAAAGCTGCGCACCGTCTCACGGATCTGGTCCGCAGTGTCGCCCAGATCGAAGTCGAGCATTCTGGGCTCATTGGCGGTCATGGGTTCCTCCGGGTGCTCTGGTCAAACAGGCGGGTTCATCAGCGCTTTACCATGCCTTGCGCACGGGGCCGATGCTCACATGGTTTTGATGGCGTCCGGCATTGCGCCGTGGGTCCATGGCTGCTCTGGTGATCGAGCTGAACATCAGCCAGGAATCCCAACGATGATGCGAGCTCTGTTTGTCGCTGCTGCCATGGCGGCGCTCGTCACGGCTGTGTGTCCGGGCGCTGGCCGGGCCCAGACGGTGCCCGCGCCGGCCACCGAGGCCCAGAAGCCGGGCGGGTTGCCTGCCGAGTTGCTCGCCAAGTTGCGCAAGGGCGGGTTCAACATCTTCTTCCGCCATGGCCTGACGCCCAACTACGCCGATCCCGACGGCTCCCAGCTCGACAATTGCGCGACCCAGCGCAACCTCTCGAAAGAAGGGATCGAGCAAGCCATGGCCATGGGCGCGACCTTTCGCGAGCTCGAGCTCCCGATCGGCATCGTCAGGGCAAGCCCGTTCTGCCGCTGCATGGACACGGCCTGGCATGCCTTCGGGCGGTTCGAGCGCGACATGAACATCCGCCTCAACGGCGACAATCCCGATTTCCACCCCGCCGAGATCAAGCTCTGGCGCAACATCCGCAACATCGCAAAGATCCTGCCGATGCCCGGCACCAACTCCATTTTCGTCAGTCATGGCACGGTCGGGGAGGTGTTCGGAGCGGGCTATCTGAGCGAGGGTGAGGCGGTGATCGTGGAGCCCGACGGCGCGGGGAGCTGGCGGCTGATTGCCAGGGTGAAGGCCGAGGAATGGGGGCTCGCGCCATGACGAGGAACCGCAACGTGCGTGCGCTGGTCGGCGCCGGAGCGCTCGCCTGGCTGCTGGCCACGGCCACGGCAGCACGGTCGGAAGAGACCGAGGCGAAACCGGGCAGCGTGACCAGCGTGACGATCGAAGCGCTGATGCCGCTGCTCGCCAAGGCCTGCCCGGTCGCTCCTCCGGGCGAGGTCGCGGCCTACGATCGCTGCCGATCGGCGCTCTATCAGTCCGGCGAGTTGCGCAAGCTCTTGCGCGGGAGGATTCTCTGGGGCGCTCCCCAGCCTGACGTGCCGTTCTGGAAGCTGAAGCTCACCACGCTCGGCAGCGAGGTGATGATCGGGCTCTATCTGCCGCTCTTCATGTTCAGCGGCGATTATCGTGTCACGCGCGATGGCAATGACAGCTGGGTCGAGCTGCGCGCGGCGACCGCCTTCCGCAATGTGCTGCCGCCCGGCCAGTATCCCTATCCCTTCTGGCATCTGCCGGAAAAATGGGGCGCCTACGAGCAGACGAACGAGCTCGTGTTCCGGATCGATCCGATGGGTGGTCGGGTCTGGGGCATGCTTCGCTCGCGCAATCCCACACGAGCGCCGCTGCTCGCCGACTACCCCAAGGTCGTGCCGCCGGCCTTCGATGGACAATGGGTCTGGCAAGGCGAGGGCGGCCGGGACGAGCCGCGGGTCGCCTTCTTCGATGGACTGGTGTCCGACGACAATCCCTTCAAGGCGGCGATGCTCGGCGCCTATCGCAATCTCGCACTGTCGCTGCGGGATCAGTCCTGCGCGTCGTGCCACAACCCCAAGAACCCGTCGCGCATGTCGCCGCTCGTGTTGCTGCAGACACCGGCCCATGCGGCCGGCGAGATCGAGCAGCTGATCCGAGCGATCGAGAGCGGCCGGATGCCGATCGAGGAGTGGGGGGCGCAGAAGCCGCTCGCGCCCGAGGTGAAGGCCGAGATGCTCGGCCGTGCCAGAGCCTTCGCCGAGGCTCGTGACCGGTCGCTCGCCTGGGAGCTCACACACACACCCGTAGCGCCCTGAGGCGGGTCCTGACGATCCGTTGGCCAGTGTCGGAAAACACGCGTGCCTTCATCGCAACACTCGCCTTCGCACTTTCAGAGGCTCGACCGATAACCATTGCGGCAGCGCCCGGGCAACGGTGTAGTGCGCGTCAGGGATCGGGTACGGGCGAGGGCAGCCGTACCTGGCCGTGAAATGCGCGTGTTGTGAGGGAGTTGCGCATGGCGAGGAAATCTGCCCCCCGCGGGCGGGAGCTGCCCGGTGATCTGCTGATCGGCTGGGAGAAGCCCGAGCGCAAGGATCGAGGCAAGGCGGGCGCTGCCCAGCCGAAACCCATCTGGCACAATGGCGAGGGCCACCTGATCACCATTGCGCCGACGGGTGCCGGCAAGGGCGTCTCCTGCATCATCCCGGCGCTGCTGACCTGGGACGGGCCTGCGATCGTCGTCGATCCCAAGGGCGAGAACTATGCGGTAACCGCTGCCCGCCGGCGCGCACTCGGGCAATCGGTTGCCGTGCTCGATCCCTTCGCTGTGACGGACGCCAAGTCGCTCGACGGCCTCAATCCCCTGGACCTGATCGCGAGCAAGGGGGCGAGTGCGGCCGACGACGCGGCGGTGATTGCGCGCCTGCTGATCCAGGGCCGCATCTCGGTGCGGGATCCGTTCTGGGACGAGCGGGCGGAATCCCTCATCGCCGGCCTCATTCTCTATGTCGCGCAACGCTCGCCGCAGGCCCTGCGCAATCTGGGCGAGGTGCGCAGCCTGATCGAGCAGCCCGATGCCGCGCTCGATGCAACCGCGCGCGACATGCACCGCACCGGCGATCCCGATATCGCTACCGCCGCCAACATCCTGCAGACGCGGGCGTCCAACACGCGCTCGGGCATCATGTCGAGCACGTCGTCGCATCTGTCGTTCCTGCGCGCTGGCCCGGTTCAGGGCTCGCTCGCCGAGAGCACGATCGACCTCGAGCATGTGCTCGAAGGCGTGCCGATGACGATCTATCTGGTGGTGCCGCCCGACAAGCTGATCTCGCACGGCAAGCTGCTGCGGCTCTGGCTCGGCGTGCTGATGACGGTGCTGGCGCGGCGGCGGCGGATTCCGGCGAAGCAAACGCTGCTGGTGCTCGACGAGGCGGCCCAGCTCGGCCCCCTCGAGGAGCTGCGCTCGGCCGTGACCTTGATGCGCGGCTACGGCGTCAAGGTCTGGAGCTTCTGGCAGGACCTGTCGCAACTCGTGCGCACCTATCCGCTCGACTGGCAGAGCATCATCAACAATTGCTCGGTGCAGCAGTTCTTCGGCGCGGCGACCCCCCAGGCGGCGGCCGAGATCGATGGCTATCTCGGCAAGGGCGCGGGTCCGGCGCTGAGCCAGATCGCGGAGGCCGATGCGCTATTGATCATGCGCGGGGCGTCGCCGCGCGCCGTGCTGCGGCCGAGCTATCTGGACGACCGGTTGTTCCGTGGCCTCGCCCGGCCCAATCCGTTCTACCGCGATCGTCCCGGCCCGGAGCGGGAGGAGGAAATGGGAGGCGGCGAGGGCGGGAATGTGATCGAGTTTCCGATTGATCGAGTGCGGTAGGGGTGTGGGGTGCCGGAGGGTGATGAAGAGCGGCAAGCAAAGCCACGACGAGCCATCTCGAGCGCTCTCGTTCTTGCTCTATCGCGTTTTCTTCCGACGAACCGGTCGCCACTTCGTCGGAAAATGCTCGAGCCGGGAGTTTCGCAGCGACCTCAGCGAGACAGGCCTCGATCCGGGATGACGGGTGCCGTTTTGGTTGCGAACGTCGCTTACACCCGCATCGCCGCCGCCATCGCCATATCCGCGACGAGCCCAGCGAAGACGATGGCGCCGAGCGCGTGATTGGAGCGGAAGCGGGCGAGGCAGTTGGCGGGATCGTGGGTGTCGAGCGTCGTCACCTGCCAGGTCATTTGCAGAGCCGCAAGCGCCAGCGCGGTGAAATAGAGGAGCTGGGCCCCCACCAGCAGCCCGGCAGCGGCCAACCCCACCCAGGCAATGCCATAGAACAGTGTGAGCCACGCCTTGGTGCGCTCACCGAACCGCAACGCGGTCGAGCCCAGCCCGATGATGGCGTCGTCCTCCTTGTCCTGGTGGGCGTAGATGGTGTCGTAGCCGATGATCCAGGCGATGGTGCCGGCATAGAGCACGACCGCCGGCCAGCCGATCGCGCCGAAATGGGCAGCCCAGCCCATCAGCGCGCCCCAGCCGAAGGCGAGCCCGAGCACCGCCTGCGGCCAGCTCGTGAACCGCTTCATGAAGGGGTAGATCGCGACCAGCCCGAGCGAGGCCAAGCCGGTCAGGATCGCGAAACGGTTGAATTGAACGAGGACCAGGAGGCCGATCAGCGCGAGCGCCGCCATGAAGAGGATCGCCGCGCCAACGCCGATCTGGCCCGAGGGCAGCGGGCGCGAGCGGGTGCGCGCGACGGCAGCGTCGACATCGCGGTCGATGATGTCGTTGTAGACACAGCCCGCGGCCCGCATCACCAAGGCGCCGACCAGAAACAGCGCGAGATGCCAGACGTCGGGGGTGGCCGCGCCGTCCGCCCGGCCCGCCAGCGCTTCCGACCACCAGCACGGCCACAGCAGCAGCCATGCCCCGATCGGCCGGTCGAAGCGGGCGAGCCGGAGGTAGGGGCGAAACGACGGCGGCGCCAAGCGGTCGACCCAGTTGCCGGGGACGGCATCGGCGACCGTTCCTGCTGCTTTGGCGGTCTCCATGGCGGTATCTCTCAATGGGTCAGCCGAGGTCGGGCGTCGAGGGAAACAGTCGCCGATGCTCGGAGACGGCATAGCGGTCGGTCATGCCGGCGACGAAATCGACGATCACGCGCCCGCTCGAGGCTCCACCGTCCTGCTCGGCTGCGGCCTGCCAGCTCTCGGGCATGGCGGAGAGGTCGCGCTGGTAGTGCGCGAACAGATCGCGCACGATCGATTCCGCGGCAAGCATGCGGCTCATCACGCGCGGATGCCGGTAGAGTTGCGAGAACAGGAAGGCCTTCAGCTCGGCGAGCGCGTTCCCCATCGCCAGCGAGAAGGCAGCGACCGGCGATTCCGCAGTACGGATGTCGGCGACCGTGCGTGGCCGGAGCCGCTCGAGCCGCTGGCGAGTCGCGCGCGACACATCCTCGATCATGCGCGTGATCAACCGCCGGTTCACCTCGTAAATCATGCGCGTGCCGGCCAGATCGCCATGGATGACGCGCACCTCGCCGATCAGCTCGTCGAGCAGCGCCACCTCGCCCAGCGCCTCGATCGAGAGTAGCTCCGCGCGCACGCCGTCGTCGATGTCGTGGTTGCAGTAGGCGATGTCGTCGGCAAGGGCGGCGATCTGGGCTTCGGCGGAGGCGAAATGCTCGAGGTCGAGGGGATGGCGCTGGTCGTACTCGGCGATTGCCATGGCCGGTGGCGCGGCCGGTCCATGTGGACCGCTGAGCGGCCCGTTGTGCTTGACGAGGCCTTCGAGTGTCTCCCAGGTCAGATTGAGGCCGTCGAAAGCTGCATATCTGCGCTCCAGCGCCGTCACGACGCGCAAGCTCTGCGCATTGTGATCGAACCCGGCAGTGCCCTCCGTCATCGCCTGCAGGGCCCGCTCGCCGGCATGGCCAAAAGGGGGGTGGCCGAGATCGTGGGCGAGGGCGAGCGCTTCCGCCAGGTCCTCGTCGAGCCCGAGCAGGCGGGCAAGCGCCCTGGCGATCTGGGCGACCTCGATCGAATGGGTGAGCCGGGACCGGTAGTGGTCGCCTTCATGGTAGATGAAGACCTGGGTCTTGTGGGTCAGGCGACGGAAGGCGGTCGAATGGATGATCCGGTCGCGGTCGCGCTGGAACGGCGCGCGCATCGGACAGGGCTGCTCGGGCACGAGCCGGCCGCGGCTGGCGACCGCTGACGCGGCCAACGGCCTGCCGCCGGGAGCCGGAATGGCTGGCTGCGCGCCCATGTGCGCCGGTTTTTCACGCGTGTTTCCTGGCATTCGCTCGCGACCGGGGTTTGACATCGTGCCGTCAGTCCCTATCTTTCACCAATCGAGCCGTTGCGCCAAGGAGGTCGATGATTCGCAACCGGCAGGTGGCGGCATCGACCGAGCGGAAGGACAGAGCATCCCATGACCACCCAATCCTTCGTCGTGAGTGCAAGCGCGGCGCGGCGGATCACCGAGATCATCGCCGGCAAGCCGGACGCTCGCATGCTGCGTGTGAGCGTGGAGGGTGGGGGCTGCTCGGGCTTCCAGTACCGGTTCGATCTGGTCCGTGACGGCGAGAGCGATGACCTCAGGATCGAGCGTGACGGCGCAACCGTGCTGGTCGATCAGATCTCGCTGCCCTACCTTGCCGGCTCCGAGCTCGATTTCGTCGACGATTTGATCGGCGCCTCGTTTCGCGTGAAGAACCCCAATGCCAAGGCCGCGTGCGGCTGTGGCACCAGTTTCACGGTCTGAGCTGGCGGGCCGGCGTTCTGACCCATTCATTCGTTGCTCCGAACGAATGGGAGGGCACACCAGGCGCACCCTCACTGCCGATCAGGCCAGATAGTATCTGCCGAAATGGTACCAGAGAAAGCAGATCGCGACCAGCGTCAGTGGATAGGCGGCGAAGCATTTGGCCAGGGTGTGCATCTCAGCCGTCTGCGCGGCCCAGGCGAGCAGGATTGCGATCAGCGGCGGCATCCATAGAATTGCGAACGCGTAGTCCTTGTATTCGGGCGTGCGCACGGGATCGAGCCCGCGGCCGATCGCTTCCGTCATCACCTCGGCCAAGAGCTTGCCCATCATCGGCCAGGCAAACAGCACCAGTATCGAGAAACCCACATTGGCAATAGCGAACGCCTGTACGAACAGGGTCGGCGGCCTGCGGCCTTCGTAGAGCGATATTGCCATGATCATCTTGCCTCCGGCCCATCCGCTCACGCCGAGCGGACATCGATACCGGCACGATCCAGGTCCAGCATGCCACGGATTGCGTTAACCGCTGGCTAAGCCGTCCGTCGACGCATGGCGCGGCTTGAGACTCGACCTGGGCAGCGGCTATGGTGCCGGGCACCTCCCACGAGAAGGCTCGAGCCCAGCATGCGGATCGCCACCTGGAACATCAACGGCTCCAAAGCCCGCATCGACAGCCTCGTGGCCTGGCTGAAGGAGCGCGACCCCGACGTCGTCTGCCTGCAGGAGATCAAGAGTGTGGACGAGGGGTTTCCCGCCGAGCCGATCGAGGCGCTCGGCTACAACGTCGCCGTGCATGGGCAGAAGGGCTTCAATGGCGTCGCGATCCTCTCCAAGCTCAGGCTCGAGGACGTGCGAGCAAGGCTGCCGGGCGATGACGGTGACGCGCAGGCGCGCTATCTGGAAGCGGTGGTGTCCGCGGGTGGCCGGGCCGTGCGCGTCGCCTCGATCTATCTGCCCAACGGCAATCCAATCGAGAGCGAGAAGTTCACCTACAAGCTCGCCTGGATGGAGCGGCTGCAGGCGCATGCGAGAACGCTGATCGCGCTCGAGGAGCCGCTGGTGCTGGCGGGCGACTACAACGTCATCGCCGAGCCGCGCGATGCCCATGATCCCACCCAGTGGAGGGGGGACGCGCTCTATCAGCCGGCGTCGCGGGCCGCCTTCCGCCGGCTCTGCCATCTGGGGCTGACCGACGCGATCCGGGCCTGCGACCAGCGCGAAGGTGTCTACACCTTCTGGGACTATCAGGCCGGCGC
>JANPDA010000146.1:0-9573 GCA_031431235.1 Hyphomicrobiaceae bacterium
GCGAAATCGCAGCGGGGGCGCAAGAGCTGAAGCCCGACCTTACGCCGCCGCCTGCACCACCCGCGCCAACTCGGCCTCGAGCTCCCGGTAATGGCCGATGACGCCTTCTGGCGCGAAGCTGGCGACTGGCTTTACGGTATAGCCGAACGAGACGCCGATCACGGGAATGCCGGCAGCCTTGGCCGTCTTCACGTCGACCTCGCTGTCGCCCACCATCACGGCATTGCTGAGATTGCCGTCGGCGAGGATGATCGTCCCGATCAGGTGGCCGGGATCGGGCTTGTGGACCGGAAGCGTATCGCGCCCCACCACGGCCGCGAACAGCTTCAGCAGCCCGAGCTCGGCCAGGAGCTTGCGCGACATGCCCTCGCGCTTGTTGGTGCAGACCGCGAGCCGGGCGCCGTGCTCCCGCATCCGCTGCAAGACCTGCGGCACCTCGGGAAACGGCCGGCTCTCGACGGCGATGTTGGCCGAATAGTAGTCGAGAAAGGTCACGAGCAGCTTGTCGACCTCGGGCTCATCGAGCGTACGGCCGTGGATCTCGAGCGCATGCTCGATCATGGCGCGTGCGCCATAGCTGACGGTCGGGCGTATCAGGCCGGCTGCCACGGCCGGCAGGCCGACGCTGGCGATCGCATGGTTGGTCGCCCGCACCAGGTCGGGCGCGGTGTCGACGAGTGTCCCGTCGAGGTCGAAGACGACGGTCAGGTCTTGCATCGGACGGTGTCTCGCAGCTGGAGCAGCCAGGAACAGCCTAAATCGCAAGTGCGACAGTGTCATGGATTGCGGATCAGGCATAGCCGGAAGACGCTGAGGATCGTCGGCGCACCGGCCCGATCCTCCAGGCTCCCCGCCCGCGCCACATGGAATTGCATCGCGGAAGCGCTTTCCGCTATGAAGGTCGTTCGCGGCGCGGACGGCCTGCCGCGCCTCACACGACAGCCCCGCTCATGACCGAATTGCCGCTGGAAAGACTGGAAAAGCTCGTCGCGCGCTGGGAGGAGGTGCAGGCGGTGCTGTCGTCGGGCACGCTCGACCAGGCGAGCTTCGTCGCCCGCTCCAGGGAGTATGCCGACCTCGATCCCCTTGTCGCCGCGATCCGCTCGCTGCAGGCTGCCCAGCACGAGGCCGGGGACCTCACGGCGCTCGCCGCCGATCCCGGCGCCGGTTCTGACATGCACGAGCTTGCCGCCGCCGAGCTGGCCTCGCTCGGCCCACGCATCGAAGCGCTCCGTCAGGAGTTGCGGATCAGGCTGCTGCCGCGCGATGCGGCGGACGAAGGCAGTGCGATTCTCGAGGTGCGCGCAGGAACAGGCGGCGACGAGGCGGCGTTGTTTGCCGCCGATCTGGTGCGGATGTATGAACGCTATGCCGCCTCGAAGGGCTGGAAGACGGAGATCATCTCCGCGTCCGAAAGCGACCTCGGTGGCTATCGAGAGGTGATCGCCAACATTTCGGGCAAGGGCGTGTTCGCGCGGTAGAAATTCGAATCGGGCGTCCATCGCGTGCAGCGGGTGCCGGCGACCGAAGGTAGCGGGCGCATCCATACATCGGCCGCGACCGTCGCCGTGTTGCCCGAAGCCGAGGATATCGACATCGAGATCCGGCCGGAAGACATCCGGATCGATACCATGCGCTCGTCGGGAGCAGGTGGCCAGCATGTGAACACGACCGACTCCGCCGTCCGCATGACGCATCTGCCGACCGGCCTCGTCGTCACCTCCAACGAGAAATCCCAGCACCAGAACCGGGCGCGAGCCATGCAGGTGCTGCGCGCGCGGCTCTACGACATGGAGCGCCAGCGCGCCGACAGCGAGCGGGCGGCATCGCGCAAGAGCCAGGTCGGGTCCGGCGATCGCTCGCAGCGCATCCGCACCTATAATTTCCCGCAAGGGCGGGTGACCGACCACCGCATCAACCTGACGCTCTACAATCTCGCTGACGTGCTGCAGGGACCCGCGCTCGATCTTCTGGTCGAGGCGCTCATTACCGATCATCAGGCCAGCCTGCTCGCGGAGATGGAGTCGGGCTCGTGACGGTATCCGTATCGGCCGTGCGGCTCGGCGACTGGCTCGCTTCCTGCGCCGACGCGCTGGCGGGAGCCGGTGTCGAGCATGCGCGCCATGAGGCCCTGCTCATTGCAGCGCTCGCAACGGGGCGCCCGCTCGCCTCGATCTATGCGGCCCCCGAGACACGCCTGTCGGCCGGCGAGTTGGAGAAGCTCGACCGGGTCGCCGCCCGCCGCCGGGCCCGCGAGCCGTTGTCGCGCATCGAAGGCGAGCGCGAGTTCTGGGGGAGATCGTTCGCCCTGTCGCCGGCAACACTCGATCCGCGACCCGATACCGAGACCCTGGTCGAAGCGGCGCTCGGGCGCATCGGGGCGCGTGGGCTGGATGGCGAGCCGATCCGGATCCTCGACCTCGGCACCGGCACCGGCTGCATCCGGGTCACGCTGCTGGCGGAGCTGCCCGCGGCGACCGCGGTCGGCGCCGACCTTTCGCCGGCGGCGATCGCAACCGCCAGTGCCAATGCGTTGCGGCATGGGGTTGCCGGCCGGGCGCGCTTCGTCGTCTCGGACTGGTTCGCCGGCATTGCGGGGACGTTTCACATGATTGTCGCCAATCCGCCTTATATCCGGCGCAGCGAGATCGCAGCTTTGCAACCCGAGGTCGTGAGGTTCGATCCAGCTTTGGCGCTCGACGGCGGCATCGATGGGCTCGCGGCCTATCGCAGCATCCTCGGCGGAATCGGCTCGCGCCTCGAGCCAGACGCTGAGCTGCTGCTCGAGGTCGGGTTCGACGGGGCGGAGGCCGTGGCCAAGCTGATCCTCGAAGCCGGGCTGGTAGCCGATCGAGGTGCAATTCGCGTGCTCGCGGACTTGGCAAAACAGGATCGTGTCGTGGCCTGCACGGTCCGTTGTGCAGTGCAAGATGAAAAAAGTGTTGGAAATCTCGTGGCTTCGCGCTAGATTAGAAGCAAGAGAATCGATATGAGCATGCCAAGTGGGGTCCGTCCTGGTTCCGGGACGAGCGAAAGCCGGTAGGTCTACGCTCCTTGGCAGCTCTGCGATACTACTGCTTCCAGACTGTGTGAGCCGTGCGTGTTGGAGGGCGCTCCTCCTCGTCATGGAGCGTGGTGACGAAGCAGGACACGGAAGTCCATCGACTCGATATCGAGGGTCGTGGGACACGAGCCATTTCACTTGGCGAGGCGTCAGGCTCGAGCCGACAGCAGACTGATATGATGCGTGCGCGGATATCGCGCGGCGCAATGTGCGGAGAAGCACAGCAGAGGCCGAAGGGCCGGAACAACGTTCTTGATCGAATGCCGACTGAATGAACCGGTCGCAGCGACCGGACGATCTGTGTGGGGCGCATGCGACCCTGGCAGGAGGAGCGGGGCGTGATAGCGGCACAAGCAGCTGGCGCCTCAGACAGAATCAACGAACGAAGACCATGCAGTTTTGTGTGGAAGCCGATTGGGAGCTTCATGAGGCAAGGACAACAGAATCACCGCCGTGGCCGCAGCCGCAGTAGCAACAGCAGCAGCAACAACAACAACAACAACCGCAAGGGGCACAATCCTCTTTCGCGGAGCTACGAATCGACCGGGCCCGACGTCAAGATCCGCGGCACGGCTTCGCACATCGCGGAGAAGTACATGGCGCTCGCACGCGACGCTTCGGCGGCTGGCGACCTGGTGATGGCGGAGAATTATCTCCAGCACGCCGAGCACTACAATCGCATCATCATGGCGGCGCATGCGCAGTTGCGGGCGGATGATCCCGCAACCGGCCTGCCGCGGGCGCGCCGTTCCGAGTTCGACCCGCCTGGTGAAGGCGGCGAATACGGGTTCGACGATATGGATGACGATCAGGACGGACCTGAGCAGTCAGGGGATGCGTTCGGTTCCGACCAGTCACGGTTCAACGAGCCGCGTCCGCACGAGCAGCGGCAATACGAGCCCCGGCAGCCCGAGCCCCGTCAGCATGAGCAACGCCAGCAGGAGCCCCGGCAACACGAGCCGCGCCAGCAACAGCCCCGTTTCCAGGATCAGCCGCGCGTGGACGATCTTCCGCCCTTCATTGGCCGGCCGGTATTCGCCAATCCACCAGGCGTTGGCCCCGACCAACCGCAGCCGCGGAGCTACGAGCCCCGGCAGCCACGCCAGGGCCAGGACAACCGGCAGGAAGGGCGCGGCGAAGGCCGTGCCGACGGCGGACGTGGTGACGGTCGCGGACCTCGCCGGCGCGGGCGTCAAGACAATGGCGGGCGGCCCCGTCCTCAGCACCAGGATCGTGCGCCGGTGCAGGACGGCGCACCAGCCGACGTGAACGGGAACACCGCGCCCTTTGCCGAACCGGTCCAACGCATCGCACCCGAAGGCTCGGACGGCGATTGACGTCGGCCTCGCTCGCCTGCACGCTGCCCTGGCACACACAGCTTCTGGACACAGCTTCTGGACATCGGGAGGCGTTGACTTGAGTTCGAGTGTTGCAACCAAGGCGAGCACGTTCGGCCGACCGGCCCAGATGGGTGATGCCGAGCGCTGGCCGCTCCATGGGACCGACGAGATCGAGGCGGCGATGGCCTGCCTCGCGTCCGGCAGGGTCAACCAGTGGACCGGGGACAGGGTGAAAGCGTTCGAAGCGGCATTTGCCGAGCTTTTTGCCATGCCCCACGCCGTCGCCGTCTTCAATGGCACCGTTGCCCTCGACCTCGCTCTGGGGGTGCTTGGCGTGGCTGCGGGCGATGAGGTGATCGTCACCTCGCGCAGCTTCATGGCGTCGGCCTCCACCATTGCCATGACCGGTGCGACGCCAGTCTTTGCCGATATCGAGCCGGGCTCGGGCAATCTCTCCGCCTCGACGGTTGCGCCGCTCATCACCGCGCGCACGAAGGCGATCCTGCCGGTACATCTGGGCGGTTGGCCGGTCGACATGCCGGCGCTGATGGCGCTCGCCCGCCAGCATGGCCTCGCCGTGATCGAGGACTGCGCGCAATCGCACGGCGCGACGATCGACAGCCGCCCGGCGGGGTCGTTCGGCGATATCGCGGCCTTCTCCTTCTGTCAGGACAAGATCATGACGACGGGCGGGGAAGGCGGCATGGTCCTCCTCAAGGACGAGGCGCACTATCGCCGCGCCTGGTCCTACAAGGACCACGGCAAGGATTTCGACCTCGCCCGCTCACCTGGCAAATCGCCCGGCTTCCGCTATGTCCACACCTCGATCGGCACCAATTGGCGGATGATCGAGATGCAGGCGGCGATCGGCCTTTGCCAGCTCGGCAAGCTGGCGGGCTGGGTCGAGGCGCGCACCCGCCGTGCCCAGATCTGGCGGGACGCACTGGCGCCCGTCGGCTGCATCGCCGTGCCAGAGCCACCGGCACGACTGCGCCATGCCTATTACAAGCTCTATGCCCAGTTGCGGCTCGACCGGCTGCAAAGCGGCACCGACCGCGACACGGTGCTCGAAGCGTTGCGGAACGCAGGCATCAAGGCCTTTTCCGGCAGCTGCCCGGAGATGTACCGCGAGCAGGCGTTCGCGCATCTGGCCGTCGCGACGCGCCCGCAAGCCCAGGCGCTCGGGCTCAGGAGCCTGATGTTCGAGGTGCATCCGACACTGGATGAGGATCGCCTCGCTGCGACGGCAGCGCGCGCGGCCGATATCATCGCCGGTTTCGAGCGTCGCTGAGCACCCATGCGCCCACGCCTGCTGATCGTTACGCTCAGCCTCGATGTCGGCGGCACCGAGCGGCACATCGCCGAGATCGCGCCGCGACTCGCGGCCAACGGATTCGATGTGGCGGTCGCGCTTTTGGCTCGCCGTGGCGTGCTGGCGGATGCGGTGGCAGCCAAGGGCGTGCGGGTGATTGCGCCGCCGGCATGGCTCGGCTCGTTCGGGGGGATGACCCGGCTGCTCGCCGAGCTGCTGCTCAATCGCCCGCGGATCGCCCACTTTTTCCTCCCCATGCCCTATCTGGCCGGCGGTCTGCTGGCGCTCGCGCTCCAAATCCCCGTCCGCATCATGAGCCGGCGCAGCCAGAACGACTATCAGGGCAGGCGCCCACGCCTCGCCCGGCTCGAGCACTGGCTGCACCGCCACATGACGGCGATCCTGGCGAACTCGCCCCGCGTCCTCAGCGAGTTGCGAGCGGAAGGCGTGCCGGACGAGCAACTGCGCCTGATCTACAATGGGGTCGACCTTGCGCGTTTCGCAGGTCCAGCCGATCGCAACGGGACCAGACGGCAATTGGGAGTACCCGAGGAAGCGCTGGTGCTCGAGATCCTCGCCAACCTGATCCCTTACAAGGGGCACGCGGACCTGATCGAGGCGCTGCGGCTTATCCGCGACCGGCTGCCGGACGGCTGGCGACTGCTGGCGATCGGCCGTGACGATGGGATCGGGGCCGATCTCGCGCGACAATGCGAGGCGGCCGGAATCGCCGCCAACGTGCTTTGGCTCGGCGCGCGGCGCGACGTCCCCGCGCTGCTCGCGGCCGCCGACATCGGCTTGCTCGCCTCGCACCAGGAAGGCTTCGCGAATGCCGTCATCGAGGGGATGGCGGCGGGCCTGCCGATGGTCGTGACCGACGTCGGCGGCAACCGGGAGGCGATCGGTAGCGACCAAGCCGGCATTGCCGTGCCGCCACGCGACCCGGCGCGGCTCGCGGCGGCGATCCTGGAGCTGGCCGGGGATCGCGACCGATTGCGACGGCTCGGCGACGCGGCACGGGACCGCGCTCGCCGGCTCTACTCGATCGAGGCCTGCGTCACGGAATACGAGACCCTCTACCGAGGTCTGCTGAAACCGGGCCGGGCCTGATCGGCCGGGCTTGATCGAATCGACCCGGGGCAGCGGCTCGGCTACACTCCCACGCTCATCGCGAAGGATCCCTTCATGTGCGGCATTGCCGGCTTTCTCGATCGCAGGAACAGCGCTTCTGCCGGTGATCTGCGCCGTCTCGCCGAGCGCATGGCCGACACCATGGAGCATCGCGGGCCCGACGATGGCTCGGGCACCTGGGCCGACGAGGCAGCCGGTGTCGCCTTCGGCTTTCGCCGTCTCGCCATCGTCGACCTGTCGCCGGCAGGTCGCCAGCCGATGGCGTCCGCCTCCGGCCGCACCGTCATCTGCTACAATGGCGAGGTCTACAACGCCGAGGACATCCGCAAGGAGCTGGGCGCGAACGCTCCCAACTGGCGCGGCCATTCCGACACGGAGGTGATGGTCGAGGCGATCGAGCGGATGGGGCTCGAGGCGGCCGTATCGCGCTTCATCGGCATGTTCGCGTTTGCCCTGTTCGAGCGTGACAGCCGCCGGCTCTGGCTGGTGCGCGACCGGCTCGGCATCAAGCCGCTCTACTGGACGCTTTCCGGCGAGCAGCTGCTGTTCGGCTCGGAGCTGCGGGCGCTACGAGCGCATCCTGCCTTCAAGCCCGAGCTCGACCGCGACGCGACGTCCGCCTATCTGCGCCACAACTACGTGCCCAACCCGCATACCATCTACAAGGGCGTGCGCCAGTTGCCGCCAGGGCACCTGCTGCTGCTCGAGGTGGGCAAGCCGCCGCAGGTCCGCCCCTACTGGTCGCTCGAGGACGTGGTTGCCCGCACCACGGCGCAACCGTTCGCGGGCAGCGAAATCGAGGCGACGGAAGCGCTCGACAAGCTGCTGGGCGACGCCGTCTCGCGCCGCATGATCGCGGACGTGCCGCTCGGCGCGTTTCTGTCGGGAGGCTATGATTCATCTCTCGTCGTCGCCCAGATGCAGAAGCACTCGCGGGGGCCGGTCAAGACCTTCTCCATCGGCTTTCACGAGGCTGGCTATGACGAGGCGAGCCATGCCAAGGCGGTCGCCGCCCACCTCGGCACCGATCACACCGAGCTCTACGTCACGGCGCAGCAGGCGCAGGACGTGATCCCGCGCCTTCCCGACATCTACGACGAGCCTTTCGGCGACTCCTCCGGTATCCCTACCTATCTGGTGTCCCAGCTTGCCCGCCGGCACGTCACGGTCGCGCTCTCGGGCGACGGCGGCGATGAGCTGTTCGCCGGCTACAACCGCTACTCCCACGCCGATCTGTTCCGCCGTACTGCCAGCCGGGTGCCGCAGGCCGCCCGTCGCGCGACGGCCGCAGCGGTGCGCTCCCTTTCGCCCTCGACTTGGGACAGCGCGTTTGCGCTCGCACCCAAGCGGGTCCGGCCACGGCTCGCCGGCGACAAGATGTACAAGGCCGCCGACGTGATGGCCGAGGACGGCGATGGCTTCTATCGCAAGCTCACCAGCCATTGGCAGGAGCCCGACCGGGTGGTGATCGGGGGCCGGGAGCCGCGCACGCTCGCGAGCGACCCCGCCATCGAGCGCATCGTCCCCCATTTCATCGAGCGCATGCAGTACCGCGACACGCTGACCTACCTGCCCGACGACATCCTGACCAAGGTCGACCGGGCCAGCATGGCGGTGTCGCTCGAAGCCCGCGTGCCGCTGCTCGATCATCGGATCGTCGAATTCGCCTGGTCGTTGCCGCTCGGCATGAAGCTGCAGGGCGGCTCGCGCAAGCGCGTGCTGCGCAACGTGCTCTACCGCTACGTTCCCCGCACGCTGGTCGATCGGCCGAAGATGGGCTTCGGCGTGCCGATCGAAGCCTGGCTGCGCGGACCGATCCGCGACTGGGCGGAAGATCTCCTCGCCGAGCGCAATCTGGCCGCGAGCGGCGTGTTCGAGCCGGCCCCGGTGCGCGAACGCTGGCAGGAGCACCTCTCGGGCCGGCGCAACTGGCAGCATTCGCTCTGGAACGTGCTGATGCTGGAGGCCTGGCGCCGCCGCTGGCCAGCGGGCGTGTGAAGCGTGATCGCCCGCCCCCCGCCACCGGCATCCCGGACAGTCGCCAGACCGCTACCAGTGACCGCAGTGTGCGACGATCGCAATGGGTTGTAAGCCGAGCTTAGATAAAGTCGAAATCTCCCATCTGCAGCAGGTCTGCCGCCTCGTAGCCATGCACCAGGATCGAGGATGTTGCATCGAGCTGGATGCGGGTCCCATTCGCATCCTGAAACACGTTCTGGCCGGCACCGGAGAAAATGAGATCACCGAAAACGTTGATGGTGGCGCTGTCGATGCTGATCACGTCGTCGCCGGCGAATGCGACGCCGTTGAAGTCCATGATCACGTCGTTGCCCTGGCCGAGGCCTGCAACGAAGTGGAGCTCGTCTTCGCCCAGTCCACCCCAGACGGTGTCGTTGCCGAGTCCGCCCGTGAGCGTGTCGTTGCCGGCGTTGCCCTTCAGCGTATCGCTGCCGGCGAGACCTGCGAGCTCGTCGTCGCCCGACCCCGCCGAGATCTCGTTGGCGCTGGCGTTGCCGGCCGCGATGAAATTGCCCGCGCCACTGAATGTCAGCCGCTCGACGTTATTGGCAAGCGTGTAGGTATTGAGCGAGGTGCGCACCTCGTCGGTGCCCTGGCTCGCCAACTCCGTCACGATATCGTCGGCGCTGTCGACGAAGTAGCCGTCATTGCCCAAGCCGCCGATCATCGTGTCCTTGCCGCCGTTGCCCACGAAAGAGTCGTTCCCG
>JANPDA010000147.1:0-11192 GCA_031431235.1 Hyphomicrobiaceae bacterium
GGGTCAGGGAGTGTTGCCCTGGCTCGGCTGCCAGTCCTTCGCGTTCAGTCCAATCGTCCCTTCCGCGAAGGAGCGGTGATCAATCTCGGGCATCTCCATCGTGAAGGTGACAGGGACGGGCGGGTGTGACCAGAGCCGGTCGAGCACACCCAGGTCCTCGGGGATTGCCGTGCGCATGGTGATCCCGAACTCGTAGGAACCCTGCTCGTCGGCCACCTGCATCACTTTCTCGTCCCTGCGGGCGTAGAACAGGATGCTTTCCGTGACGCTGCTCTTGCCTGGCAAGGCGAGCGGCGCAAAATGGCGGAAGAGGCCACCGCGGGCGTTCGTCATGGTCCAGCGGCCGAACTCGGCCGAGTAGAAGAGTTTCGTCTCCTTGCGTCGCGGGTTGGTGACCGCGAGCTCGAAGGCGAGCACGGCACCCGTGCGCGCACCCACATTGCTGATCGTCAGCGGGATCTCGAACACCTCGAAATTGCTGTTCTGGTAGGGCGACGAATACTGGATCACGGCCGGCACGAACACGCGCAGATCCGGCCGGCGCAGCGAGGTCTCATAGACGCTATAGGCGGAGAACAGCAGCGCAAAGGCGGATACGATTGCCGTCACCCGTCCGCCCTCGCCATAGAGCGCCGCATTCTGGGCCGCATCGCCTGCCGCCGACCCGCGGCGTCTGAAGATTGCCATGTGCCACTACTCCCCTCCGTTGCTCCAGAAAGGAGTGAACCGGTCGAGCTGGGCGCGATGATGGCGAGCGGCTCGGATCGAGCGCCGAATGCGCTCGTTGGACATCGCGTCTAAACGTCGAGCTCCTTGGCGAACTCGGCGTGGGCCTGGATGAAGCGGAAGCGCGCCTCGGGCTTGGATCCCATCAGGTCGTTGACGGCTGAGAGCGTGACCGCCTTGTCGTCCTCGCGCACCTCGACCCGGAGCAGGCGCCGCAGGCCCGGCGCCATGGTCGTCTCTTTCAACTCGCTCGCGTTCATCTCGCCCAGGCCCTTGAAGCGCTGCACGTCGACCTTCTTGCCCTTGAACTCGGTCTCGACCAGGCGCGCACGGTGGGCATCGTCCTTGGCGTAGGCGTGATGGGCGCCGGCTTTGATCTTGTAGAGCGGGGGCACGGCCAGGAACAGGTGCCCCTCGTCGATCAATTTCGGCATCTCCTGGTAGAAGAAGGTGATGAGGAGGGAGGCGATGTGGGCGCCGTCGACGTCGGCGTCCGTCATGATGATCACCCGGTCGTAGCGCAGATCCTCGACCCGGTAGGCCGAGCCGGTACCACAGCCGAGCGCCTGGATCAGGTCGCCGATCAGCTGGTTCTGCGAGAGCTTCTGGGTGGACGCATTGGCGACGTTGAGAATCTTGCCGCGCAACGGCAGCACCGCCTGGAGCTGGCGGTCGCGGGCGCTTTTCGCCGAGCCGCCGGCCGAATCGCCCTCCACGATGAAGATCTCGTTATGATCCTCACGCCCAAGGGTGCAATCGGCGAGCTTGCCGGGCAGCCGCAGGCGCTTGGCGTTGGAGCGGCGGTCGAGCTCCTTCTGCTGGCGCCGCTTCAGGCGCTCATCCGCCCGCTCGATCACCCAGCCGAGCAACTGACTGGCTTGCGCCGGGCTCTCGGCGAGCCAATGGTCGAAGGCGTCCTTGACCGCCTGATCGACGATCCGGGTCGCTTCCTGGGTGGCGAGCTTGTCCTTGGTCTGGCCCTGGAACTCGGGCTCGCGGATGAACACGGACAGCATGCCGGCGAGTGAGCCGAAAATGTCGTCGGGCGTGATCTGCGCGGCCTTCTTGTTGCTGGCGAGCTCGCCATAGGCCTTGAGGCTCTTGGCCAGCGCGCTCCTCAAGCCATTCTCGTGGGTGCCGCCGTCCGGGGTGGGAATGGTGTTGCAATAGGACGACAGGAACCCATCGTCGTCGGCGATCCAACAAATCGCCCACTCGACCGAGCCGTGGCCGCCATCGCGCTCGATTTTGCCCGCGAACACCTCCTTGGTGACCAGAGTATTGCCTTCGATGCGCGAGAGCAGGAAGTCTTTCAGCCCACCGGGGAAATGGAACACGGCCTCGGCCGGCGTGTCGTCGCCTGCTTTCAACAGCTCTGGCGCGCAGAACCAGCGGATCTCGACACCGCCGAACAGATAGGCCTTCGAGCGTGCCATCTTCAAGAGCCGCGACGGCTTCCAGGCGGCCTCCTTGCCGAAAATCTCCGGGTCGGGATGGAAGCGGACCCGGGTTCCGCGCCGGTTCTGGACCGCGCCTTGCTCCTCGAGCTTGGAGGTCGGCTTGCCGCGCGAATAGGTCTGGCGGTAGAGCCGCTTCTCGCGCGCGACCTCGATCTCCAGGCTGTCGGAGAGCGCGTTGACGACCGAGACGCCGACACCGTGCAGGCCGCCCGACGTATTGTAGACCTTGCTGTCGAATTTGCCGCCCGAGTGCAACATGGTCATGATGACCTCGAGGGCGGACTTGGTCTTGTATTTCGGGTGCGCGTCGACTGGAATGCCGCGACCATTGTCGGTCACGCAGAGATAGCCGCTCGCCTCCACCCGGACCTCGATATAGGTCGCGTGGCCCGCCACCGCCTCGTCCATGGAGTTGTCGATCACCTCGGCAAAGAGATGGTGCATCGCCTTCTCGTCGGTGCCGCCGATGTACATGCCGGGCCGGCGCCGGACTGGCTCGAGGCCTTCCAGCACTTCGATGTCGGCGGCCGTGTAGCTGGCTTCCGCCGTCTGGGGCTCGTCTCTCTTTTTGCCCTTGCCGGAGAAAACGCTCTCGACGCGCGCGAACAGATCGCGAGGTGAGGCCATCGGTTCAAGTCCTCCGTCACCGGGTCACGGACCATCGGGCGTGCGGCCACGGCGGCACTCGCGAATCCCCTGCTCATGATTGCAGAGCTAGGTCGCATGGGAACTGGGCGGAGGCAAGGGCGGCCGGGCGGGGCGGTGGACGGGCCTGCCCGGCCAGAGCCACTGTCATCAGTCGGGTCGGGGCCGTGCTGCGAAATGCACCGGCCACAACAGCCGATTCTCGCCGTTGATGGGCGTGACGTCCAAGGGGCAGGCCGAGAACATTACGAGAATATGAATCAGAGTACGGAGCACTTCATGGTCGGCTGGCCGGCGGTCGCGGCTCGATCCGGTCGGGGTCGCTGACGGGGATGATCATCCACAGGTTCACGGGGTCGGGCACCAGCGCAACTTCAGTGCTGGCTTCGAGCAGCGCCTCGAGGACGTTGTCCCAGCACGAGCGGTGGCCTGGCGCGCAACCAAAGTTCTGGCAGAGCCCGTGGGCGCATTCTGCAACCCAGCCATCCGTTGGCAGTCCGGCCCAACTCTGCTTAGCATGGCGAGGCGGAGGATGATCGATCGCATGGAGGCGGCAATGCTCGGCAGCGGAGCGCTTGGAACGTTCTTTCCCAAGGCGGAGTACGAGGCGCGCTGGAAGCGCGTGCATGCCGAGCTGAAGAAGCGTGGCTACGAGGCCGCCGTCGTGTTCGGACGCTCCGGAGGCACCAATGATCGCTGCGGCGATGTGCTCTACCTCACCAACTTCTTCTCCACCGCCTCCGGCCAGGGTTATGATTCCAAGCTGTTCGAGGGGCGCTCCTTCAACTCCGTGCTGCTGCAGCTGGGGCAGACACCGGAGCTCCATGCCGACGAGCCGGGCCTCAGGACCGAGATCCTCGCGACCGACCGGGTGGTTTCCTCCGACCGGCCCTTCGTCGACATTGCCGAAGCGGTGAAGGCCCGGAAGATCAAGGGCAAGATCGCTCTCGTCGGCAGCGATGTCGTGCCGATCAAGTACTGGCAGCAGATGCAGAAGGTCGCTCCCGACCTCGAATGGGAGGTCGAGGACGACCTCGTCCTCGAGTGCCGCCTGATCAAGAGCCCGCTCGAGCAGGAGGCGTTGCGGATCGGAGGAGCGACGGCCGCACGCGGTCTGACCCGCATGATGGAAGCCCTCATCCAGGGGCGCAGCGAGGCGGAGGCTGCCTCCGAGGCGGCCAAGGAGATCGTGCGCTCGGGTGGCGCGATCCACATGCTCCCCGCCTGCTTCGGCCGCCACATCGAGAAGTTCGTGCAGAACCCGATCACCGGCTATACCCACTCGGCGCCTGTCCGGGGCGATCTCGTCCGCGGCTGGGTCTACGGGCCGATGTTCGAGGGCTATTACCTCGATCCCGGCCGCACCGCAGTCTGCGGCAACAAGCCGAGCCCAGAGAAAAAGGAGCTGGTCGAGACCGGCGCGCGGATCGTGGAAGCGATCATCGAGCAGATCAAGCCGGGCATCAAGGTCAAGGAGGTGGCGCTGCACGGCCGTCGCCTCTGCACCCAGTACGGGGCCGCATCGAACCAGATGGCCGAGAAGTGGCCGCATTTCGGGCACGGCATCGGGCTCTTTTTCGAGAAGCCCTACATCGGGCCCGACATGTGCGAGGACAGCGACGTCTTCCTGGAGGGCATGGCGCTCGGGGTCGAGGCCTTCTTTGGCCTCGACGGTGTCGGAGCGGCCGGCTTCGAGCAGAATGTGCTGGTGACGGCAAAGGGCACCGAGGTCATCACCAGGACGCCGATGATCTTCTGGGATTGAGGGCGAGGCCAGCGCGTCTGCCGATCGAGGAAGGAATTCGGGTCTGTGAGCGACACGGCCGACATCGTCATCATCGGCGGCGGGATCATGGGGTCGGCCACGGCCTACTTCCTCGCAGCCGCAACGACAGGCCGCCTGCGCATCGTCGTGCTCGAGCCGGATCCGACCTACGCCAAGGCCTCGACCCCCAAGGCAACGGGGGTGGTCCGCCACCAGTGGGGCCTGCCCGAGAACATCCAGATGAGCCTGTTCGGCAGCGCCTTCTTCCGGCAGGCGCCGGAGCTGCTCGAGGTCGACGGCCAGCGCGCCGATCTCGGGTTCGGCGAGCGTGGCTATGTCTGGCTGGTGACGCCGGAAATCCTGCCGATGGTTGCGGCGATGCACGAGGTTCAGCTCGCGAACGGCGCGGATGTGACGTTCGTTCCCTCCGATCGTCTTGGAGCGCGTCTGCCGCGCTACCGGACTGACAGTCTGGCTGGTGCGTTCTTCGGTGGCAGCGGAGCAGGCTGGCTCGATCCCTGGGGCCTGCTGCAGGCGTTCCGGCGCAAGGCAAGCGCGCTCGGTGTCGCGTACGTCCAGGACAGCGCGATCGGGCTCGCCCACAGGGGGCGGCGCATCGAGGCCGTGATCACGGCGGGCGGCAGGCGGATCGCGGCCGGCCACGTAGTCAACTGCGCGGGCGCACTCGGAGCCGCGAGCGTCTGTGCGATGGCAGGGCTCGCCTTGCCCGTCGAGCCGCGCAAACGCTCGGTCTATCTGGCCGACTGCCGTGAGGACGTGCGGGATTTCCCGATGACGGTCCATCCCTCGAACGGCGTCTGGTTCCGTCCCGAGGGCAAGAGCCTGCTGTGCGGGGTCGCGCCTGCTGCCGACAACGATCCCGCGACCGAGGACGATACCGTCGACTATGAGCTCTTCGAGGACGTGGTCTGGCCGACCATGGCGGCGCTGGTGCCGGCGTTCGAGGCGTTGAAAATCAGCCGCGCCTATGCCGGCCACTACGACTTCAATACGCTCGATGAGAATGCGATCCTGGGCACCCCTGCAACTCACGACAACTTCCTGATCGCGACCGGATTCTCGGGCCACGGCATCATGCAGTCGCCGGCGACCGGCCGTGCCATCACCGAGTTGATCCTGGACGGTCGCTACGTCTCGCTCGATCTCTCGCGTTTCGGCTATGATCGGATCACCCGCAACGAGCCCCTGTCCGAGCCTGCCTGTTTCTGAGGAACCCCCAATGGCCCTGTCGATCAGGCCCAATGCCGAGCCCTTCCTGAGCGCAGCCGAGATCGCCCACTGGCGCGATGTTCCTGCCTCGATCATCGGCGACGAGTTGAACCGGACCTCGGTCATGGACGGTGGCATGCAGCCGCTGGGCGAGGGGCGTAGCTTTGCGGGGCTTGCCCTGACGGTCGACTGCATGGCGGGCGACAACAGCGCGCTCCACTACGCGCTCTCCTCGCTGGCGCCAGGACAGGTCATCGTCGCCGACGGTCACCGGCATATCGACACGGCGCTCTGGGGCTCGATCATGCACACTTGCGCGAAAGCGCGCGGGGCGGCGGCCGTGGTGATCGACGGCGCCATGCGCGACCGCGCCGAGGTGGTGGCGTCGGGCCTGCCGGCCTATGTCCGCGGCGTCTGCCCGCGCGGACCCCACAAGCACTGGGGCGGGTCGATCAACGGGCCAATCCAATGTGGTGGCGTGCCGATTGCCCCGGGCGATCTGATCGTCGGCGATGCCGATGGCGTTGCGGTCGTTCGGCCCGATCAGATCGCGGGCCTGCTGGAGCGTTGCAGGAGGCGGGTCGAGAGGGAGAAGTCGATCCTTGCCGAGGTCGCCATAGGCAAGACCACGGTCGAGGTGCTCGGATTGCCGCCGCCGGAGCGGATCGGTACGTAGAGCGTCGGCATTGGTAGGGACATGCCAGGGAGGCAGAACGTCATGATCGAGGTCACGGAGTACGCCGAGCGCAGGCGGCGGGCAGCCTCGGCTGCCAAGGCTCGCGGGTTGAAGGGCCTCCTCGTCTGCTCGCGGGGCGGCGGAGCGCTCGATCGCTACGGCGACGTCATGTATCTCTCGAACTTCTATTCCGCCTTTCCCTTCATCCCCGACGTGCCCGGCAACTGGACGCTGCGTGGGCACGGACTGCTGGTTCTGGCGGCCAGCGGCGAGACCCGGCTCATCATCGACTGCGAGAACGACGGCTCGATCGCGCTTGCCGAGCACGAGATCGTCCGCGTCGACATGATGGCGGAAGCGGCGATCAAAGCGATGAAGGAGCTGGGGCTGGAGGGCGGGCCGGTCGGCCTCGTCGGCGGCGACACGCTGCCGGTCAATACCGCCAAGGCGATCGAGGCGGGGCTCGATCGTGTCGAGCTCAGCGATGCGCAGGCCATCCTCGCCGGACTGCGCGCCATCAAGAGCCCGGCCGAGATCGCGCTGTTGCGGCGCGCCTCGCATCTGGGCTCGCGCATGATCGAGGCGATGCTCGACGCCGCCAAGCCCGGTGTCCGCCATGGCGACGTGATGGCGGCCGGCATGGGCGTGCTGATGCCCGAGGGCGGCATGCTCTACAACTCGTTCATGGCGTTCGGCCGGGGTGGCGAGAAGCCGCTCTATGTCGCTTCGAGCTTTCCCACCTGGAAGTCCCAGGAGCGTATCGAAAACGGCCATTGGTTCACGGCAGGCATCTCGGGCATGCTCGACGGCTACTATTTCGACATGGCCCGCTCCAAGGCCGTCGGTGCTGCGACCAATGCGCAGGTGGCGGCCTTCGAGACGGCGATCGCGACGGTCGAGGCCGGTGTCGCGGCCGTCCGGCCCGGCATCGCCGCAGAGGAGATCGCCAAGTCGGCCTTTGCCGAGCAGCAATCGCTCGGCTTCGAGCTGACCAGCGACTTCTCCGGCATGGGCCACGGCATCGGACTCGGCTGGGATTCGCCCTGGCTCGCGCCCGGCGACACGACGATCCTGCAGCCCGGCATGGTGCTCTGCGTCGAGCGTACCGTCTCGCGCGACGGCTACGTCGGCGATTTCGAGGAGACGGTGCTGGTGACCGAGACGGGGTGCGAGAAGATCACGGATGCGCGGATGAGGTCTTGGTGATGTCGATCCTTGCGACCGAGTTTACGGACCGTCGGGGCCGTGCGGCTGCTCTCGCCAAACAACAGGGCCTGCGCGGCCTGCTCGTCGTCTCGCGCGGCGGCGGTACGCTCGACCGCTATGGCGACGTGCTCTATCTCGCCAACTTCTACTCCTCCTTCCCCTTCATCCCAGACCTGCCCGGCAGCTGGACCGGGCGGGCGCATGCCTTCCTCGTGCTGACGGGGGAAGCCGAGCCGCATCTGGTGATCGACTGCCCCAACGACGGGCGGATCGCACTTTCGCCAGCCGAGATCGAGCGCAGCGATCTCGTGGTCGAGAGTGTGATCGGCGCGCTTGGCCGCATGGGCCTCGACCGAGGCAGAGTGGGCCTCGTCGGCAGCGACGTGCTGACGGTTGCGACCTTTCGGGCGCTGCAGGCGGCGCTCCCCGATGTCAGCTTCGAGGAGGCCGGTCCCATCCTTGCCGAGCTGCGCGCGGTCAAGAGTCCGGCCGAAATCGTCGCGCTCCGGCGCGCATCCCAACTCGGCTCGCGCATGATCGACACGATGATGGCGGCGGCGGTGCCCGGCGCATCGCACGGTGATGTCGTGGCGGCCGGCCTGCAGGTGCTGACCCCCGCCAAGGGCGTCCTCTACAACTCATTCATGGCTTCGGGCCGGGGCGGCGACGCGCCGCAATACATCCGCTCGAACTTCCCGACCTGGGCGTCGGATGCGCGGCTGGAGTCAGGCCAGTGGTTCCGCATCGGCATCTCGGGCGCGCTCGAGGGCTACATGTTCGACCTTTCGCGCTCCAAGCCGATCGGCCCGACGACCAACCGGCAGATCGAGCTGTTCGAGCACGCGATCGAGTGCGTCGAGACGGGAATGGCGGCCGTCCGGCCGGGCGTCTCGGCCGAGCAGGTGGCTGCGGCCGGGCTCGGGCGCCAGAAGGCGCTCGGCTACGACATGACCGGCGTGTTCTCCGGGCTCGGCCATGGCCTCGGTCTCGGCTGGGACAGTCCTTGGTTGGCACCCGGCGATAGAACGACGATCCGTCCGGGCATGGTGCTCTGCTTCGAGCGCACGATCCTGAAGGACGGCTTTCTCGGCGATTTCGAGGAGACGGTGCTGGTGACGGAAGACGGTGCTGAGAAGATCACGGATGCGCGCATCAGGAGCTGGTGAGTGGCGATGACCGATGATGTCCGCCCCGGCGAGATCGCGCTGCCGTTCGATCCGGGCGCGCTCACCCCGGAGGCGGGGCTCGTTTTCATCGGCCGGATCCGCTCGCCCTGGACGAGCCGCCAGGATGCGCCGAGGAACATGGCGCGCGCCCGCGAGCGGGGATTACCCGCGACGATCGAGATCGCCGCCGAGTACCGGCGGGGCCTGGAAGGCCTCACGCCGGGCCAGGCACTGATCGTGTTGACTTTCATGCATCGGGCGCGGCGTGATCTGATCGTGCAGATGCCGCGCAATGCGGAGGCGGCCTCCGGCGTCTTCGCGCTCCGCTCGCCCGTGCGCCCCAATCCGATCGGGCTCGATGTGGTAAAGCTGGTGGGGATCGACCACGCCGCCGGCGTTCTCGCGATCGATGCAACCGACTGCCTCGACGGCACGCCGGTGATCGACCTGAAACCCTGGTTTGCATCGACGGATGTTTGCTGAAGGCCGATCGTGCTAGATTGCCGCTCGAGTTGAACCACATCAGGTGCCACCATGGCCGACGCCGCCCGCAAGCTGCCGCCCCTGATGACCGTCGCCGACTTCCACGATTGGCCGGGAGATGGCACCGGCACGCGCTACGAGCTGGTCGATGGCGTGCTGCGCGCCATGGCGCCGGCGAGCGACACGCACGGGACGATTCAGGCCAATCTTGTAGTTGCAGTTCGGCTGCATCTCGACGCAACCCGCCCTGGCTGCCGCGTCGTCGGTGCGCCTGGCATCCAGGCCCGCTTGCGGGCGGACTGGAACCATCGAATCCCCGAGCTCGGTGTGACCTGCGCACCGAACCGGTCTGGTGCCATCATGATGCCCGAGCCGATCCTGCTGGTCGAGGTGCTGTCGCCGTCGAATGCCCAGGACACCTGGAGCAATGTTCCGCTCTATGCCTCGGTGCCGTCGGTGCAGGAAATTCTGGTCGTGCATTCGACCGCTGTGAAATGCGAGGTCCTCCGTCGCGCCGCCGATCAGAGCTGGCCAGACAATCCCGCGGTCACCGCCGGGCTCGACGGCACTGTTCGGCTCGCCTCGATCGACATGATCCTGCCGCTCGCGCAGATCTACCGGAGCACGCATCTCGCCGATCAGACCCGGTAGATCCACTGCTCGGGGATCAGCGCCTCGAGGGTGGCGCCCGCCTTCACCCGGCCCGGATGCTCGACGGCGGCAACGATGCCGCGCAGGTGCCTGGCGGCTTTGGCGAAAGCGAGCTCGATATCGGTGCGGCCTTCGCCGTGGCGATCCTGCGCACCCTTGCCAGCGAAGCGGCACGGCGCGTTCTGGTCGCTCACCTCGAGGATCGCGCCGCCCTCGATCAGGAGCCTGGTGCCGCGTGGCAGAAACGAGAGACGCGGCAGGCCCGCGATCACCAGATTGGCGCCGATCGCGCGCGCGTCGATCCGCGCGAGTCCCAGCCGCTCCGCGACGAGCGCCAGCTCGTCATCAGCGACGAGCGAGACGTGGCGCGTGTTGCGCATGATGGTGCCACGTTTCAGGTAGGGCACGCGGCTGTCGGCTTTGCGTGTCCAGCCGCGGTGGCGCTCGGCTTCGATGCCTTCGAAGCCCATTGGCAGCTCAGCGGCCAACTCCGTCGGGAAATCGTAGGTACCGGAGCCCGACGCGGCAGCGATCAGCGTGACCGTGCCATTCAGCCTGCGAGCGGGAGTGACCTCGGGGTCGGCCGGGAGTGTTTCCCGCTTCGTCTCTGCCCGCTGCTGCATGTATCTTCTCCCCGCTGGTCGGTATGATCCGGTTGCGCGCGGCAAGCGTAGAGAGTTGTCGGAGCCCTGTACACCTGCCGCCGCAGTGCTATCGTTGCATCTCGGTGCTTTGTCGCCAACGGCATGGGAGGATCGCCATGCGCTTGCTGTTGAGCCTGTTCGGCCTGTTTCTGTTGATGGGTGCGCCCGGCTTGCGGGCACTCGACACGGTGCCTGAGGCGGGGGCCGCCGCCCAGGCGGTCATCACTGGCCAGATCGAGGCGTTACGCCGAGACGATGGCGCGACCGCCTATGCCCTCGCTGCGCCCGAGGTGCAGTTGAAGTTCCCCACCATCGACATCTTCATGTCGATGGTGAAGTCGGGCTACAAACCGGTCTACAAGCCCAAGGCCTACTCGTTCTCGGCCTTCGAGGCAGCACCCGGCGGGCTCCGGCAGCGGGTCGACATCACGGCCGAGGACGGCAGCGAGTGGATCGCCGAGTACACGCTCCGCCCCGACGAGACCGGCAAGCTGAGGATCACCGGCTGCAGGCTGTTGAAGCACGAGGGCGTGGGGGCTT
>JANPDA010000148.1:0-4014 GCA_031431235.1 Hyphomicrobiaceae bacterium
CCCCACCTCATCCCATCGGCGGCGCTCGCGAGCTTGTCCGCCGCCTAGTCCTCGGCGACCAGTCTCGCCGGAAAGCCGGGCGCGCGCAAATCGGTGCCGAGCGCGTCCTCCAGGAGCTTCACGATCTGGGTCGACTGCGCGCCCCCGCCATACTGCGACTTGCCGCGCACGAAGATCTGCTCGACCAGGCCGGCGACCTCGAGCGGCACGCCGAACTCGCGCCCGAACCGGGTGGCAAAGCCCAGGTCCTTCAGGGCGAGGTCCATCGTGAAGCCGATGTCGTAGCTGCCGTTGAGGACGAGGCGGCCTTCGGTCTCGTGCACGAAGCTGGAGCCGGAGGACGCCTCGATCGCATGGAATGCCTGTGCGAGGTCGAGCCCGCCGCGCTTGGCCAGCATCAGCGCCTCGCCGCAGGCGACGAGGTGGATGAAGGCGAGCATGTTGGTTATGACCTTGATCACGGCGGCAGAGCCGATCGGTCCCATATGGAAGATCTTGCCACCGATCGCTTCGAGCGCCTTCCTGTGCGCCTCGAGCAGGGCCTCATCGCCCCCGACCAGCACCGTGATCCGCCCCGCCGCCGCCAGATGCACGCCCCCGGTCACCGGGCATTCGAGGGTCATGATGCCCTTCTGGGCAGCAACCGCCGCGAGCCGCGTCATCTCCTCGCGACCGAGCGTCGAATTCTCGATCCATGTGCCGCCTTTCTTCAGGCCGGCGAGCAGTCCGTTGGGGCCGGAGAGCACCGCCTCGCTCACTTTGGGCGAGGGCAGGCAGGTCATCACGGCGTCGCTCGCCGCCCCGACCTCGCGCGGGCTCGCAGCCCATTTTGCCCCCGCCGCGAGCAGTGGCTCGGCGAGCTTGCGGTCGAGGTCGTGCACGGTGACCGTGAAGCCTTCGCGCAACAGGCTCGCCGCAAGCTTGGAGCCGAGCTCACCCAGTCCGATGTAGCCGTAGCGCATGTCCTCGAATCTCCTCCCTGAAAGGGGCGACCCGCCGGTCGCCCCTCATATGAGCTCATCGCCGTTGGGGCGAGCGGCAGCTCGCCCGCGGGGCCTACCCGATCACATCGTTGGTCATTTCAAGGTGCAGCTTCTTGCCCTTGTAGGGGTGTTTCAACGCCACCTTCTCGTCGAGCTCGATACCCAGGCCCGGCTCCTTGGAGGGGATGACATAGCCGTCCTCCCATTTGACCGGCTTCTTCAGTAGATCCGCATGGAAGCCGCCCCAGGTCTCGATCGATTCGAGAATGAGGAAGTTGGGCAAGGAAGCCGCGAGTTGGACGTTGGCCGCGCCTTCGACCGGTCCGCAATAGAGGTGCGGCGCGATCTGGCAATAGTGGACCTCGGCCATGGCCGCGATCTTCTTGGCCTCCAAGAGGCCGCCGACGCGTCCGAGCGCGAACTGCAGGATCGAGGCCGCCCGGCATTCGAGCACGCGGGCGAACTCGTACTTCGTCGTCAGCCGCTCGCCGGTCGCGATCGGGATCGAGGTCGCGCGGGCAACCAGCGCCATCTCCTCGGGCTTCTCGGGCGGCGTCGGCTCCTCGAACCAGAGCGGATCATAGGGCTCGAGGCGCTTGGCGAGCCTGATCGCGCCCGAGGCCGTGAACTGGCCGTGGGTGCCGAACAACAGGTCCGCCTTGGTGCCGACCGCCTCGCGGATGAGCCGCACGAACTTCTCGCAGAGCGCCATGCTCTCGAGCGAAGGCTGGCGCGGATCGAAAGCCGAATAGGGAGCGGCCGGATCGAACTTCACCGCCGTGAAGCCCATTTTCACGTATTCGGCGGCGCGCTTGGCGGAGGCTTCCGCGTTCCAGTAGATGCTCTCGTCCTGTTTCGCCGTCGGATAGATGTAGGTGTAGGAGCGCAGCCGCTCGTGCACCTTGCCGCCGAGCAGCTCGTAGACCGGCTTGCCGACCGCCTTGCCCTTGATGTCCCAGAGCGCGATCTCGATGCCCGACAGCACGCCCATCAGCGAGACGTCCGGGCGCAGCGTGTAGCCCGTCCCATAGACGCGCCGCCACAGCGCCTCGATGTGGAAGGGGTCGATGCCGTCGACATGGCGCTCGAACACGTCCTCGATCATCTTCACGATGACGTGTGGCCCGAACGTGTCGCAATAGACCTCACCCACGCCCTCGATACCGTTGTCGGTCACGAGCTTCAGGAAGATGAAGTAGCGCCCGCCGAACGAGGGCGGGGGATTGGCGACGACGAACGTCTTCAGCTCTTTGACTTTCATCGGATCTCCAGGTGCAGAAGTTGGGTGTGACGCCCGAGGCGATTGGCGGGCGGGCCCCGATTGGCTATCAAGACGCGTTCTCTTAGCGAGGCTTAGGCATTCGGACCGGCCTGGAGGCGTCATGAACGAGCAGGACTATGTCGTCATCGGCGCAGGCTCCGCCGGTGCCGTCCTCGCCAACCGGCTGTCGGCGAGCGGCAAGGACAAGGTGCTGTTGCTGGAGGCCGGCCCCTCCGACCGCCGGTTCTGGGTCGACGTGCCGCTCGGCTATGCCCGGCTCTTCAACGACACCCGCGTCAACTGGGCCTATACCTCCGAGCCGATGGCGAGCCTCGAGGGCCGGACCAACTTCGTGCCGCGCGGCAAGGTGCTCGGCGGCTCGTCCTCGATCAACGCCTTGGTCTTCATCCGTGGCCAGCATGGGGATTTCGACGACTGGGCCGCGCTCGGCAATCCGGGCTGGAGCTTTGCCGACGTGCTGCCCTACTTCAAGCGCCTCGAGGACCATCCGCTCGGCAATGGCGAGCTGCATGCCTCGGGTGGCCCGGTCGGCATCACCGATCCCGTTCGTGACATCCACCCGATCTGCCGCAACTATTTCGACGCGGCCGGCGAGTTGCAGATCCCCTACAACGCCGACTTCAACGGGGTCTCGCAGGAAGGTGTCGGTCCATTCCATTTGACCATCCGCAATGGCGTGCGTGCCTCCTCCGCGCAAGCCTATCTGCGCCCGATCGTCAATCGCGCCAAGCTGCGGGTCGAGACCGGCGCGCGGGTGCTGCGGATCCTGTTCGAGGGCCGGTGCGCGACCGGCGTCGTCTATCGCCAGAGCGGCCGCGACGTGACGGTGAAGGTACGGCGCGAGGTCATTGTGTCGGGCGGCTCGATCAACTCGCCGCAGCTGTTGCAGCTGTCGGGCATCGGTCCGGCAGCCCTCCTGAGGAGCCACGGCATCGACGTCGTCGCCGATCGGCCGGCGGTCGGCGCAAACCTGCAGGACCACTCCTGCTACGATCACTACTATCGCTCACGCGTCCCCACCCTCAACAACCGCCTGCACTCGACGTTCGGCCAGCTGCGCGAGGGGCTGCTCTATCTGCTCTTCAGGAAGGGCCAGGTCGGGCGCAGCATGAACCACGCGGGTGGCTTCCTGCGGGCGGGCCGGCGCGGGCAGGTGCGCCCCAACATCCAGATCTATTTCTGCCCGATCGCCTTCGAGAAGCCCAAGCCCGGCTCGACCCAACTCGCCATCATCCGGCCCGATCCGCAGTTCTCGCTCAGCAGCTCGCCCTGCCGGCCGTCGAGCCGGGGCAGCGTCCGCATCAAATCGGCCGATCCGCTCGCGGCGCCTGCGATCGACCTCAACCTGCTCGCGACCGAGGACGACATCGAGGAGGCGCTCGCCGGCGCCCGTCTGTTGCGACAGCTCGCCTCCGCGCCCTCGCTCGCAAAGATCATCGAGCGGGAGACCAAGCCCGGTCCCGAGGTCGAGACCGATGCGGATCTGATCAAGGATCTGCGCGCGACCAGCTACTCGGTGTTCCACCCCTGCGGCAGCAATGCCATGGGACCCGACCCGAGCAATTCGGTGGTGGATGCGCGGCTCAAGGTTTACGGAATCGAGGGGCTCAGGGTGATCGATTCCTCGATCTTCCCGCGCATCCCCTCGGGCAACCTGAATGCCCCCTCGATGATGGTCGGCGAGAAGGGCGCGGACCTGGTGCTCGCCGACCGCTAGTGTTCCGGCCCATTCATTCGATTCCGGCGAAG
>JANPDA010000149.1:0-2982 GCA_031431235.1 Hyphomicrobiaceae bacterium
GGGCTTCACGGGCGTGATGGTGCGCGGCTCGGGCGCGGCCTGGGATCTGCGCCGGTCGCAGCCCTACGAGTGCTATTCCGAGCTCGCCTTCGACATCCCCGTCGGCAAGAACGGCGATTGCTACGACCGCTACCTGATCCGCGTGGAGGAGATCCGCCAGTCGGTACGCATTATGCAGCAATGCTGCGAGAAGCTGCTGTCGGCCGAGGGCGCGGGGCCCCATACCGCCGAGGACCACAAGATCGTGCCGCCCAAGCGCGGCGAAATGAAGCGCTCGATGGAAGCGCTGATCCACCACTTCAAGCTCTACACCGAAGGCTTCAAGGTGCCCGAGGGCGAGGTCTACGCGGCGGTCGAAGCCCCCAAGGGCGAGTTCGGCGTCTATCTGGTGGCCGACGGCTCCAACAAGCCCTATCGGTGCAAGATCCGCGCGCCGGGCTTCGCCCATCTGCAAGCCATGGATTTCATGAACCGCGGCCATATGCTGGCGGACGTGTCGGCAATTCTCGGCAGCCTGGACATCGTGTTCGGGGAGGTGGATCGGTAGGGGAGGTCGACGCGGTGCCCAAGACCTTGCGACGCAAGCCACAGCGCTACACGGTGGACGAGGTTTTCTCGGAGGACGCCGGACTGCCCGAAAAGTTGGAGCTGATCGATGGCATCATCGGACCGTTCAGCAATCGCGGGAAACTGACGCTTCTCGCAAACTGGGGCGCGGACAGGATCATCGCGCTCACCGAACGGGAAGTCTGGCTCGAGGCACTGGCGGCCAAGAGCCGAAGCCCTCGCCAGAAGTAGACAGAAGGGCGTGCCGGGCACTGCTCGACTCATCCCGCCGGAAGCGTGCTAGGATGCATTGGATCCCGCGAGTTCGAGAGACGAGCAATGACAGGGCGTGCCGAGCGTGCCATGGCGGAGCTGCTGACGATCGAGGAATTCCTCGCCTTCACCGACACGCGCCCCGACGAGGAGCGCTGGGAGCTGATCGAGGGGGTTCCGGTCTTGAACGCCTCGCCAACCGACTACCACCAGATCGTCGTGTTGAACATCGCGTCTCATCTCCTGGACGAGAAGAAGCGCCTCGGAGCCGCGTGGTTTCCACTCCCTGGCATCGGCACCCGGGTTCCAGCCTCCACGCACAGCCTGCCGCAGCCCGATGTGATGGTGAAGGAGCGCGCGGCGACCGGCTCCGCGATCTCCGACGACGCGCTCGTCATCTTCGAGGTGCTGTCGAAGAGCAACACCAAGGACGACCAATCCTGGCGGCGCAAGGTCTATGCGAGCGTGCCCAATTGCCGGCACTACGTGACGATCTCGCTGAAGGCCGTCGAGGTGGTCGTCCACGATCGCGACAACGCCTGGAAGGGCCGCAGGCTGAACGACCTTGCGGAATCGGTCGAGCTTTCGGCGCTGGGCATCGCGTTACCGCTCTCCACAATCTATCGCTCGTCTCCGTTCGGCGCGGCATCCTGATGCGTACGAAGCCGGGCCCACCTCACCCCAGCTTCTTCACCAGCCCATAGGCCAGCATCGTCAGCACCACGCTGGTCGTGAAGAAGTAGATGCCCGGCAGGGCGGAGGCTTCCGCGAACGAGCTCGCGTTCACGTAGAAGATGATCAGCGCCAGCACCAGCACGTCCATCATCGACCATTTGCCGAGCATCTCGAGGCGCTCGAGCAGGCGCCCGCGCAGCTCCGGCTGGCGGCTGCCGACGGTCGAGACCACGATCAGATAGAACAGCTTCAGGGCCGGAAACACCACCGAGAAGAGAAAGATCAACCCGGCGAGGAAGTACTCCTCGTCGCGGAAGAGCGCGGCGACCGCCGACAGGATCGAATGCTCGTCGGTCCAGATGTAGATCTGAGTGAGCTTGATCGTGGGCATGGTGATGCCGGCGACCAGCGTGCCGGCCGCCGCCGTCGTCAGCAGGAACACCAGGAAGCGGCGAAACGGCGATAAATCGGGCGCTTCGAGCGCACGCACCCGGATGGTCGAGGGGACATCGCCGCCGCGCTGGGCACGCGCCGTGCGCTTCAGCCAGCCATAGGCGAGCATGATCAGCACCACCGACGCGGCGAAATACTGCGCGCCTGGCATGCTGGTCGCTTTGCTGAGGCCCGACGACTTCAGATAGACGATGGTGAGTGCGAGGATCAGCACGTCGTGCATCGACCATTTGCCGATGCTCTCGACCCAGCGCAGCGTCTTGCGGCGCTCGCGCAGGCTCGCCTCCGGCAAGCTCGCCAGCACCAGCAGATAGCTGAGCTTGACCGTCGGCAGCATGATCGAAAAGACGAGCACCACGCCCGCGAGGAACGTCTCGCCGTCGGAATAGAGCGCGAGCACGGCCGAGGAGAGCGAATGCTCGTCGGTCCAGACATAGAGCTTCGTCAGCTTGATGATCGGCAAGGTGATGCCGCGGTAGAGGCAGAGCCCGGCCGCCAGGATGATCAGGGTCAACACCAGCCGCCGCCAGGGCACCACTGTCGCCGCCCGCCGGCCGATTTCGATCATTGCCATTGCATTGTCCGACCGCACCGTCTGGAGCTGGAGCTTCAACCGACCGGGAATCGCCTGTCCCCGTCCAGCAACACCTGCGATCCTGGCGCCGTCAAGGCGCTCTGGCGAGGGGCCCGCCCCAGAGCGTTGCCGGGGCCGGCTGCACCCAGGCTCCCTGATAGAGGAGCCCGCCATCGCGATCCGCGGCCAGCAGCAGCGGACCGTCGAGATCGACCCAATCCGCAAGCCCCCCGATCAGCAGCGCCGGCGCCATGGCGAGCGAGGTCGCGACCATGCAGCCCGCCATCAGCTTCAGCCCGAGCGAATGCGCCGACCGTGCCATCACCAGCGCTTCCGTCAGGCCGCCGGTCTTGTCGAGCTTGATGTTGACGGCATCGTAGCGGTCGACCAGCTCGGCGAGACCGTCGCTGGCGTGGGCCGACTCGTCCGCGCACACCGGGACCAGCCGCGTCACCGCGGCA
>JANPDA010000150.1:0-6751 GCA_031431235.1 Hyphomicrobiaceae bacterium
CCTTGGCCACGAAGTCCTGCACCGTCGGCGGCAGGAACAGCGGCTGATCGATCTTCCAGGCGCGGAATGTCTTGCTCATGGCCGAGACAGAATCTGACTCGCCCTCCCCGCGCCAGCGAAAACCGGCTATTACTCGGACAGCCTCCTAGGGGGCCGGTTTCGCCTTCCGGCTGAGCGGTACCAGGCCGGCGGGCGCAAGACTCGCGAGATATCGGTCCAAGGCCGAGGACTGGCGCCCACTGTCTTCCGCCGCTTCCTTGCGGGCGACGGCACTGCGCACCACGTAGGCACCCACAGTGCGAAACGGCTCCGGAGGAAACCGCTTCTTGGGCGGCCCGGACACCAGGGGATTTGACGACCACTCGTCCTTCAAGCCCAAGGCGAGCGAGGCGAGAATTTTGCCACCCAACCGCGAAGGTCCCACACCGTTTCCGCAATAGCCGTGGCCATACAGAATATCGGGACAATCCTCGTAGGACCCGAAGAATGGCAGGCCGTTTGTGGTTCGCGTCACTTGACCGCGCCAACTCGCAGCGATCTTCACATCCGCCAGGGAGGGAAAGATGCGCCCCAACTGCTCGACACAATCGCGGGCGCGGCGGGCAGGCGTGTCCCATGCCGTCCCAATGCGTCCACCAAAAACGAAGTCGCCGCCGGCCTTCCAGAAGCTCAATCGGCCATCCTTCGTCACCCGACCGCCAAAGACCAGGAGCCGCGAATCGGAGAAGCACATGCCGTCGCGCAGGCCGAGGGCCGCGAGCTTGTCGGGTATGGGCTCGGTGATGAGCTGGTCGCCGGCGACCTGGAGAACGCTGCGGCGGAATCGCGGGATCTCGCCCGCCCAGGCATTGAGGGCGAGCACGACACGCGAGGCCGTGATGCGCCCCGCGGGCACGTGGACGATTGGCGGCCGACCCTGTTGCAGCCGCGTCATGGGAGTGCCCTCGAAGATCCTCACTCCCTTCGCGAGAGCGATGCGTCGCAAGCCGCGCACGAGCTTGGCCGGCTGCACCGATGCAACGCCGGGCTCGAAGACAGCGCCCGTCACAACGTTCGAGCCGGCCCGGCGGCGCGCCTCGACCGCGTCCATCACGACGAACGTCGACTCGCCGACCTTTTCCAAGAGATCGAGCGTCGGACGCCAGGCATTCTCCTGCGCCTTGTTGCTCGCAACCCAGAGCCACCCGTCGCGCCGATACTCGCAGTCGATGGCATTGTCCGCGCAAAAGGCTCCGATCTCGGCAACATTGGCGCTGGACAGGCGGTTCAGCCGGACCGCCTCCTGGAGGCCGAATTTCTCGGCGAGGATCGCGAACTTCGGCGACCAACTCATGAGGAAGCCGCCATTGCGGCCCGATGCCCCGTAACCGCAATAGCGCGCCTCGATCAGGACGACATCGAGGGACGGCTCGTGCTCCTTCAGCGCAAGTGCCGTCCACAGCCCCGTATAGCCGCCGCCAACGATGCATACGTCCGCCCGTTGCTCGCCTGCAAGCGGCTGACACATCGCGTTCGGCGCCTCGGCCGCAAGAGCCTCGTCGAGCCAGTAACTGTGTCCGCGCACCACCATCTCCGTCTGAGACATCGACCGACCGCTCTATCCGGGAGTCACCAGATGAACCGGCATCGAAGACTAAGACTGGGCCAATCAGGCTTTCCCAGCAAGGCTGACCGCCGCCGCGAAGCGCATATCCGCCGAGCGGTAAACATTCGACATCTCGGTGTCCTGCCCCGTCTGTCAGTTTTCCATAACATCAAATTCGCCATCACCCCCAACTCGCTGTCGACTTTGCCTCACCCGAATTTCAGCAGGTCTCACAAGCACACCTGGATGGCGAGCTTGGCGGCCATGACGATCAATCGGGGTGATGAATTGAGTTGCCCCTCCCCGACCCTTTCCCCGCTTGAGATCGTCGGCTGCTTGGCCCATGATCCGGGCCGATTTTCCTTCCCCCAGCGCAAACGTTCAACGGAGGCGAGTAGCATGGACAAGCGGGCTGACAGTCTCATTCGCGAGCAGTCCTACGTCAACGGCCAGTGGGTCGGCGAGGGCCGGCTCGGCGTCACCAACAAGGCGACGGGCAAGGAGATCGCCAAGGTGCCGCTCATGAGCGCGTCCGACACCAAGGCGGCGATCGCAGCGGCGGAGGCAGCGTTTCCGGCCTGGTCGAAGCTGACCGGCAAGGAGCGCTCGGTCCATCTGCGCAAGTGGTACAATCTCATCATCGAGCATGCCGACAAGATTGCCGCGATCATGACGGCCGAGCAGGGCAAGCCGCTGGCCGAGGCCAAGGGCGAGGTGGTCTATGCCGCCAACTTCATTGAGTTCTACGCGGAAGAGGCCAAGCGCATCTATGGCGAGACGATCCCGACCTTCAAGGCGGACGCGCGCGTCGTCGTGATCAAGCAGCCGATCGGGGTCGTTGCCGCGATCACCCCGTGGAACTTCCCCGCCGCCATGATCACGCGCAAGGTCGGCCCCGCGCTCGCGGTCGGCTGCACCATCGTCGTCAAGCCCGCCTCCGAGACGCCGCTGACGGCACTTGCGCTCGCCGAGCTCGCACATCAGGCGGGCATCCCCAAGGGCGTCTTGAACGTCATCACCGGCAAGGCGAGCGTGATCGGAGCGGAGCTGACGTCTTCGCCCGCCGTCCGGATGCTGACCTTCACCGGCTCGACCGAGATCGGCAAGGTGCTGATCGAGCAGTGCGCGCGCACGGTCAAAAAGGTCGGCATGGAGCTGGGCGGCAACGCGCCCTTCATCGTGTTCGACGACGCCGACCTGGTCAAAGCCGTACAGGGCGCGATGGCGTCGAAGTACCGCAATGCCGGCCAGACCTGCGTCTGTGCCAATCGCATGTATGTGCAGGACGAGGTCTACGACAAGTTCGCCGAGATGCTGGCCGCCGAGACGGCGAAGCTGAAAGTGGGCGACGGATCGGAAGCCGGCGTGACGATCGGGCCGCTGATCAACAAGGCGGCGGTCGAGAAGGTCGAGGAGCACATCGCGGACGCGCTCGCCAAGGGCGCGCGGATCGTCGCGGGAGGCAAACGCCACAAGCTCGGCGGCAATTTCTTCGAGCCGACGGTGCTCGCGGGCGTGACCAGGGAGATGAAGGTCGCACGCGAGGAGACGTTCGGGCCGGTGGCGCCGCTGTTCCGCTTCAAGACCGAGGAGGAGGTGATCGCACAGGCCAACGACACCGAGTTCGGGCTCGCGTCCTATTTCTACTCGCGCGACATCGGCCGGGTCTGGCGGGTCGCCGAAGCGCTCGAGTACGGCATCGTCGGCATCAACGAGGGCATCATCTCCTCGGAGATGGTGCCGTTTGGGGGCGTGAAGGAATCGGGGCTGGGCCGGGAAGGCTCCCACCACGGCGTCGAGGAGTTCCTCGAGATGAAGTACATGCTGATGGGTGGATTGTAAGGGCGAGGTGGCGAGATGGCGAGGTCGCGAGTGGGGAAGACGTCGATGCAGAACGATGCCCCCACTCGCCACTCGCCACCTCGCCACTCGCCGCTCTCCCGTGCCTTCTCCCTCCTCGATCGCGTGCCCCTCGTCGACGGCCACAACGATCTACCCTGGGTCATCCGCGAGAGCGAGGCCAAGGGCGATGTCGCCGCCTATGGCCTCGAGCGGCGCCACCAGGAGAGCGACACCGACATTCCGCGCCTGCGCGAGGGGCGGGTGGCAGCGCAATGGTGGGCGGCCTATATCCCGACCGAGGCGCCGCATCCCGCCCGCACCGTGCTCGAGCAGATCGACATCGTGCGGCAGCTGAACGAGCGGCACGTGGACACGTTCCTGCCGGCCACCCGGCCGGGCGACGTGATGCGGGCGAAGCGCAAGGGTAAGATCGCCTCGTTCCTGGCGATCGAAGGCGGGGTCGGGCTGGAGGATTCGCTCGGACCGCTCCGGGTCTGGCACGCGGCGGGCGCGCGGCTGATGACGCTCTGCCACAACGGCACGCTCGCCTGGGTCGACTCGGCGACTGACGAGCCACGATCGGGCGGGCTGACGGCGTTCGGGCGGGCGGTCGTGCTCGAGCTGAACCGGCTCGGCATGATCATCGATTGCGCCCATGTGGCGCCGAGCGTGATGCACCAGGTGCTCGACATCACGCGCGCGCCGATCGTGTTCTCGCATTCCAACGCCCGCGCGCTGTGCGATCATCGGCGCAACGTGCCCGACGACGTGCTCGACCGGGTCGCGGGCAATGGCGGCGTGGTGATGGCGACGTTCATTCCCTCGTTTCTCAATCGCGCCCGGCTCGCATGGGAGAACCAGTTCATGGATGCGGGAGGAGCGTTGGACTTCGCGGCGCTCCACGATGCGGCGTTGAAGGGCTCGCGCGGTGCCGTGCCCGTGGCCACGCTCGCCGAGGTCGCCGATCACATCGAGTACTTCGCCGGACGCGTCGGGCACGACCATATCGGCATCGGCTCGGACTTCTTCGGCAGCGCCATCGACACCCCGCGTGGGCTCGAGGACGTGTCCTGCTTTCCCCATCTCTTGGCCGAGTTGATCCAGCGTGGCTGGTCCGACCGGAACCTGACGAAGCTCGCCGGGGGAAATTTCCTGCGCGCATTCCGCAAGGTCGAGCAGACGGGCAATCTGCTTCGCCAGAGCGAGCCGGCGCGAACGGGAACAGTTGCGAGTTTCGACGCGCCGGCCCCAGCAAGGAAGCGCAGCAAGGAGCGGGCATGACATCGGACGATCTGAAGCTCGCCGCCGCGCGCGAAGCCGTAAAGCTCGTCGAAAGCGGCATGCGACTGGGGCTCGGCACCGGCTCGACGGCGGAAAAGTTCGTCGAGCTGTTGGCAGCGCGAGCCAAGGCGGAGCGGCTCGATCTCGTCTGCGTGCCGACGTCGGAGGCGACGCGCCGCCAGGCCGAGAGCCTGGGCCTCAAGCTCGCGACGCTCGACGACGAGCCGATGCTGGACTTGACCGTCGATGGCGCCGACGAGATCGACGCGGCGCTACGCCTGATCAAGGGTGGCGGGGGAGCGCTCTTGCGGGAGAAGATCGTCGCGGCCGCGTCAGGTCAGATGGTGGTGATCGCCGACACGAGCAAGCGCGTCGACATGCTCGGCCGCTTCCCCCTGCCGGTCGAGGTCACCTCTTTCGGCCTCAGATCGACTGAGGCGATGATTGCCGAGATCGCTGAGGAGGCGGGCTGCCAGGGACCGATCACGCTGCGGCTGGGGAAGGACGGCAAGCCCTTCGTCACCGATGGTGGACACCTCATTCTCGACTGCGCGTTCGGGCGCATCCCGGAGCCGGAGATCCTGGCCGAAGGGCTGCAGATGATCCCCGGCGTGATGGAGCACGGCATCTTCATCGGGCTTGCCGATTTCGCGTTCGTCGCCGGGCCGGATGGGGTCGAGGTGATCGAAGCGGAGGAGGGCGGCTCAACGACGTGATAATGACGCGATAACAGCTCGATAACGGCGTGATAACTGACATTGGGCGCGATCTGCGCTACACTCGAGCCCGATGTTCACGCCGCTGTTCCACATCACCCCGGCCGCCGCACTGGCGCTGATGCAGATCGAGGCCTGCCGGCAGGCGGTTCTCGAGCTGCCAATCGATGTCGCCATGCTGGCGAGCCTGCGGGAGACCGCGCGCGTCGCCTCGATCCACCATTCGACCATGATCGAAGGCAATCTTCTGACCGCGCCGCAGGTCCGCGAGGTCTTGCAGGGCGCGCATTTTCCGGGCCGCGAGCGCGACGAGGCGGAGGTCCGCAACTATTATCGCGCGCTCGAATGGGTGGAGGACCGAGCCGCCACCGGGGTCCGCCTCACCGAAGCCGATCTCAGGCGCCTCCACGGTCTCGCCTATCACGGTCGCAACCGGGCATCCCCCTATCGTGACGGCCAGAACGTCATCCGTGAGAGCGGCACGCGGAAGATCGTCTACATGCCGCCCGAGGCGCGCGACGTGCCTGTCCTGATGTCCGACCTCACCGGCTGGATCGGCGCCGGGATCGAGCAACGCGGGCTTCCGGTGCCGGTCATCGCGGCGCTTGCGCACTACCAGCTCGCGACCATCCATCCCTGGTTCGATGGCAACGGTCGAACGGCGCGACTGCTCGCGACGCTGATCCTGCATATGGCGGGCTACGGCCTCGAGGGCATCTACTCGCTCGATGCCTATTACGCCGAGGAGCTCGGGGCCTACTACCGCTCGCTCGCGGTCGGGCCGTCGCACAACTACCATGAGGGCCGTGCGGAAGCGGACCTCACGGCCTTCGTCGACTATTTCTGCCGCGGCATGGCGGAAGCATTCACCAAGGTCCGCGCTGCGGCCACGGCTGCCGACGCGCGGCCTGGGCCCGATCTGTCGCGATTGCTGCGCGTTCTCGATCCGCGTCAGCGCCGCGTGCTCGAGCTGTTCCAGACGTCGGGGACCGCCAGCACCGCCGAGATCGCTGCTCAGCTCTCGCTCAGCCCCCGGACCGTCACCGTGCTCTGCCGCAACTGGATTGCCGATGGCTTCCTCGAAGTGCACGATACCTCGCGCAAGAACCGCAGCTATCGACTCGCCGACGCCTACGAGGGGCTCATCGCCGGAGCCGGGACCGTGCGGAGCAACCGGTGACCGCGCCTGCATCCGCCTCTTGCATTTCCTGTCATGCACGCGCGCAGAAAATCGCGTATGATTCAGCAATGTCACTCTGGGGAAAACTCGCGGGCGCTGCAGCTGGGCTTGCGATTGGCGGGCCGATCGGCGCGCTGTTGGGCGGCC
>JANPDA010000151.1:0-3704 GCA_031431235.1 Hyphomicrobiaceae bacterium
CCGCGCCCGCCCGCCCTCCGCGCCCTTACGCCCCCGCTCTCCCCGGGGGCGGCGCGCGCGCTGGCCCGCGAGCAGGGAGCCAACCGGATCCTGTTGTCGCTCGAGCTCGCCAATCTGAAGCGGGCGATCGACCGCGGCGGCTCGTTTGCCAGCGAGCTTGCCGCCGTGAAGCGGCTCGCGCCGGAGGGGCTGCCTTTGCAGGCGCTCGAGGCGGCCGTGGGCTCGGGCCTGCCGTCGCAACAAGGTCTCGAAGGCAGCTTCCAGCCGGCCGCGCGCGCGATCCTCGATGCCGATGCGGTGACGGCGACGGACGGCTCCTTCATCGATACGCTGCTGTCGGGAGCCCGATCGGTCGTGCGGGTGAGGAAAACCGGCGAGGTTGCGGGCGAGGACGCCGAGGCCGTGGTTGCACGCATGGAATCGCGACTGCAGGCCGGCGACCTGGAAGGTGTGCTGCGCGAGGCCGAGGGGTTGAAGGGGGGAGCGCGCGCTGCCGCCGATCCCTGGCTGCAGCAGATCGTCGCCCGCCTGACCATCGATCGCTCGATCGGCGACATCGAGGTGGGTCTGAAGAAGCTGATGGGCTCAGGCAATTGAGGGCGCTCGCCACATGATCCGCCTCGTATGCTTTCTCGGTTTCATCGCCGCCATGACGCTCGGACTTGCCTGGCTCGCCGACCGGCCCGGCAATCTGGTGCTCGACTGGCAAGGCACTCGGATCGAGACCAGCGTCTTTCTCGCGGTCGTGCTGTCGATGCTGACGGTCGGCTCGGCATTGGTGCTGTGGTCGATCGGGCGCAATCTGCTTGCCGGACCCGGAGTGATCGCCGGCGGCCTCAGGCGGCGCCGGCAGAAGCAGGGGCTCGAATCGATCGCGAGCGGTCTGATCGCGGTCGGCTCGGGCGATCGCCAGCTCGCCGAGCGTTACACCATGCTCGCAAGGCGCTCCATGCCGAACGAGCCGCTGACCGACCTTTTGCGTGCGCAGGCCGCCCAGCTCGTCGGCGACCGTACGACTGCGCGGCGCATCTACGAGGCGATGCTGCATTCGCCCGAGACCGAGCCGCTCGGCTTGCGCGGCCTTTATCTGGAGGCGGAGCGCGAGAAAGAGTGGGTCGCTGCGCGCCAGTTCGCCGAGCGAGCCATGAAGCTCAACCAGAAGCTCGCCTGGCCGGCTGAAGCCCTGTTCGAGCTGCAATGCCGCCAGGGTGATCTCGCCGGCGCGCTCGATACGACGCAAGCCGCCCGGCGCAATGGGCACGTCGAGCGCAAGGTCGGTGATCGCCGCCGCGCCGTGCTGCTGACAGGCCTCGCCCAGCAGTTGGAGGATCGCGACATCGAGAAGGCGATCGCCTATGCCCTCGAAGCCCACGAGCTGCACCCCGACTTCGTGCCGCCGGCCGAGATCGCTGGGCGTCTGCTCGCGTCGCGTGGCAATCTGGCGAAGGCCGCCACCGTCATCGCACGGACCTGGAAGCGCAACCCTCATCCCGAGCTGGCCAACATCTATGCGTTCGCACGGCCCGGGGATTCACCGCGCGATCGGCTGAAGCGTGTGCGCGAGTTGGCCGTTGCCGCACCCCACAATCGCGAGAGCCCGATCGCCGTCGCAACGGCGGCGATCGATGCCCATGAATGGGAGGAGGCACGCAGCGTGCTGGAGCCGCTCGCCGGGAGCGATCTGTCGGCGCGCGTCTGCGTGCTGATGGCGCGCATCGAGGGGGGCGAGCGCGGCGACACCGGCCGTATGCGCGAATGGCTCGCCCGCGCGATCTCGGCACCACGCGATTCCGTCTGGACCGCCGACGGCGACATCGCCGAGCGCTGGGCGCCGATCTCGCCCGTGTCCGGCCGGCTCGACGTCTATGAATGGCGCGTCCCCGCGGGCTCGATCGATGCGATCGGGGGAGCCCAATTGCTCGAGCAGTTGCGCACGCTCGCGATGCCGCGGCCGGAGGAGGAGCCCGCTCGCGGCGTCGAGCGCCCGGCTCCGCGGATTTCACCCCGCCGGCCCGAGGTGGAGGATGCCGAGCCCGCCGACGAGCGCGATGCGAGAGTGCCGCCGCCGCCGCCCATCCCACAGCAGGTGGCCGTGCCAGCCGATCGCGAGGTGGCGAGGGCGAAGCTGGAGGCTGTGGTCGTGCGCCGCGAGGCGTCGGTCTCGCTGACACCGCGAGCCAGCTCAGGCCAGTCGACATCCGATCCGGCGCACGGCACAATCAGCTCCGCAATCGGGAAGCCGGTGCGAGTGACCCCGGCGCACGCACCCGACGATCCCGGTCCCGACTTCGATCCCGACAGCACCGAGGAGGCCAATCCCCGCGCCGCCAATCAGGGGACAGCCAAGGCGGCTTCCTGAGTGACATGGCAGCTGTCGCTTGGCTTGGGCTACTCGATCCGGATGCGGCCCTCGACGACCGGCGCCACCTGGCCCAGCTTGCGGATGTAGTCCATGACGGCGTTCGAGACGAGCGGGCCGCTGGTCTCGCCGATGAGGCGCTCGGCCGTCTCGAACACGGCGAAGCCTTCCTTGCCGGCCGCGATGAAATCGTTGGTCGCGACCTGATAGATGCGCGTGCGCTCGAGCGGCTGACCGCCGACCTGGACGCTTTCAATCCGATGACCAGGGACGGCGTCGGCTTTGGCGACGATGGCGAGGCCCGAAACCTGGAGGAAGCGGCCATTGGGCTTGCCCGCGAACCATAGGCCATTCTCGAGCGCTTGCAGGAGTTGATCGCCGCTGAGCTTGACCTTGACGAGCTTGTTGGAGAACGGCAGCTCCCCCAGCACGTCCCCGCGCTTGAGCGTCGTGCCGGCCGGATAGGTGCGATCGCCCCTGATGCCGCCTCCGTTCAAGACCGCGACCTCGGCGCCGGCCGCCTCGCGAACAGCATCCGCGAACAGATTGCCGATCGCGGTCTCGCCGGCCCGGACCGCGGACTTGCGACTGTCGAGCGCGGTCGTGGTGATGCCGAGCGCGACATCGAGATCCTTGGAGAGCTCCGCCTTCAGCTCCGCCACGCGCTTGCCAACCTGCGGATCGGGCGTCACGTCTGCGGTGTCGACGATGCGAAAACGCGGCCACCAGCTGATCGATCGCTGTGCGCCTGCCTCATCGACCGCGATCTCGAGGTCGACCGCCGCCAGCACCGCGCCATCCGACATCGCTTCGACCAGGGCGGAGCGGCCATCATAGAGCACGGCGAGGTCGTGATCGTCGCCGCTCAGCAGCAGGTCGATATCATGGCCGTAGAAGAGGCGCAGGTCGGTGCGGCGGTCGGCATGGGCGAGCGCGACGACCAGATCGGCGCCGGCGGCCCTCAGCTCGGCAGCGAGGTCGCGTGCGGTCTGCACGGTCGGCAAGAACCGGAGTGCTCCCGGGCTCGATCGCTCGGGCGAGTCGTCGGCCGTGAGCCCGATCACGCCGATCCGCACGCCCTCGTGCTCGATCATCGTCGTACTCGTGATGCCGGGCAGTGGATTGCCATCGCCGTCGCGCAGGTTGGCAGCGAGCAGGGGGAACCGCGCTTGCGCCATCCGCGCGCGAAACACGCCCTCGCCGAAGTCGTACTCGTGGTTGCCGGGCACGAACAGGTCGGGGGCGAGCAGGTTGGTCAGCTCGATGATGTGGGCGCCCTGGTCGAAACCCGAGTAGAGCGAGGGCGAGATCGTGTCGCCCGCGTGAGCGACCACCACCCGGCGGC
>JANPDA010000152.1:0-3513 GCA_031431235.1 Hyphomicrobiaceae bacterium
CGGCAGCTCCGGGTCATTGACTGCCGCATCCGCGAAACTGCCAGAGTTTCAGCACCACCCTGGACTCCGGACCACATCAAATTTCTGTGATCGATATCCTTCCGTCGGCAACCTTCGTGTCAGCCAGTCCGACCGGGCTCACGGATATCAACATCCGCCCGATCGGGCTGCGCCCCATGTCTGCTAACATGACCTCATGCCACCACAAGACCTCGCGGCATCTCATGATACCCCGGCGAAACCAAGGGACAGCATACTGATTTCACGGCCCGCTAGCCTGGGGCAACCGAAGAAGGGATGGGACGAAGGAAAATCTGGATACTGTCCCTGGTGTTCCCAGGCCATCCAATGACCCGCCTTCGACCAGGAAAGCGGGAGCCAAACAGCCTGACTTGGTATCACCCCTTCGCCTCGAGCTCCCTGATGCGGCGATCCTGCTCGAGCAGGTAGAGGGTCAGCTCCTCGATCTTGGCGAGCAGGCGCATCGAGAAAGCCGCGAGGTCGATGCCTTCGGTCTCGATGGCGACACCGGCCGGCATGCCCGGCAGCTGGCGGCGCCTGGCGATGAACTCCCCGAGGTCGCCCAGCGGCAGCAGGCGATAGCCTTCGGCGAAGACGTAGTCCGCGGCCTGCAGCGCCTTGCCCTTGACGATGATCTCGCCCCGCTCGCCCGAGATCTGGACGGTCGGCCGGCCGCTCGCATCCATGGCGCGGATCGAGCCTTCGTGGCCCTCGAGCTCGACCCGGATGGTTCCGTCCGAGGTTTTGAGTGTGATGTCGCCGTCGTGGCCCTTGCCGCCGAGGGTGACGTTGCCCTCGCCGCCGTCGAGGTGGATGGTCTGCTCACCGTGCTCGTCGAGCAGCAGCAGATCGCCTTCGCAGCCATTGCCACCGAGGTGGATATTGCCCTGTCCGCCGTCGAGGTGAATGGTCTGGCGGCCCTTGGGATCGAGCAGCCCGATATCGCCTTGCGAGCCCGAGCCGCCGAGCGTGAGGTTGCCCTCGCCGCCGTCGATATGGACCGTCTGGGCGCCCTTGGTGTTGAGCAGCGTCACGTCGCCCTGCGAGGTGTTGCCCCCGAGCGTGATGTTGCCGTTGCCGCCGTCGATGTGGACGGTTTGCTTGCCCTTGGTGTTGAGAAGGGCGATGTCGCCTTCCGAGCCGTTGCCGCCCAGCGTGATGTTGCCATTGCCGCCATCGATGTGGACGGTCTGCTGGCCGTTGGGCTTGACGAGCGTGATGTCGCCCTGCGAGCCCGAGCCGCCGAGCGTGAGGTTGCCTTCCCCGCCGTCGATATGGACCGTCTCCAGGCCCCGGGTGTTGAGCAGTGTCACGTCGCCCTGGCTGCCTTGACCGCCCATCACCAGATTGCTGTTGCCGCCATCGATCAGGACACAGGGCTTGCCATCCGAGTTCATCAGGCGGATATCGCCATTGATGCCCGCGCCACCGAGCGTGAGTGCGGCACGCTCGAAGCCCTTGCGTGCTGGCGCCTTGGCGGGTGCCGCTTTCCGGGGTGCCGTCTTGGGGGCCGCGCTTGCTGCCTTTGGCTTCACTGTCCTTGCCATCGAGGCATCTCCTTGTCATTGGCACTGTGCGGGCATGGCGCCGTGCTGCGCCAGTGCGTCTCGGCAAGGACCATCGGCCATTTCCGCGCGCGGATCACGCCTCCGCCGCCGGTTTGGTAAACGGCGGCGCGAGGCGTATCGTCATCCCCCGACCTCGAACCAGGTATCCATGCCTGATGCCTGATGGTCGAGCATGTGGCAGTGGATCATCCACTTGCCCGGATTGTCGGCGAGGAAGGCGATCGTCATCTCCTCGCCCGGCGCCATCAGGATCGTGTCCCACCAGAACGGGTCGATGCGCCCGCCGCCCGAGCGGGCGATGAGGCGGAAGTGGTGGCCGTGATAGTGCATCGCGTGCGGCCAGGCCGTGGCGTTCCGCATTCGCACGAGCACGGTCTGGCCGCGGCGGGCGGCAAACAGCGGCTGCTCGCCCATGCCGGCCACGCCATTGAAGATCCAGTAGGGACCCGGCCGCTTCGTCACCGCCATGTCGGTCTCGCTCATGGCCCCGCCCTCCATCAGCAGCGAGGCTTCGAGCGCGTTCGCGGAGGTCGGCTCGCGGAGCAGGGCATTGGGCGCGAGCTCGATCGGCGCGGCGATCGGCTCGGCTCGCGGCGGCGCTTGCCTGCCGACCGTGAAGCGGCCGAGCTCGATGCTCCCTTTGGTCTCCTCGGTGAGCAGGATGGCGCTGCCCGGCTCGCCCAGCACATCGAGCATCAGGTCGGCGCGGTTGCCGGGGCCGAGCACCAGATCGCCGCCATAGGAGGATGTCGGCCCGATCGGCTGGCCGTCGATGGCGATGAGGTGCGAGGTCGCGCCCTGCAGCGCCAGACGCAGCACCCGGGCGCTCGAGGCGTTCACGAGGCGCAGCCGCAGCCGCTCGAAGCGCCTGACCCCATGCTCGAGGGCGGATTTGCCATTGACCGTCAGCACATTGCCGAGCCGGCCAGCATGGGCTTGGTCGTGGGCCGATCCGAGCGACTTCTCGTGGAAGGCGCCATCCCCGGTCAGTCGCCAGTCGTTGATGACGAGGACGAGGTCCTGATCCGCGAAGGGCGGCTCACGCTCCTCGACGATGAGAGCCCCGAACAAACCACGCGCCACCTGCTCGTAGGAGCGCTCGTGGGGGTGGTACCAGAAAGTTCCGGCGTCGGGCGGGGTGAAGCGATAGTCGAAGGTGGCGCCCGGCTCGACCGCGTGCTGCGTCAAGTGGGGAACGCCATCCATGCGATTGTCGATGCGGATGCCGTGCCAGTGGATCGTGGTCGGTTGTGGCAATCGGTTGAGCAGGTGGACGTCGAGGCTGTCGCCCTGCTTCACACGCAGCACGGGGCCAGGCGAGACGCCCTCGAACCCCCAGACCGGCGTGCTGGGCTTGCCGGGCGGCAGCAATTGGGCGGAACCGGCACGGGCCTCGATCAGGGTGGCAGGCGTCGAAAGGGCGAGCGTGGGCCGGCCGCCGACGATCAGCAGGGTCGCTGCACCGCCGCCGGCCAGCACGTCACGGCGCGTCAATCCCGGATCCGTCATTTTCATAGTCTGCTCCTCGCAAGCCCGCCAGGGGCTCGATCCTCCATACGTCGCGCCGGGCGATTCGGCTCGAAGGTGGCGAGCGGGCGCGCGCCCTGGGCCCACGCGGCAGCCTCAACGCTCTTGTCCGCGGCCGGCGCTTCCCTTATAAGCTCGCGCTCGATCCAGCCCCAAATGACAATTGCGTCTGCTGCGGCAGACGCCGAGCCTCGAGCAAAGCGCCATGAAGAAGACCGAAGGCCTGCACCCCGATTATCACCAGATCAAGGTCGTGATGACCGACGGCACCGAGTTCATCACCTACTCGACCTACGGCAAAGAGGGTGACACCCTCAATCTGGACATCGATCCAAAGACACATCCGGCATGGACCGGCGGCAATCAGCAGCTCATGGATCGTGGTGGGCGCTTGTCG
>JANPDA010000153.1:0-2521 GCA_031431235.1 Hyphomicrobiaceae bacterium
GGCAACTTCAATGGCCAGAACCCCGGCGTCCTCGAGGAGAATGTTCCGCGCGTTGGCGGGGGAGGTGCCAAGTCGAGCACCAGGAAGTTGAAATCCAACAAGCTGCGCCCTGCGACCGTCGTGCAAGCAGTCGAAGTCTTCGACGCCCCAGGTGGCGATGGCAACAAGACGGGGGAGCTCGAGGTCAATTCCGATGTGACCCTGGTTGGTCCATGCCAGGACGATTGGTGTCACGTCACTGGCGAGGCGGTTCCCGATGGTGATGGCTACGTCTACAACGGTGACGACTACCGCTCACTGAGCTTTTGAGAATGGGGCGTCGTCCCCGACGCTCGCCGCCACCGGAGCGGCGAGCCCGTTCGAGTCGATCTGAAGTCACCCCAGGTCGAGTGTGGAGCTCGTAAGCGCTTGGCGTTGCGAAAAGGCCGATCAGCTTTGAGAGGAGCGTGTCCATGAGCATGAGCGCGCATGAAGGCGACGACAAGCTGCACGAGGAGTGCGGCGTGTTCGGCATCTTCCGCCATCCCCATGCGGGCCAACTCACCGCGCTCGGCCTGCACGCTCTGCAGCATCGCGGGCAGGAAGCCTGCGGCATCGTCTCCTTCGACGGCAAACGCTTCCACGGCGAGCGCCATCTCGGGCTCGTGGGTGAGAATTTCGACAAGCTCGACGTGGTGGCGCGGCTGAAGGGCGATTGCGCCGTCGGCCATGTCCGCTATTCGACCACTGGCGAGCCGTCGTTGCGCAACGTGCAGCCGCTGTTTGCCGAGCTGGCCTCGGGTGGCATCGCCATCGGCCACAACGGCAACCTCACCAACGCGCTGACACTGCGGCGCCAGCTCGCCGAGGACGGCGCCATCTGTCAGTCGACGACCGATACCGAGGTCATCCTGCATCTGATGGCGCGCAGCGCGAAGCGACGCGTGATCGAGCGCTTCATCGATGCCATCCGCCAGATCGAAGGGGCCTATGCGCTGACCGCCCTCAGCGAGAACCGGCTGGTCGGCGCGCGCGATCCCTACGGCATCCGTCCGCTGGTGCTCGGCCGGCTCGATGGCGCCGTTGTTCTGACCTCGGAGACCTGTGCGCTCGACATCGTCGGCGCGCGCTTCGAGCGCGAGGTCGAGAATGGCGAGGTGGTCGAGATCACCGACGATGGCATCGCCTCCCATCGCACCTGCCCACCCATGGCGGCGCGGCCATGCATCTTCGAGATCATCTATTTCGCAAGGCCAGACTCGATCGTTGCCGGCACCACGGTCTACGAGCACAGGAAGGCGCTCGGACGGGAGCTCGCCCGCGAGGCGCCGGCCGAAGTCGACCTGGTGGTGCCGGTCCCGGATTCGGGCGTGCCTGCCGCGCTCGGTTTCGCGCAAGCCTCGAGCCTGCCGTTCGAGTACGGCATCATCCGCAACCACTATGTCGGTCGCACCTTCATCCTGCCCGAGCAGCACCAGCGCCAGATGGGCGTGCGGATGAAGCACTCGGCCAACGCCGCGACCGTCAGGGGCAAGCGCATCGTGCTGATCGACGACAGCGTGGTGCGGGGCACGACCTCGGTCAAGATCGTGGAGATGATGCGGGAAGCAGGTGCCAAAGAGGTGCACATGCGGATCGCGTGCCCGCCGATCATGTATCCGGATTTCTACGGCATCGACACACCCGAGCAACGCGAGCTGCTGGGGGCGACCCGTGACCTGGAAGGCATGCGTGCCTTCATGAAGGCGGATAGCCTCGGTTTCCTCTCGGTCGACGGTCTCTACCGGGCCATGGGTCACAAGGGCCGCAGCCCGGCCGAGCCGCGCTACACCGACCACAGCTTCACCGGCGACTATCCGACCCGCCTCGTCGACCGGGAAGGCCTGCCGGTCGCCAAGCAGCTGTCGTTGCTGGCGGAGGCGAGCTGAGGGCTTCATTTGTAGGTCTGATTAGCCCATCAACCGGCGGTGCCGGAATACGAGTTCGAGAAAACGCCTCGCACACACCCATCCACCCGTCATCCCGGACGAAGCCGAAGGCTTTGATCCGGGATCTCTGCTAAAGGCGCCGCCCTGCCGGCGAAGGTCCCGGATCGGCCAGTCGTGCCGGAGGCGCGCCTCCATCGCGACCGGCCGTCCGGGATGACGGGTGATGCCAGGATGTGTTTCTCGAGAGCGCGGCCCCCTCGCCAGCGAAGGCGACCGGCGTCCGGTCCCGTGCGTATCCCGACATTGGAGCCCTGCCCGTGGCGTCGGGTTACGCGCGGGCAGGACCGAGGACGCTCCCAACAATAACCGCTGCGTCTCGTCGTCAAGTCGAGCACGGAACCTTTAGGGTGCAACAGGCCTTCGTCAGGCCGTATTGCACCACCCCCGAGCGCAACGCCAGCCAGCCGAAGGTGCAATACGGCGAAGGCGCCTATTGCACCCTACGCCGAGGCGCATCCGCTCGCGAAAATGATTCAGTTGTTGTTCGGGCTGTGCTTAGCGCCACCCTACAGGCGTGGCACCATTCAGGCCGCCGACAAGATCGAATGGACTTA
>JANPDA010000154.1:0-8457 GCA_031431235.1 Hyphomicrobiaceae bacterium
TGGCGACCGGCGCGCTCTCGGTCGACGCGCTGATGGGCTCGACCACCCCGTTCCGACCCGAGATCCACGCGCTGCGCGGCCAGCCCGGCCAGATCGCGGCGGCCCGCAGCCTGATGGCGCTGCTCGATGGCAGCGTCATCCGCAAAGCCCATCTCGACGGCGACGAGCGCGTGCAGGATCCCTATTGCTTCCGTTGCCAGCCGCAGGTGCTGGGCGCCTGCCTCGACCTGATCGAGCAGGCCGCCCGCACGCTTTGCATCGAGGCGAATGCCGTCACCGACAACCCGTTGGTGCTCGCGGCGACGGGCGAGATCGTCTCGGGCGGCAATTTCCATGCCGAGCCCGTTGCGTTTGCCGCCGACATGCTCGCGCTCGCCCTCTCCGAGATCGGCGCCATCTCCGAGCGCCGCATTGCGACCCTCGTCGATCCCGCGCTCAATTTCGACCTGCCGGCATTCCTGTCCCCCTCCCCCGGCCTCAACTCCGGCTTCATGATCGCGGAGGTGACGGCGGCCGCCCTCTTTGCCGAGAACAAGCAGCGCGCGACGCCGGGCTCGATCGACTCGACGCCCACGAGCGCCAATCAGGAGGACCATGTGTCGATGGCGGCGCACACCGCGCGCAGGCTGCTCGACATGACAGCGAACCTCGCCCGTCTCGTCGGCATCGAGCTGCTCGTGGCTGCACAGGGCATCGACCTCAGGAAGGACGGCCGCGGCTTCTCGAAGCTGAAAGGCCCCAAGCCGAAGAATCTCCGCTCCAGCCCGGAGCTCGAGCGGGTGATAAAGCTCCTGCGCGCGCAGGTCCCGATGCTGGAGGAGGATCGCATGATGGCGGGCGATCTGGCGGCGGCGGCCGAGCTGGTCGCGAGCGGCGCCGTGCTCGAGGCGGCAGGGTTGGAACGGTTCCCGCGGTTGGGAGGGCTCGCATGAGCGCTGGACTGTTCGATCTCCGAGGGGGCAATTCCTGCCTCATTCTTTCGATCCCCCATGCGGGCCGCGATCTGACACCCGGCCTCGAGGCGCGCCTCACCCCCCAAGGCCGCGCGCTTGTCGATACGGATTGGTGGCTCGAGCGGCTCTATGGGTTCGCTGCCGATACGTTCGATGCGACCATCATCCGGGCGTGCCTGTCGCGCTATGTCATCGACCTCAATCGCGACCCGTCCGGCTCGACTCTCTATCCGGGCCAGGCGACCACGGATCTGGTGCCGACGACCACGTTCGACGGCGAGCCGATCTATCGAGCCGGGCAGGCGCCGTCCCCCGAGGAGGTCGCCGAGCGCAAACGCGACAGCTTCGTGCCTTACCACGCCGCACTCGCCGCCGAGATCGCGCGCGTGAAGGCGATGCACGGCAAGGCCCTCCTCTACGATTGCCATTCGATCCGATCGGTCATTCCACGCCTGTTCGAGGGCACACTGCCGGTCTTCAATCTCGGGACCAACTCGGGGGCGTCATGCGACCCGCGATTGGAGCGGCGGATCGCTGCCGTCCTCGCCAACTCAGGCCGCACCCAGGTCGTCAATGGCCGCTTCAAGGGCGGCTGGATCACCCGCCACTATGGCCGGCCCGTGGACAACGTGCACGCCGTGCAGATGGAGCTCACCTGCCGCGCCTACATGCAGGAGGACCCGCCGTTCGCCTATGACGAGGACAAGGCGGCCTTGGCACAAGGCGTGTTGGGGAAGGTGCTGGGGGCGATGGTGGAATGGACGAACGGCGAGTAGCGAATGGCGAGTGGTGTGGTGATCCAAAGCGACTAGCTTGCGATACCGATTGACACGATCACCGTGTTACACGAAACTCGTGGACATGAAAAACGTGACCATCACCCTCGACGAGGAAGTGCTGCGTTGGGCACGCATACGCGCGGCCGAGCGGGATACCAGCGTCTCGAAGATCGTCGGCGACCTCTTGCGCGGCGAGATGCTCAAGGAAGCCGACGTCGACCGCGCAATCATCGAGTGGCTCGCCGACGCGCCGGATCATCCGATCAGCGACGGCACACCGTACCCGAAGCGTGAGGAGATCTATGACCGTCCGGTGCTTCGTCGATACGAACGTGCTGATCTACACGAGGGACAGCCTGGATTTGCGGAAGAAAACGTTGGCTACGAGCTGGATAACCGAACTCTGGCAGGCAAGAAGCGTCGTCGTAAGTCCTCAGACGCTCAATGAGTACTACAATGTCACGACCTCGCGCCTGAAACCGAGCCTCGAGAGGGAGGTGGCGCGGAGAGACGTGAGGCGCTTCTGGCAATGGACGGTCGTGCGGCCCGACGAGCAACTCTACGATCTCGCCTTCCAGACCCAGGACCGCTTCAAGCTCTCCTGGTGGGACAGCCTTATCGTTGCGGCGGCCAGGCGCGGCGGCTGCACGCATCTCCTGAGCGAGGACCTGCACAACGGGCAGGACCTGGCTGGCGTGCGGGTCGTGGATCCGTTCAAGGCGGAGCCGGCGAGCCTTCTCGGCGCCTGAGGCGATTGCGCAAGCCGAGTGCCTGGGTTACACTGTCCGACAATGAAAGTCATTGCATGACAAGGAGCCCGCAGCCATGGCCACGCGCCAAGTCTCCTTCCGCACCGAGCCCGCCAAGATCACCGCGCTCGATCATGTGGCCGACGCGCTCGACCGCGACCGCAGCTATGTCATCAACGAGGCGCTCGACGCCTATCTCGAGCTGCATCGCTGGCAGGCCGAGCATATCGCAGCCGCCAAGGCCGAGGCCGCGGCGGGCGGCCCGTTCGTCGCGCATGCGGACGTGAAGGCCTGGATCGGCAAGGCGGAGCGAGGCAGGCGAGGCGCGCCGCCCAGGGCGACCATCGACAAGCGCAAGGGCGCGAGGCGCCGCCCGAAGTCATGACCATCGTCTGGCTACCGCGCGCCGTGACTGACCTCAGATGTGCCCTCGCCCACATTCGCGATCAGAGCCAGCGCTCGGCGGACCGGGTGGGGGATCGTGTCGTGACGGCGGTCGAGCGATTGGCGGATTTCCCCCATCTCGGACGGACCGGCCGCATCGAGGAAACGCGGGAGCTGTCCGTGCCGCGCACGAAGCTCATCGTGGCCTACCGGATCGACGGCGATGACGTCGAGATCCTTGCGGTGATTCACAGCGCGCGACGCTGGCCCGACCAGCTTTGAGCATGTGAGACAAGCATTTAACGCTCGGTGAGTCTCGCCCGGAGCTCGGCCCGCTCGGTCGCGAAGCGGCGCATGAGGGCGATCGAGGCGGGGTCGTCGAGGACGGCGACCTCGAGGCCGCGCTGAACGAGGAAATCGACGTCGCCGGGATAGTGCTCGCGCTCGCCGATCACGAGGCGCGGAATGCCGAGGAAGAGCACGGCACCAGTGCACATCATGCAGGGGCTGAGGGTCGTGTAGAGCGTCGTGCCGGCGTAGCTCGATTGGAGGCCGCCGTTCCGCAGGCAGTCCGTCTCGCCATGCGAAGTCGGGTCGCTCGTCTGCTGCGAGCGGTTGTGGCCGCGGGCAATGATCCGGCCGTCGCGAACCAGCACCGCGCCGACGGGGATGCCGCCCGACTTGAAGCTCGCCTCGGCCTCGGCGAGGGCTTCGGCGAGGAACGCGCGGTCGTCGGGCGTGGCGGGGATGAGTGGCATGGGTGCTGACCTTGTGAAGCCATTTACTCCGGCATCTCGTCGCCCGAGAGCGGCTTGCGGCGCGGCGCGTGGGCGAGCACAGCCGCAGCCTTCCCGGGGTCGGCGCGGGCGATGCGGCGACGCACATGCTCGTGCGCCTTCAGCTCGCCGATCCGCTCGGCGATCAGCGTCGAGAGGAACTGATTGATGGAGACGCCCTCTGCGGTCGCCATGCGGCGCGCTTCCGCCATGAGGGACTCTGGCAGGCGAAGTGGGTAATTGCTCATGACGCTGTCTTCCTTCTGACATCCGCGACCGCCTCACCCGGCCTCAGCACGGCAATTCCGAACCGAGGCGCCGGGGCAAAATCCCGTAGGTTCATGGTGACGATCGCCTCAGCGCCCGCCTCGACAGCGCATTCGAGGACCATGTCGTCACCCGGATCATCGAGCACGGGCCGCTGACGGAACCTGATCGGCGCGACGAGCAGGGCTCGAGCCAGTAGGGCATCGAGAACCACATCGATACCTCATCGTTGTCGCGGTCGCCCGGATGGTTCCAGAAGCGGATGGCCGCGCCAAGTGATTCCGGTTCGCAGCTCCAGGCTCCCCCGCCCAGGGCACGGAATCTGTCAGATAACTGGTCCTCACACCACTCCCAGACATTACCGTGAACCTGGAAGAGACCCCAAGGACTGGGTGCGAAGCTTTCGACCGGGACGGTACGATGCCCCGAGCCTCAGCTTCCGGATGAGCCGAGCAACATCTGGATCGAACGTCCCGTACTCGACGAGCTCGGCCTGCCGGTCGCAGAGCTCAGCCAAGTCAGGCGGCAGCTGATCGATCCGGGGCAACGGCGCGCCATCGAGCAGCACCGGCACCACGGGGATGTCGCGGGCCAGCGCCTCGCCGATCTCGATGCGCACGAAGTCGCTCGGGTTATCCAGCCGTCGCGCGCCCGTCGCCGCGTCGGCCGCGTCGATCCAGCCCGGCCCGATCAGCGCGAGCAGCACCTCGCATTCGTCGACCCAGCCTTTGAGGATCTTCTTGAAATTCGCCCCCGGCGGGATCGAGTCGATGTCCATGAAGACATTCTCGCGCCCGACTGCCTCCGCGAAAGCCCGGTGCATCTCGCGGGCCTGATACTTGCTGTCGTGGCGGCGGTAGCTGATGAAAACGCGGGTCATGGGGCGATCCGGGGCTCAGTGATCAGACGACACAGACGGCCTTCCTACGACAGGATCTATCGGCCGGGAAGGCGACGACTGTTGATTCTGATCGTCCCGTTCGGAAGCAAAACCCCTCCAGCTCCGTCTCGCCCGCGCAGGCGGGCGTCCAGCCGAGTCGCGGCTGCCGCGATGACAGCAGCCTGTCTGGATGCCCGCCTTCGCGGGCATGACGACAACAGAGATTGCTTTCTGCTGGTCAAGTACGAGCTGCGCATGGCAACTCAACCGCGATCATAACGCGAGCGCCGGACTTCCTTGTGGTCGAAGTCCGGATCGAGGTCGATCTCACCCACGAGATCGAGGAGATCCTTCTTGCGCGACCGGCGTATCAGTGCCTCGAGACCAAGGTGAACAAGCTCCTGCAAGTCGCGGGCTTGACTCGCCTCGAGCGCCTTCTCGACGAGCTCGTCGTCCAGATCGATGGTTGCTCGCATTGCAGCCCTCACGAGAGTGTTTCGCACCCAACGTGCCCGTCACAGCAGCGCATGTCGAGTGCTCGATCGCGTCCTGGCTTGCCTCGATCCCTCCGCCCGTGCTCACGTCGGAGCAACGCCCACTCGAGGAGCCGCCCGCCATGCCCGCCCCCACACGCCTCGACAACTCCCGCCGCATCCGCAGCCCGCGCGGGCCGGAGATCACGGCGAAATCCTGGCTGACCGAAGCGCCGATGCGCATGCTCATGAACAATCTCGACGCGGAGGTCGCCGAGAAGCCGCAGGAGCTCGTCGTCTATGGCGGCATCGGGCGGGCGGCGCGCGACTGGGAGAGTTTCGACCGGATCGTGGCGGCGCTGAAGGTGCTCGACGACGACGAGACGCTGCTGGTGCAATCCGGCAAGCCGGTCGGCGTCTTCCGCACGCATGAGGACGCGCCACGCGTGCTGATCGCCAACTCGAACCTGGTGCCGGCCTACGCCACCTGGGAGCATTTCAACGAGCTCGATAAGAAAGGCCTGATGATGTACGGCCAGATGACGGCCGGCTCCTGGATCTACATCGGCACGCAGGGCATCGTACAAGGCACCTACGAGACCTTCGCCGAGATGGGCCGCCAGCATTTCGGCGGCTCCCTGAAGGGCAAGTGGTTCCTGACGGCAGGACTCGGCGGCATGGGCGGTGCGCAGCCGCTGGCGGCGACGATGGCGGGCGCCTCCATGCTCGCCGTCGAATGCCAGCCCTCCCGCATCGAGTTCCGGCTGAAGACCCGCTATCTCGACACGCAGGCCAAGACCCTCGACGAGGCGCTCGAGATCATCGAGCGGTCGCACAGGGCGGGAAAGGCGATCTCGGTCGGACTCCACGGCAATGCGGCAGACGTGTTCCCCGAGATCGTGCGACGCGGCATTCGCCCTGACGCGGTCACCGACCAGACCTCGGCCCACGACCCGCTGAACGGCTATCTGCCGGCCGGCTGGACGCTTTCCCAATGGGAGGAGCGGCGCGCCAAGGACCCCAAGGGCACGGTCGCCGCCGCCAAAGCCTCCATGCGCGTGCAGGTCGCCGCCATGCTCGATATGTGGGACCAGAAAATCCCCGTCGTCGACTATGGCAACAACATCCGCCAGATGGCGAAGGACGAGGGCTTGCAGCGCGCCTTCGATTTCCCCGGCTTCGTGCCGGCCTATATCCGTCCGCTCTTCTGCCGGGGCATCGGCCCGTTCCGCTGGGCGGCACTGTCGGGCGACCCCGAAGACATCTACCGCACCGACGCCAAGGTCAAAGAGTTGTTCCCGGAGAACGCCCACCTCCACAATTGGCTCGACATGGCGCGGGATCGCATCGCCTTCCAGGGCCTGCCCGCGCGCATCTGCTGGTTGGGCCTGGGCGATCGCCACAAGGCCGGCCTCGCCTTCAACGAGATGGTCCGCACCGGCGAGTTGAAGGCCCCCGTCGCGATCGGCCGCGACCACCTGGATTCCGGCTCCGTCGCCTCGCCCAATCGCGAGACGGAGGCCATGATGGACGGCTCGGACGCCGTCGCCGACTGGCCCTTGCTCAACGCCCTCCTCAATTGTGCCTCGGGTGCCACCTGGGTCTCGATCCACCACGGCGGCGGCGTCGGCATGGGCTACTCGATCCACGCCGGCCAGGTCGTCGTCGCCGACGGCACGGACGAAGCCGCCGCCCGGGTCGGGCGCGTACTCTGGAACGACCCCGCGACCGGCGTCATGCGCCATGCCGATGCCGGCTACGACATCGCCAAGGACTGCGCGAGGGAGCACGGGTTGCGGCTGCCGGGGATCTTGTAGGTCGGGCTGGCTGGCGTTCACGCTCGCTCCAGCCAATCCTGCGGTCCGCCCAGCACCGGACGAAAATAGGCGATGATGCGGCCGTCGGGGCCAGCACTCGCAGCCTCTGCCCAGGGTGCAACACCATGCAGGGCGAGCCGGTGAACCAGCGTGGCCTCGCCCGGCCGCGCCGCCACCTCGACCCGCCGGCAGCCTTCGAACACCTGGCGCCGCGTGGCGTGGTAGACCTCCGTCGCATCGATCGCCCCCCATTCGGTCGACGGTGTTCCCGCATAGAGAGCCCCGAATGCAGCCCGCACGATCGCATGGGAGCCCTCCCAGACGACGAGAGGAGCCGCGTCCGGGCTCGCCTCGGCGAGCTGGATGCCGAGGATGAAGGCGTGCGGCTCGCTCAGGAAGCGGCGAGCATCGGAGCCTGTGCGGCCGATGCCGTCGAGATGGGCAGCGTCGCGGGAAAGGCGATAGCGGAAGGCGGCGTCGGGTTCGCCCACGGTCGGTTGCGGATAGCCCGGATGGCAGACCGATAGCTGCGCGCTGTCCCAGGCAAAGCCCGAGAGCCCCAACGAGCTGCCGATGAAATCGACCGCCCGGCCAGCAAGCGGCGGCCCGTCCGCGACCGCGCCGGCCGCGTCGTTGCCGAGCACGTTGACGCCTGCGAACCAGGTCCCGCCGCAGCGCCACCAGCGCGCGTTTTCAGGTGCCGCAACGGCCTCGCGGGCCGAGCCGACCGTCCGCTCGACCCAGTCGGCGAGGACGGGATCATGACCGAATTGATACCAGCCCTGGTCGAAGAACGGATGCGTCATGCCGTAACTCGAACTTGCTCGCAGGCGGCGCTGCTCAGCGCCTCTCCTTGACGCCGGCGCCCGTTGCCGGCGACACATCCACCGCACCCTGCGCCGGCACGCCCGTCAAGAGCTCGTCGAAGATCGCGGCGAAGGCGACCGCCTCGGGCTTGACGATGTAGAACTCGATGCGCTCGTCGAGCTTGGCCAGCAGCTCGGCCGCCGTCCGCTTCTGCACCACCGGGTTGCGATAATAGCCGCCGCGCTCGAAGAAATTCGACGTCGGCATGCCCTGTGCGACCGGGCTCATCATCTCGAGACCGGAGCCTGGCCCGGCGAGGTTCATCAACTCGAGCTGGCCGCCTGTCAGATCGGCAAAGCCATATTTCGCGGCCGATGTTTTCAATCCGAGCAGCTTGTTGACCTGCAGCCAGGGTCCGATGTCGCCATCGAGATTGACCGCGTGCATGCCCTTGCCGCGCTCGGTCCGCGCATAGGCGACATGGCGCGACCACTCGCCTCCGGCTGTGGCGAGGTGATGGCCGCGAGCCTTTCGAAGGCGGTGCTCGCCGCGCTCGAGGAAACACAGCGCGT
>JANPDA010000155.1:0-15758 GCA_031431235.1 Hyphomicrobiaceae bacterium
GCCGGACTTGTCCTCCTTGGGCGTGCGCGTGTCGGAGACAGTCAGAATGGCGATACGGACGGGAAGAAACGGACGGGTCTCGTCGAGGCGTGGCATGGCATTGATCCTCGCTCGGTGAGTGAAGCGAGGTGGTTTCGTGCACCAACGACACCCCGGTTGCAAGCCGAGCGACTCATCGCGCGCCGCTCAACTGCCGCTCCGGAGTGCCGCTTCGACCATCAGCAGATCGCGCCAGGCCAAACGCTTGTGCGCCGGCGTGAGCAGCAAATGGGATGGCGGCAGCGTGGCGAGCGTGGGGAGCTCACGGCCGCCGATCGCGATCGAGCGCCAATTGCCGCGCAGTCGCATGATGCCCTCTGGCGCGCCGAGCAACTGCTTGGTCGCAACTCCGCCCAGCAGCACGAGAAAATCCGGCCCGACCAGCTCGACCTGGCGCTCCAGAAAGGGTTGGCAGACCTGCATCTCCTGGACGGTCGGCGGGCGGTTGCCGGGGGGGCGCCAGTAGACGCTGTTGGTGATGTGGACATCGCTCTCGCCCAGCCCGATAGCGGCGAGCATGCGATCGAGCAGCTGGCCAGCCGGGCCGACGAAGGGCTTGCCCTGCAGATCCTCCTCACGCCCTGGAGCCTCGCCGATCAGCATGAGCCGAGTGCGGGCCGCGCCTCGATAGAAACACAGGCTCTTGGCCGTCTTGCGCAGCCCGCAGCCTTCGAAGCGCTCGAGCCGCGCGCGCAACTCTTCGAGGGATCGAGCCGAGGTTGCCTCCCTGCGGGCCGCCAGGACGGTGGCGTCGACTGAAATCGGCGCCGGCGGGCGGGCGAGCGGACCCGCACTGCCGGTCCTGCCGGATGTGACCGGGGCTGCTCGCGACGGATTGACAACGCCTGGCGGCTGAACCGGTGGCGGGGACGCCCGGGTGGCGACGCCCGCGAGCGTTTGGCGCCGGGCTATTTCGAACCAGTCGGATGGATCGTCCGAAACGGCATCCCCGACGCCAGCCGCATCCAGCCAGTCGAGCCAGGCGGCAATGTCATGCTCGGAGAGGGTACCTGCCATGGCCTTGTTCTAATGGTGCATGAGCGTGAAGTAGAGGGGGGCCGCGAACAGCGCAGCGAACGAGAGCCCCAGCGCCCAGCGCACGCGCCAGGACTGGAATCGCCGCCAGAGCACGAAGATGCAGATGACGACGATCAAGAGCTCGATCGGGCCGACGATGCCGCCGTAGTGCTGGGAGTCCCAGTAGGAGACGGGCGAGTTGAATTTCCAACTCGAGAACGGCCAGAAATGCGCATGCCCATCCTCGCGGTGGACAGGGAAGTCGAAGGCGACGTGAAGGAGGCCGCTCGTGGCAAAAACCTCGAGCCAGTCGGTCTTCGAGAGGCGGCCCGCGAGCAACAGGGCGGCGAGAAGCGGGATCGAGTGGCCGGCGTTGACGAGGCTCTGCCAGGGCTCCTGCCAATAGAGACCGAGGGGCTCGGGCCAGATGTCGCGGTCGGAGAGGCCTGCCACGAGCCGCGCCCAGCCGAACATGACGAACATGGGAAGGTCGGGCACGAAGGCGCCTGCGAGCGCCGCCCAGTTGCGCGCTGGCGACGCGGGACGGGCGAGCACGACGGCTCCAATCAGCAGATGAGTTGGTGTATGCAAGTGGGGAAGCTCCTTGGTCCCTCATCGCACGAAAGGTCGCTCCATGCCAAAGGCCTATTGGATCGCACGCGTCACTGTGACCGACCCCGAACGCTACAAGGGTTATGCCGACCTCGCGCCCGCTGCCATCGCCAAGCACGGCGGCAAGTTCCTCGCCCGCGGTGGCAAAGCCGAGCAGATGGAAGGTGAAGGCCGGCCACGCAACGTGGTGATCGAGTTTGCCTCGCTCGCGGATGCGGTCGCATGCTACCGGTCCGAGGGCTACCAGGTGGCCCGAGCCGAGCGCCAGGGTGCCGGTGTCGCCGAGATCGTAATCGTCGAGGGTGTGGGCTGAAGGACTGAAAACCATGCCAAAAGGCTATTGGATCGCACACGTCGAGGTGACCGATCCGGACAACTACCCGAAATACATCGCCGCCAATCGAGCCGCATTCGAAAAATATGGCGCCAAGTTCGTCGTACGGGGCGGGCGCTATGATGCGGTCGAAGGCATCAAGGGCGATCGGCACGTCGTGATCGAGTTCCCCAGCTACGAGGCGGCGCTCGCCTGCTACCATTCGCCCGAGTACCAGCAGGCCCTGAAGCTCAGGCTCGCCTACTCGGATGGGCAGGCCGTGATTGTCGAAGGCGTCGCATGAGGGAGGGCGCCGGTGTGCTGGTGCGGGGCGTGGACAGCACGCGGAGCCGCGTCTGGTGGCCGTTGCTGCTGCTCATCGCCATTGCGGTCGGCTGGGGTGCGAGCGTCTCGCTCGCGACTATCGCCATGGCCGGGGGGCAGCATCCGCTCGGCATGGCGCTCGCCTCCTCGATCATCGGGCTCATTTTCCTCACCGTCGTGCTCGCCATCCGCCGCATCGTGCCACCGATGCGGCGCGAGCACCTCGTCTTCTACGGCGTGTGCGGGCTGCTCGGCACGGCCGCGCCGGGGGTGCTAGCGCTCGCCGCGGCCGCCCACCTTCCCGCCGGCGTGCGCTCGATCCTGTTCGCGCTGATCCCATTGCTGACGCTCATGCTCACGGCGGGCCTGGGGCGCGAGCGGACGGATGGGCGGCGCATGCTCGGCCTCGGGCTCGGTCTTGCCTCGGTGCTCGTGCTGCTGCGCCCCGGAGCGGCGGCGGTCGCGCCCGAGCAGCTCGTCTGGGCCGCGGTGTCGATCCTCACCGTCGCCTGCTATGCGACCGAGAATGTCTACATCGATGCGCGTCGCCCCGCCGGGCTCGATTCGGTCGCGGCGCTCTGGGGGATGACGGTTGCGGCGATCCTGATGCTGGCGCCGGTCGTCTGGTGGATGGAAGCGGGCGCGGGTCTCTCCTGGCAGTGGGGCAAGGTCGAGCAGGCGCTCGTCGGCATGAGCTTGCTCAATGTTGCCTGCTACGCGGGCTACATCGTGCTGATCGGCCGCGCGGGCCCGATCTTTGCGAGCCAAGTCTCCTATCTGACGCCTCCTGCTGGAATCGCATGGGGTGTCGTGCTGCTCGGCGAAAGCGTGACGACCGGGATCGGCTGGTCGGTCGCGCTGGTGCTCGCCGGCATTGCGCTGGTACGGCCGCGCGACGGGGCGGGCTGACGATGCTCGGCGGCTTCCGGCATCTGCCCGGCTATCTGAACGATGCCGCGCAGCGACGGTTGTTGGAGGCTGTCCTGATCGTGATCGAGGAAGCGCCGCTGTTCACGCCGACGATGCCGCGGACGGGCAAGCCGATGTCGGTGCGGATGTCGAACTGCGGGCCGCTCGGCTGGGTCAGCGACAAGGAGCACGGCTACCGCTATCAGGCGACCCACCCGGAGACGGGGAAGGTTTGGCCGGCGATGCCCGGCATGCTGGTCGAGCTGTGGAACGAGATCGGAGGGTACCCGGCAGCGCCCCAGGCCTGCCTCGTCAACCACTACGCGCCGGGAACCAAGCTCGGACTGCATCGGGACCAGGACGAGGAGGACAGATCAGCGCCCGTGGTGTCGGTGTCGCTGGGGGCGGATGCCGTCTTTGTGATGGGCGGCCTCTCTCGCAAGGATGCCAAGGAGCGGATGGTGCTGGGCTCGGGCGACGTGGTGGTGCTGGGCGGGGCGGCACGCCTCGCCTATCATGGGATCGATCGGGTCCTGCCCGTGCCGAATGGGCTGCTCGGGGAGGGGGAAAGGATCAATCTGACGTTGAGGCGGGTGGGGGGCGTGTGATTGCTAGTGTTCTGACTCATTCATTTGGTACCCCAAATGAATGGCCAGCCCACTAGCTACCTCCTTGTTTGTGTTCCGTCTTTCCATTCATTGATCCAGCTTCGCCGGAATCGAATGAATGGGCCGGAACACTAGCAAGTGCTTCAGTGTGTTGCCGATAGCCCGACACGCGGGCGTGTGGTAAGATCGACCAATGATCAAAACTCTCGAACGGGCAATCGACAAGGTCAGGACACTATCCCCCGAGCGGCAGGCATATGCCGCGGAGGTACTCGAGCAGATTGCCGCCGCAGGCGATGGTGTCTACCTCCTTTCGGAGGAGGAGCGGCGACTTGTCCGCGAGGGACTCGATGACCTCGACCAGGGGCGTATCGTGCCGGAAGCGGAGATGGCCGACTTCTGGGATCGCCACCGCACATGAAGTTTGTCTACGCAGAGACGGCCCGGCGGGACGTCACGCCCATCGAAGACAGCATTGCCGCGCGCATCAAGAATCTCGGGCTGCTACCCGACGGTGACTGAGCCGGCCCGCGGAACCTCGCCGGCCGATGAGAGGTCCAATCCACCCTCCCCGCATTCACCGATAACGACAGCAAGAACAGAGACACATTGTTCATCTTGGCCCTTCGGGCAAGCCGAGCGGTGCGTGACCGCGCCGATTTGCCCGAGGGAAACCGGCGTGCGGCCTCTTGCCTGCCTGAATCGCGTGGCTACGATCCGGACATCCCCGATGTGCTTTTCTCCCGAATCAGATCATTGCCCAGCCAACACGAGCCTTGGAGCCCACATGACCGTCGCGCGCCTTTCGCAGTTGCCCCGCAGAGCGTGGATGCTCGTTTGCGCAGCGGCACTCGCCGTCGCTCTGTCGAATGCAGCGGTCGCGCAGGAGACGCAAGCGCCGGAGACTTTGGCGCCGGAGACTCTGGCACCAAAGACCAATCCCGTTGGAACCTCCACGTCCTGGAGCACCGACGTCAATGCGAACGGCACTGTTTCGGGTATGGTGCTCGACGACGAGCAGTTGGCACTGGTTGGCAAAATCAATACCTATTTCAACAGCATGGGCGACCTGAAAGGCAACTTCCAGCAGACAGACGCGCAGGGCGGGCAGACCAAGGGCAAGTTCTTCATCCGCCGCCCCGGCCGGTTCCGGTTCGTCTACGCTGCTCCCAGCAAGATGATCGTGCTGTCGGACGGCGAGAACCTCTCGTTCGAGGATCACGACATCAACAGCGCCGACCGCTATCCGCTGGAGAGCACACCCTTCCGTGTCCTGCTCAGCGAGAATGTGGACCTGTCGCGCGATGCCACCATCCTCGAGCTCAACGAGACACCTCGAGAAATCGTGATCGCGCTGCAAGACAAGGCTGACGAGAGCACCGGCAAGATTCGTGTGTTCTTCAATGTCGTCGGTGATCAGCTCGAGTTCCGGGAATGGCTGATCACCGGCCCACAGGGCGGCGATACGCGAGTGGTGCTGGCGGAACTCGTCCGCGACGAGAAGGTCGACGACAAGCTGTTCCAGCCGACGCCATTCATGCCGATCGTCGACAATGGACGGCGTAAATAGGCGCTCGTCCCGCGAATCTCGACACTCGCACTCAGCTTCGAGGGATGTCGTCAACCTCGCTGACAAAAAATAGGTTGGAATCTTTCCCTAGGGATTGAAATCGGCAACAGTCCTATTATCTTATGGGCATAGCAAGTGTGCCGCCAATATCGGTAGTGCCCCCCCGTCTAACCGATGGCATGCTTGTGAGCGTCGGATTCCCTCCCGACGCAAAAGCGCCACAAGCGCTTTGGCGCTCAGTCGAAAGGCTGAGCGCCTTTTTGTTGTGGCGGTAGCCCCACCGCTGTGTTTCGTGGGTGGGTGATGCTGCTGGTCCGGCCTTCCAGAGGGTTGCGGTATGCACCCGGAATGAAGCAAGGGAGCCAGCATGCTCCGATCAATCACGGCCGTGGGGCTCGCATGCCAATCCGCATCGCCACCTGGAACATCAACTCGGTCCGCTTGCGGCTCCCACTGGTCGCCCGCCTTGCGGAGCAGCTCCGGCCCGACATCATCTGCCTGCAGGAGATCAAGTGCGAGGATGGCCAGTTCCCGCGCGATGAGCTGGCGGCGCTCGGCTATCCCCATTGCGAGATCGCAGGGCAGAAGGGCTATCACGGTGTGGCGACGCTTTCACGGACAGGCATTGAGCGGGTCTGCGCACTCGACTTCAACGGAACGGGCGAGGCGCGACATCTGGCAGTGACAACGAAGGCTCCCAAGGGGCGCGCCCTCACCATCCACAATCTCTATGTGCCTTCGGGCGGCGATATCCCGGACGTCGATGCCAACGAAAAGTTCCGCCAGAAGCTCGAGCATCTGCGCGGGTTGTCGACCTGGGGGCGCACCGGCACGGAGGGCAAGGACAAGCGCATGGTGCTGGTCGGGGACCTCAATGTCGCGCCACTCGAGCACGACGTGTGGTCGCACAAGCAGTTGCTGGACGTCGTCAGTCATACGCCGGTCGAGGTCGAGCACCTGAGCGAGGTGATGGAATCCGGCCAGTGGCACGACGCGATGCGGATGTTCGTGCCACCGACGGAGAAACTCTTCACCTGGTGGAGCTATCGGGCGCGGGACTGGCGCGCAACCAACCGCGGCCGACGCCTCGACCATGTCTGGTTGAGTCCAGCGCTCGCGCAATCCGCCCGGTCGATGTCGGTCCTCGATGAGGCGCGCAATTGGGAGCGACCGTCCGATCACGTTCCCGTGATGGTTTCGCTCGACACCGGATGATCTCGCCTGCCCAGGCGTGTCATACCTGCTGGCACAATGATTGACCGATAGGCCGGTCAGTCATTGTGCGTCCGGCGCTCGCGCCGGCGGCCCTTGGCCGCTGAGCCTGCGATGCGAATGAAGAGTCATGATTTGTGCAGGCTGGTATCAGTGGAGCGAGGCGGCCGGCTGCCAGGAGCGATCGCTGTCGAGATCGAGGCGCTGGTCGGTCTCGCGCAGGCGGACTGCCAAGCCGTCGAGCCGCCGGCGCATCACCTCGACGAAGCCTTCCGCAAGGACCGGATCGGCCGCCATCGCCTCGAGCAAGGCGCTGCGCTCGATGCGCAGGGTGTGGACCTCGCCGATGGCGGTCACGGTCGCCGAGTGGGTCGTATCGACGAACATCGCGAGCTCGCCGACCACGGTTCCCGCGCCCAGCACGATCCCGGAATCGTCCCCGATCTCGGCCGGGTGAACGGCGACCGAGCCACTGGCGACCACAAAGGCGGCATCACCGAGCTCACCGTCGCGGATCAGATCCTCGCCGTCATCGCAGGCGACCGTCTCGGCGAGAAGAGCCAGGGATTTGAGCTGAGGCGGCTCCAGACCGGTAAAGATCGGGGCACTCAGCAAGGCCAAAATGAGCTCGTCGATCGACATCACGAATCCCCACGACTGGCAGGAGCTGCGAACGAAGCGCAGATCACCAACGGGGCCTGACGCGACTGACGCGCCCCTCGAAACTCTCGCGATTGCTATGTGATTCGGCCCCGCCTGGTCCAGGGGACTCTGCAACGATCGCCATGGCGCGGCCGTGGCGGCGTTGCCGAGCGTCAGGGCACCAGCTTGTAGCCGCCGGTCTCGGTCACCAGGACCTCGGAGTTGGAGGGGTCCTTCTCGATTTTCTGGCGGAGGCGATAGATGTGGGTCTCGAGCGTGTGGGTGGTGACGCCGGCATTGTAGCCCCAGACCTCCTGGAGCAGCACCTCGCGGGTCACGACCTTCTCGCCGGCCCGATAGAGGTATTTCAGGATCGAGGTCTCCTTTTCGGTCAAGCGGATCTTGCCGCCCTTCTCGTCGAGCAGGAGCTTGGCCGCTGGCTTGAAAGTGAAACGGTCGATGGTGAAGACGGCATCCTCGCTCTGCTCGTGCTGGCGCAATTGCGCGCGGATGCGAGCGAGCAGAACGGCGAAGCGGAACGGCTTCGTCACATAGTCGTTGGCGCCGGAGTCGAGGCCGAGAATGGTATCGGATTCCGAGGTCTGGCCCGTCAGCATGATGACAGGGCCCTTGTAGCCCACCTTGCGCATCAGCTTGCAAGCCTCGCGACCGTCCATATCGGGCAGATCGACATCCAGGATCACCAAGTCGACGTGATCCGCTTTCAGCAGCTCGAGCGCCTTGCCCGCGGTCTCGGCGGTGGCTGCCTCGAAGTCCTCGTGCATCGAGAGCTGCTCCGTCAGGGAATCGCGCAGGCCCTCGTCATCATCGACGATCAAAATCTTGCGAGACGTGCTCATGATGGCTCCTGGTGGGCTCGGGCGGATTTTTCTTAGCACTGTGTGGCTGCGGCGCATATAGTGAGTGGGGTCTGGCATTGCCAAGCCAGCGTGCTGCTGGAGGCTGCTCACTCCGTGTCACAAGCCCGTTACCCTGCCATCGCCACCGTACGCGCTGCCGCGGCGGAAGTGCATCGCGGCCAGTTGCGGTTGGCAGACCGCACCTTTGCGTGCGCGCTCGGACGCAATGGCATCAGCGCGGACAAGCGCGAAGGCGATGGCGCAACGCCTGCCGGCAGGCTCGGGCTGGTCGAGGTGCTCTACCGGGCGGATCGGGTGGACAGGCCCGTGGCGGAGCTGCCGGTCCGGGCGATCAGACGGGATGACGGGTGGTGCGACGATCCTGCCGATCCCCAATACAATCGGCTGGTGAAGCTGCCGTTGGCGGCAAGCCATGAGCGACTGTGGTTGGAAGAGGACGCCTACGACATGCTGGTCGTGCTGGACTGGAACCTCGCGACGCCCGTTGCAGGCAAGGGGAGCGCGATCTTCCTGCATGTGGCGTCCTACGGCTATGGCCCGACGGCGGGTTGCGTGGCGCTGGCATCGGCGGATTTGCGCGAGCTGCTGGCGGCTGGGGTGGGGGCGTTGGAGGTGGTCGAGAGGGCGTAGGCCGGACTGAGGAGGCCCAGAGAAACAACTGAATCAATACGGACCCGCGTCCTGTAGGGGCGATCTGCCGGTCGCCCCTCTCGTCAAGTACGATGTCGAGGGCATTTTGCTTTTCTGAATCAGTTGGTTGTGTTCAACAACTTGCCCGTCTGTTGTCGCCCGGAGGGCGATCTGCCGGTCGCCCCTACGCCGACAGATTGGAGCACTTGTTGCTCGGTGCCGCCTGAGCGGACGCGAAGTGCGACACCCAACGGACAAGTTTGTCGGACATCGGCCGCCTGTTGGCGACCTCAGTCCGACCTACGTGCCACACGCCATCACCGTACCCGCCGCGGATTCAAATACATATCCGTCTCCTGGGTCTCGAGCTTGGGGACGAGCTTGCCCTTATGCAGCTCGCCGATCAGATCCTCGAGGTGGGCGCGGCATTCGTCGTTGAATTTGAGCATGGCGCAGAACAGTTGCAGCACCATGTCGAGACGGGGGTCTGCATGCTCCTCGTCGATCTCGACCTTCCATTTGCCGCCGAGATTGAGGACACGGCCGTTCAGCTTGCCGATCTGGCGATCATGCTCGTCATAGAGGATGTAGTCGTCGCCGATCGACACCCAGTTGCGCCGCAGCCGATAGAACTCCGGCCGGTTGTCCTTCAGGCTCTTCATCAGGAAGAAGGAGAAATTCTCCGGCATGCCCGGCCATTTGGAGGCCGAGCGCTCGAGCTGGATGATCTGGTCGTGGTCGTCGAGGTTGACGCTGAAAGCCGTCACGGGAAAACCCTTGGCGCCGTGGGTCAGCTGCAAGCTGCGCCCGACCATCAGATCGAGGGTCGCCTTCCACCCCATGCTCGGCGTGAACAGCTTGATGACGAGGCGCCGCTCCATGCCGGCCTTGCCATCCCAGGCCTCGGAGCGGTAGCCGAGCAGGCCGGTGCGCTCGCCGTCCCGTTTGACCTCGGCGAACACATCCATGTCGGAGGTGAACTGGCGGGATTTGGCACGGTTGCGGCTGTGCTTGAAGAGGCCGACCTCGGTGGTGTTCAGATCGGTGATCCAGAGATCGACCTCGAATTTGTGCTTGTTGCCCGTCTTGCTCTTGGCAAGCGTTTCCGGCTTCTTGGTCGCTGACATGGATCTCGGGCTCCTGCGCTGAGGACGGCGAATCAGTTGGGAAGAGGTTAGCAGGGGGAAGGCGGCGTGGCGCCCGCACGGGTCATGAAAGCCGGGGATAGGCTCGCCAGCACGGCCACGCCCAGTTCGATTCTGGTCGCAGAGTCAACTGGATTCTGCTAGTGTGCTCGTATGGAATTCGATAGGCAGAAGCTCAAGACGCTGGTGCACTACGTAATCTGGCGCGCTGGCAACGCGCCTGATTTCGGGGCGGTGAAGCTCAACAAAGTGCTTTGGTTTTCGGATGCCAGAGCATTCGAGGCTTTCGGGAAGCTGATCACGGGCGAAACCTACATTCGGAAAAAATTCGGCCCAGTTCCGACGCACGTGGACTCGGTGCTCAATGAACTGGCCGATGAAGAAACGATCGAGATCTGGAAGGAGCGTTTCCATGAGTTCCAGATCACGCGGTATGCGGCGGTCGCTCCCCCCGACATGACGACCTTCACCGTCGACGAGCTCGGCTTTATCGACTGGTGGATCAAGCACGTATCCGAAGAACATACGGCCGCCTCGATCAGCGAGAAGTCGCACGACTATGGTTGGCAGATCGCCAGGGACGGCGAGGAGCTGCCGTTCACGGCATTCCTAGCGAGTCGAATCCGCCTCCTGCGTGAAGGTGAGGAACTGGAATGGGCTCGCTCGATTGCGTCCGCAATTCAGAGCAAGGCACATGCGTGACATCGTCGAGTCGACGGAAGTCATGCAGGATGTCGACGAAGCGAAGGAGAAATGGGCGCGAGCGGACGACGCGTGGGACGCAATAACTTGGGTCTTGTCAAAGGACCCGACGAAGGGCCAGCCACTCTCCGAAGGAGGTCATGTCCGGGCCTTTGCCTATGAGGGGTCCTGGGCTCATGAGATGCCTACGATCAATGTGGTGTACGAGATAACCAAGACGCGTATCATCATCCATCGCGTGCGCTTCACCGAGGCGACCGCCAGCGCCGGCCGGGGTTAGGATCGAAGTGGGAGTGGGCGTCCTGCGCGGAGGCCCCCCTGCAAAAACGGTCAGGCCCGTACCCCGAAAATCGCCGAGCCCACGCGCACATGGGTCGCTCCGAACCGGATCGCGGTTTCGAAGTCCGAGCTCATGCCCATGCTGAGGCCAGTAACGCCGACATCCTTGGCGAGCTTTGCAAGGAACGCAAAGTGGATGCCCGGCTCGTCGTCGACGGGAGGGATGCACATGAGGCCGTCGATCGCCAGACCACAGTCGTCGCGGCAAAGGGTCATGAAACCTTCGAGGTCGAGTGGCAGCACGCCCGCTTTCTGCTCCTCCTCGCCAGTGTTGACTTGGACCAGCAGGCGGGGACGACGGCTGGAGCGTGTGAACTCGGCAGCGAGCGCGCGCGCCAGCTTCGGGCGATCCAGCGTCTCGATGACGTCGACAAGCTCGACGGCCTCGCGGACCTTGTTGGTCTGCAGCGGACCGATCAGATGCAGCTCGATGCCGGCGTAGCGATCGCGCAGGCCGGGCCATTTGACTTTGGCCTCCTGGACGCGGTTCTCGCCGAACACGCGCTGCCCGGAATCCAGGATCGGGACAATGTCGGGCGCGTCGAACGTCTTGCTGACGGCGACGAGCTGAACCGTCTCGGGTAGCCGACCGGCGGCTTCAGCTGCCTGGCGGATGCGGGCTCGGATTTGCTCGAGCCGCTCCGCTGCAATGCCGGGGCCTGAATTGACCAACGCGTTCGACACGACTGTCTCCGATGAGGCAAGCTCAGTCGGGGATGATCGTCGTCGTCACACCCTCGGCAGCAGCCTCGGCAGGTGCGGCCGGCGCTGTGCCGATCAAGGGAGCCACGTCGTCGGTCGTTGTGGTCGCGGCCACCGCGGCTGTCGCCTGCTTGGCCTTCTGGGTGACGGCCTTGGTCGTCGTAGCGGAAGCCGTCTTGGTGACCTTCACGTTCTTCGTGGTGCTGGCGGCGGCGGCCGTCTTCTGCTTTTTCTGTGTCGTCGCAGCGGTCACACAGCGGGACTTGCTCGCCTGATTGAGCTCGACGTAGCGTGTGAATTTCGCTGTTTCATCGGCAGTCGGGGTGTATTTCGACTGGCCGAACTGAGCAAGCTTCTGTGGAATTTTATCGGCGCCGAGAGTGGTCAGCTCCGCCTTCACCTGCTCACAGGTGGCGGAGTTGACAGGCGGAAGCGCTGGAACCAGCGGCGCCGCCGCAATTGCCGCCGGGGCGGCGGTGCCCGCGATGGCGGCCGTCGCATCCGACCCATTGTTTGTCGAGCAGCCGGCGAGCGCAGCGGCCGCCAGCACCAGGATGCCGGCCCATAGCCGGTTTGAGCGTGTTACGTTCAATTTCCCCTCCTGAAGCCCTTACATTCCCCGAATCACTTGGGACAAGGGTACCTGAGTGTCACGCCCTCTCGTCAACCCGCACTCCACTTGACCGTTCATTATCCCCGACTTCGTTGCCGACCGCGAAGCGACAAACGGCCGCGAGGCCGCTTGACATCCGCCCGGCTTGGGGCTCCATGCAGGCCATTCCCATCCTCATACCCGCAAGTACCCAGCCATGGCAGCCGAACGCTACAACGCTCCCGCACGCGAGCCACATTGGCAGAAGGTTTGGGAGGAGCGCAAGGTTTTCCTCACGCGGGACGACGATCCGCGGCCCAAATACTACGTGCTGGAGATGTTTCCATACCCATCGGGGCGAATCCACATGGGGCACGTACGTAATTATACGATGGGTGACGTGCTCGCACGTACCAAGCGAGCGCAAGGCTTCAATGTGCTGCACCCGATGGGCTGGGACGCGTTCGGGCTGCCGGCTGAGAACGCGGCGATGGAGCGCAAAACCGATCCGGGCAAGTGGACGAACGGCAACATCGAGGTGATGCGCCGCCAGCTCAAGTCGATGGGCCTGTCGATCGACTGGAGCCGGGAGATCGCGACCTGCCACGTCGACTATTACCGCCATCAGCAGAAACTCTTCCTCGACATGCTGAAGAAGGGTCTGGCCTACCGGAAGGCCTCCAGGGTCAACTGGGATCCCGTCGACATGACGGTGCTCGCCAACGAGCAGGTGATCGACGGCCGCGGCTGGCGATCCAGCGCGCCGATTGAGCAGCGAGAGCTGACGCAATGGTTCTTCAAGATCACGGCTTATGCCGACGAGCTGCTGGAAGCGCTGCAGGGCCTGGCGAAATGGCCCGAGAAGGTGCGCCTGATGCAGGCGAACTGGATCGGACGATCGGAAGGCATGCTGATCCGATGGGCGCTGAAAGGCAAGGCTCTGCCCCAGGGCCACAAGGAGCTGGAGGTCTACACGACGCGGCCCGACACGCTTTACGGCGCGTCTTTCTTGGCGATCGCGCCCGACCACCCGCTCGCCAAGGCTGCGGCGGCAAGCAATCGAGAGCTCGGGGCTTTTTGCGACGAATGCCGACGGATGGGAACTTCGGTTGCCGACCTCGAGTCCGCCGAGAAAAAGGGATTCGATACCGGAATCCTGGCCGTGCATCCATTCGATCCGAAATGGACGGTGCCGGTCTATGTCGCCAACTTCATCCTGATGGATTACGGCACCGGAGCTATTTTCGGGTGCCCTTCGGGAGATCAGCGCGACCTCGATTTTGCCCGTAAGTACGGGCTGCCAGTGGTTCCGGTCGTGATGCCGAAGGGTGGCGACGCCGCGAAGTTCACTGTCGGCGACACGGCCTATGTGGACGACGGGGTGATGATCAACTCGCACTTCCTCGATGGTCTCGACACCCTGGCCGCATTCGAGGAGGTCGCCAAACGGCTGGAGGGCCAGAAGCTCGGCCGCAAGCCCGCCGGAAAGCGGACCGTGAATTTCCGGCTGCGCGACTGGGGCATCTCGCGTCAGCGCTTCTGGGGCTGCCCGATCCCGGTCGTGCACTGCCCCGATTGCGGTGTCGTGCCGGTGCCCGACAAGCAGCTGCCAGTCGAGTTACCGGACGACGCGACGTTCGATCGGCCCGGCAATCCGCTCGACCGGCATCCGAGCTGGAAGCACGTCGCCTGCCCGAAATGCGCGGGCAAGGCCCAGCGCGAGACGGATACGATGGACACGTTCGTCGATTCGTCCTGGTATTTCGTGCGCTTCACGGCGCCTGGCGCCAAAACCGCCACCGACAGGAAAGCGGCCTCGGACTGGCTACCCGTCGACCAGTACATCGGCGGCATCGAGCACGCGATCCTGCATCTGCTCTATTCGCGCTTCTTCACGCGAGCGATGTCGGAGACGAAGCACCTCGATGGACTGAAGGAGCCGTTCGAGGCGCTGTTCACCCAAGGCATGGTCAACCACGAGACCTATCGGCGAACCTCGGGCAATCACAAGGGTCAATGGCTGACGCCGGCGGAGGTCCGCCTGGACACCGATGGCACCGCACGGCGGGCCTTTCTGATCGACACGGGCGAGGAAGTGGAGATCGGCCCGGTCGAGAAGATGTCGAAATCAAAGCGCAACACCATCGATCCCGACGACATCATCGGGCGCTACGGAGCCGATTGCGCGCGCTGGTTCATGTTGTCCGATTCCCCGCCCGAACGCGACGTGCAGTGGACGGAAGCCGGTGTCGAGGGCGCTGCCCGCTTCATGCAGCGGGTGTGGCGGCTGACCGATGAAGCCGCGAGCAGGGGATCGCCAAGGGGCAGTCCGCGCCCCGGCAGCTTCAGCCCGGCGGCGATCGAGCTGCGCAAGGCCGCCCACAAGACGCTCGATCTCTTCTGGCGCAATGTCGAGGGGCTGCGGTTCAATGTGGCCGTCGCGCAACTCCACGAGCTCGCCAACACGCTGCAAGGGGCGCTCGCCAGCAAGGAGGCTGGGCTCGAATGGGCGATCCGCGAATGCGGGGAGCTGCTGGTCCAGATGCTGGGGCCGATGATGCCGCATCTGGCAGAGGATTGCTGGGCGAGGCTGGGATACAACACCTTGCTCGCCGATCAGCCCTGGCCCAAGCCCGAGACGGCGTTGCTCGTTGACGACACGATCACCATTGCCGTACAGGTTAACGGCAAGAGACGGGACGAGCTCACGATTTCGCGTAGCGCAGCCAAGCATGAGATCGAATCGGCTGCGCTCAAACTCGAATCGGTGGTGCGCGCTATCGAAGGCCGCGAGGTCAAAAGGATCATCGTGGTGCCGCAGAGGATTGTGAATGTCGTGGCCTGAGGGACGGGCGAAGGCTGACAAGGGGCAGACGCGACGGGCAGTGCTCGTTGCGACCGGATTGTTTGCGACCGCGTCCTTGTTGTCGGCTTGCGGCTTTCAGCCCCTCTACGGCACGACGCAAACGACGGGATCCAACCTCGTCGATCTGATGGCCGCCGTCGACGTTTCGACTATTCCAGGCCGGGTCGGCCAGCAGGTTCGCAACGAGCTGATCTTCAAGACGACCGGCGGCGACTTTCCAGCCGAGCCGCAATTCCGGCTCGAGATCGCCATGCGCGAGTCAGCCCAGCCGCTCCTCGTGGAGATCAATGGCGATGCCAAAGGCCTGGTATTTGCCATCGACGCCGACTTCAAGCTGGTGCGCATCAGCGACAAGGCGGTGATGCTGACGGCCAAGGCATCGTCGCGAGCCGTCTACCAGAAGGTCGAGAGCATCTTCGCCAACATCCGCGGCCGCCGCGATGCCGAGAACCGCGCCGCACGCGTGCTGGCCGACAGCATCCGCACACGTGTGGCGGCGTTCCTGTCGAGCGCGGCTTAGCACGGCGCAATCCGCGGCGCGCTTGTGTTCCGACTCATTCATTCGGTACCCCAAATGAATGGCCAGACCACTAGCCAACTCTTTGTTTGTGTTCCGTCTTTCCATTCATTGATCCAGCTTCGCCGGAATCGAATG
>JANPDA010000156.1:0-4401 GCA_031431235.1 Hyphomicrobiaceae bacterium
CCCCCGCGCCTCTGGGATAGTATCCCCGTGCGAACCCCGGCAGCCTTGGTGGCGGCTGGAGTTGTGCGCCCTCACCCAACCCCGGATCAAACCATGCCACAACGCCTCGCCCCTCCCGTCCTCGCCCAGCTGTTCCTCGACGCGCGCACGCACAATGCGTGGCAGCAGAGGGATGTTCCCGACGCGCTGCTGCGGGAGATCGTCGAGATCATGAGAATGGGCCCGACGAGCGCCAACTGCTCGCCCGCGCGGCTCGTGTTCGTGCGGTCGCCGGAAGCCAAGGCGCGGCTGAAACCCCATCTCTCGCCCGGCAATGTGGAGAAAACCATGGCCGCGCCGGTGACGGTGATCATCGGCCACGATCTCGAGTTCCACGAGCGTCTGCCCCAACTCTTCCCACATGCGGACGCTCGCAGCTGGTTTGCGGGCAAGCCCAAGCACATCGAGACGACGGCCTTCCGCAACGGCACGCTGCAGGGCGCTTATCTGATGCTGGCCGCACGTGCGCTCGGCCTCGATTGCGGGCCGATGTCGGGCTTCGACAATGCGGGCGTCGATGCCGAGTTCTTCCCCGGCGGCATCGTCAAATCGAACTTCATCTGTAGCCTGGGCTACGGCGATCCGGCCGGGCTGTTCCCACGCTCGCCGCGATTGGGGTTCGAGGAGATGGCCGAGATCGTGTAGTTGACGCCATGCGCATCCTCGCCTTCGATACCTCGCTGCAGGCCTGCTCGGCCGCCGTTTTGTCGGCGGAGGGGCCGAGCGCGGCCATGTGTGAACCGATGGAGCGAGGCCACGCCGAGCGGCTGCTGCCGATGATTGCCGAGGTGATGGCTCGTGCCGGCCTCGGCTTTGCCGACCTCGATCGGATCGCGGTAACGGTCGGGCCGGGTACCTTCACCGGGGTGCGGGTCGGTATCGCCGCGGCACAAGGGTTGAGGCTCGCGACAGGGCATGCCGTTGTCGGGGCGACCAGCCTGCAGGCGATGGCAGCGGGGCTGGGCGATGACTGGCTCGGCCACACCATTGCCGCCGTCGCCGACGCGCGAAAGGATCAGCTCTATGTGCAAGTGTTCGCAGGCTCGGCGCTCGCCCCGCTGACGATGCCGCTGTTGCTCGATGCGAGCGAGGCCGCACGGCAAGCGGAGGCAGGCCGGCCGGTGGTGGCGATCGGCACGGGAACGGCGGCCTTTCTCGCGGCCGCCGCGCGGATCGGGCTCGAGGCCGTGGCTGGGCCCGCCAAACCCTATCCGGAGGCCCGGCACCTGGCAGAGCTGGCCCCTCACCTCGGCGTGCTCGACCCGGTGCGACCGCTCTATCTGAGGCCGCCCGATGCCAAGCCGCAGGCCTCTGGCCTGCTATCGAAGGCCAAGATGCCATGATCGACAAGCCCGAGTTGCTGATCGTGCCGGCTGGACCCGGCGATGCGGCGGAGCTCGCGCTGCTGCACGCCAGTGCCTTTCCCGAGCCCTGGAGCGAGAGCGCGATCGGGCGGCTGATCGGCGCCGACGCCGGCGTGGCGCTGGTCGCTTCGAGCGGCCCGTGCGAGCCCCCGGCCGGGTTCGTCATTGCGTTTGCTGTTGCCGATGAGGCGGAGATCCTGACGATTGCCGTCCGGCTCGAGCTGAGGCGGCAAGGCATCGCCCGCAAGCTGATCGAGGCGCTGATCGAGGACGTCGCGGCCCGCGGCGTCGAGCAGATCCACCTGGAGGCGGGCGCGCGCAATGCGGCGGCGCTCGCCCTCTATCGCAGCCTCGGTTTCGAGCTGAAAGGCCGGCGCGCGAGCTACTATTGGCACGCCGGCGAGCCGCCCGAGGACGCTGTGCTGATGGCGAAGCTGGTGTGACCCGGTTGCAGCATACCGCCTGTTTGTGGTTCCTTATCCGCGTTGCCGGCCCGAGGGACGGCGGGGAGGGACGTGTGGATCGGAGCCAGTTGACGCGATTGCTGCGCGGGGCCATTGGCGGCATCGCCCTCGTTGCGACCGCGGTGCTGACCGGGGGACAGGCGCGCCAAGCGGTCGACTTGACGTTGGTGCTCGCGATCGACTGCTCCTACAGCGTCAACGATGCCGAGTTTCGCCAGCAGATGGAGGGGCTCGCGCGCGCCTTCCGTCATCCCGACGTGGTTGCGGCGATCATGGCAGGACCCAAGGGCCGCATCGCGGTCGTGGTCATGCAGTGGTCGGGCGCCAATGTGCAGGCGGTCGCGGTGCCCTGGATGCTTGTCGATGGCGAGCGATCGGCCAGCGACTTCGCGGGGAGAATCGAGAGCTCCGGCCGGCATATCGAGGACGGTTCGACCTCGATCTCGGCAGCCATCGATGCCGGCCTCGTGCTGCAGCTCAGGAGCCCCTACGCCGGAGCCCGCGCGGTGATCGATATCTCGGGCGATGGCGACAACAACAATGGCGGTCCGCCCGATGCATCGCGTGATCGCGCGGTCGCAGCGGGCATTACCGTCAATGGTCTCGTCATCCTCAACGACCTGTTCTATCTCGACCGGTACTTCGAGAACCATGTCGCCGGCGGGGCGGGACACTTCGTCACCGTGGCCGGTTCCTATGACGATTACTCGGACGCGATCCTGTTGAAGCTGCTGAAGGAAATCTCTCAGCCTACGGTTTGAATGCAAACCTCGTTGCGAGAAATCCTCGCGATGATTGCAATTCCGGCTTGCGTTGAATTGGCAATGCGATTGAACTGTGGAAGCTCCTGCAAACAGGCGATCCATGTGTCAATCCATTGCCTCCGAACCAGCCTTCAGCCCGATCGAGTTGCTGTGCGCCACCAAGGGCCTCAGGATGACCGGCCACCGGCGGATCGTGGTGCGTGTGCTGTGCGCCGCGCAGGACCATCCAAGCGTCGAGGAGCTGCACCGGCGCGCGTGCGCGATCGATTCCAGGATCTCGTTGTCGACGGTTTATCGGACGGTGCGGCTGCTGGAGCAGCAGGGCGTGCTCGAGCGCCACGATTTCGGCGCGGGCTGCGCCCGCTACGAGCCGGCACGGGACAGTCATCACGGCCATCTGGTCGATGTGGCGACCGGGCGGATCATCGAGTTCCAGAATGGGGAGATCGAGCGGCTGCAGAAGCTCATCGCCCGCGAGCTCGGCTTCGAGCTCGTTGGTCACAAGCTCGAGCTTTATGGCGTTGCCCAGGCGTCGCGCGACAGGACTGGGGAGTTGGGCTAGTGATCCCTCCCATACATTTGGGACACCGAATGTATGAGGCGGAACACTGGACGGCGCTATAACCCATTCCCATGCCGAAGCTGCGCGCCGCTACGATTCTCACTGCCTTCCTGCTCGGGACGCTGCCGCTGATGCCGCTGCAGTGGGTGCTGGTGCGCGTGGGCTCGCCGCTCGCCCGGCACCTGCCCTGCTGGTACCATCGATCCTTGTGCCGGCTGCTCGGGCTGAGGCTGCACATCGAGGGCCGGCTCGCCGAGAATCGTCCGGTGCTGATCGTCTCCAACCATGTCTCCTGGCTCGACATTCCGGTGATGAGCGCGATCGGGCCGGTCTCCTTCATCGCCAAGCGCGAGGTCGGGACTTGGCCATTCATCGGCTGGCTCGCCAAGCTGCAACGCAGCGTTTTCGTCGACCGCGAGCGGCGCAGCGCGGTCGGGGCGCAGATGAGCGACATCGTGTCCCGGCTCGCGCGCGGCGATCACATCATCCTCTTTCCCGAAGGGACGACGGGGGATGGCAACCGGATCCTGCCCTTCAAGAGCTCGCTGCTGGGGGCCGCGATGGCGGGCAGCGATCAATTGCGCGGAACCGCCGCCATCCAGACACTGGCCATTGCCTATACCCATGTGCACGGAATGCCGATCGGCCGGCATCTGCGACCGATGTTTGCCTGGTATGGCGATATGGACGTGCCAGGCCATGCCTGGCAGGTGCTGCAGTCCGGCCCGGTCGACGTGCGGATCAGCATCTCGCAGCCGATCGCGCTCGAGGACTTCGCCGACCGTAAGGCGCTGACCCGCGCCGCGGAAGCGATGGTGCGGGAGGATTTTTCGCGGTTGCTGCGCGGCAGGGAGGTTTGACCGTCGCGAAAACACGTTTCCACCCGGCATCTTCGACCCCATCTCGACCTCGGTTGGTTTGGCGAAGGTCCCGGATCGGCGTGTCGTGCTGGAGGGGGGTCGGGGAGCACTGGGAGTGTAGTGCGACAATCCGGGTGAGAACGCGTATTGCCTCATCCGAGATTGTCGCGCCTCAGCCGGAAGGGCCAAACGCTTCCGCTGAAGCCCCAAGACCGTCCGGCAATGGAACGCATCAAGAACGATTCCGCAGCGGGCCAGGAGCGGATATGGCTTGCTCAGATGTTTAGATCGTTGGTAACATTTCCCCGGCTGGGCGACGGAGGTGAAGGGCAGCTGCGTGAGTCCGAC
>JANPDA010000157.1:0-10496 GCA_031431235.1 Hyphomicrobiaceae bacterium
ATATATATATATACGCGCCGCCGGCGAGTGCCGCTGCAATGACCATCCAGCCGGCAATGATGGCCCGGCAGCCAACACGAGTGAGCATGCGCCGATGCTACCGCGGGGAATGGCCGCGGTCAAAAACATTTCAAGTCGACGCATCAGCTTCAGCCCTGACGGGCCTTGTAGCGCTTCTGCGTCTTGTTGATCACATAGACGCGGCCGCGGCGGCGCACGAGACGATTGTCGCGATGGCGCTTGGCGAGGGATTTCAGCGAGTTGCGGACTTTCATGGGCCTTGACCGTATCGTTCGACGGGCGGCCGGTCGACGGCCCACGTCAGTTGCTGCATTCGATATTCTACCGCGTCCAAAGTCGAGGAATGGTGGGCGCGACAGGGATCGAACCTGTGACCCCTACGATGTCAACGTAGTGCTCTACCGCTGAGCTACGCGCCCATTCCCAACGATGCCGAACCCGAGATCTCCTGGAGTCGGCCACCGACAGCAGCATCGCGAGATGCGCCCGTCCGCGTGACCGGGCGAATGACTAACCGATCGCACCGTGCCTGTCCAGCACCAGTGGGTTCCTCTTGGCCAGCACGGGTCGGTCTGCCGCGAATAGAGAGTGCAACAGGCCGGTCGTTCCGTGCATTTGCGTCCACCTTGTGTTGGCTGCTCGGCGCCGCGATACCGCCGACTTGGGTGAAGGTAAAGTCCACGTCGGAACGATGGAGCCGTACTCAGATCGCTATGGTCTTGTGGCATGCATGTCGAATCAGTCATTGTGGCCACATCATGGATGCAAGCGGATTCGGGAGGGCAAAATGGCACAGTCAGCATTGGAGCTGCGGGGACAGCGTGTGACTGAAGATGAGTATGGAAACGTCTGCTTGAACGATCTATGGACGCTGGCGGGGTCTCCGGAGAACCTGCGACCGGCCAGTTGGCATCGTCAAAAGCGCACAGAAGCTCTCGAGGCTGCGCTCGTCGATCGAATTGTGTTTCTGAAACATAGTTCCTCTGAAAGGGACGCGAATTCAACATTTTACGTCCGTGGACGGGGAGCGAAAGCCAGAACCTTCGCGCATCCCGTCCTTGCGCTAGACTACGCGGAATGCCTAAACCCTGCCCTCGGTGTCGAGGTAAAAGAAGTTTTTCTCCGTTACCGGTCAAATGACATAAGCCTAGCAAACGACATCCTCGATCACATCGCTGAGCAGGTGAAGGAAGACGAGTTGCGCATTCAGATGCGCGAGGAAATCAACACCAGGAACCGGGAACTTGCATCCCACGGCAAACGCGCAGGATGCAAAGGCTGGCAGTACGCTGAACTGCACAACTCAGGTTATCGTGGCCTCTACAATGGCCTGGATGCTGATGGGATCCATACTCTCAGGAATCTCACAAAAAATCAGAGCATCCTCGATCACATGACAGCTGCCGAAGCGAGTGCCAACGCTTTCCGAATTACACAAGCAAAATTGCGCATGGATAAGGAGAAGCCGAAGACACCCAGGGCTGCATTCTCCATTGCACACGAAGCAGGGGTCAGGACGCGGCAAGCTATGAAAGAGATAGGTGGAGTTATGCCGGAGGACATGCCATTAGCAGATAGCATAAAATCAGCACAAAAACGACTGGAAAAGAATAAACCTCTAATAAAACGCAAATAATTCGGTCATTAATTCCATTTTATGCACTCGCGAAGCTGTATTGTACCATGTGTGCCTTAGGCTGCAGCCAGATCATTTCCAGTCTGTCCTACATTTCACGCCCGTGCCGCACCAACACCGCATACATCCGCGCGGCCGTCGCGCGATCCCCCGCCTCCAATGCCAGCACATAGGCTTGCGTGCGCACGAAGCAGGCGGCATCGATCTGGCCGGCGGATTCCAACAAGTCGCCCGCCTCGCTGTAACAGGCGACCAGCGCGGCGCGATCGCCTCGCGCGTGCGCGGCGAGCAGCAGCGCCTCGAGCTCGGCAAGCTCACGCATCGGCGAAATGGCTCGCGACCCAGTGGTGGAAGGCGTGCGTGCAGGGGTCCATCACGGGCGAGAACTTGCCGCCGTCGAAGGCGGGGGCCCACCGCCCTCGCTGCATGCCCTCGACCACGCCGATGTCCTCGATGAAAATCGATTTCCACATCGCGGCGTTCTTCTCGCGCATTGCGGCGAAGCCCGCGCCGGTCATCTCCTCGCTCGCATAATAGATCTCGACCCGCTCGATGGTACGGTCGTGGGCGACGGGCTCGATCAAAATCGCGTAGCAATGGTCGTTCTGGAAGCCGAACAGGACGTTGGGGAAGAACGTCGGGTACTCGGCGCCCTTGTCCCACTTCGGCGAGAGGCCGGGGAAGCGCGAGAAACGCTCGCCGTTGGGGCCGAAGCCCGGCGTGTAGGCGAGCGTGCCCTGGCCAGCGAAGGTCTCTTCCACCACGTTGTAGTGGTCCTCGAGGCGCGAATAGCTGTTGAGGCCGGGATGCACCCAGGGCAGGTGATAGCTCTCGAGGTAGTTCTCGGCCGCGAGCTTCCAGTTGGTCTTCACTTCAAGCGAGAACGAGCTGTCCGGCCCGCCATGGAAGAGCTTCGCATCGGCGAAGGCTTCCGCACGCGCGATGAGATCGGCGGCATAGACGCGGAACTCCGGCGCGTCGCCCGAGATGTTGACGAACACGATATCCATGAAGACTGCCGAGCGCACCTCGAACAGGCCGAGCGCGGAGCGGTCGATGTCGGGATGGGTGTTGTGACCGGCGCCGCCGACGTGGGGGGTTGCGCGCAGCGCACCGTCGAGCTCGTAGCACCAGGCGTGATAGGGGCAACGAATGACGCCCTTCAGCCTGATCGGCTCGTCGACGAGGATCATGCCGCGATGCCGGCAGACGTTCTGGAACACGCGCAAGGTGCCGTCGCGGCCGCGCACCAGCAGCAGCGGGATGCCGAGAAAGCTGACGGGCTTGGCGTCGCCCGGCTCCGGCACGTCCTTGCCGAACCCGATCGCCGGCCAGCCCTTGGCGAACAGGCGCTTCTTCTCCTCCTCGTGGAGGGCAGGATCGGTATAGAAGGCGTTCGGCAGGCCGCGCGCCGAATTGACGGGCTCGAGCACCCGGGCGAGCGTGGCGAAGTTCTCGGGTTTCATCGGCTGCGATTCTCCAGTGGAGAGGGATCGGTCAGCGAGCCGTAGCCAATGCGCCGACGCCGCGCAACGCTCCAAATCCTCAAGGGTTGCTTGCATAGAGGTCAAGCCCGCGCTGCTGTCTACACTTCCTCCTGCGCCAGCCCAACGAGCCATGCCTTCAGCGCTTCCGCGGCCGCCCCGAGCGGGCGGTCGGCGCTCCAGCTGGCGTGATAGGCGAGCGGGGAGGCAAGCTCGGTCGTCGTCATCCGGACGAGCCGGCCGGCCTCGATCAGCGGCGCAACCAGCCGGTGCCAGCCGAGCACGACGCCCTGGTCGTCCTCGGCAGCCTGCAGCGCGATGATGTAGTTGTTGAACCGCCTGAGATTGAGCTTGCGCGGCATGTAGCCTGCAAGATCGAGCCATTCCCCCCAATCGATCCAGTCGCGGTTGCCGCTGTCGTTGGCGATCAGCGGCAGACCAGCGAGCACGTCGAGACCGACCTTGCCGAGCCCTGCAGCGAACCGGGGCCCCGCAACCGGATACAGCCGGTCACTGAACAGTCTGATACCCACCTCGTCGGGTTGCGGTCCGAACCCATAGCCGAGCCGCAGATCGGCACGCCCGAGGCGCGGATCGTGTGGATCGTCCGAGATCAGGTGGTTGATGGTGATCGCCTGATGCTCGCGCCAAAAGGCGCCGAGCCGCGGCATCAGCCAGAGCGCGGCGAACGCCGTCGTGGTTGCGACCGTCACACTCTCGGGTTTGCCGCTCTGGCGGAGACCCGTCAGCGTGCGGGCCATTTCCTGGAAGCTCCGCGAGAGCACGGCCGCCAGCTCGTTGCCGGCATCCGTCAGGCCGAGCCCGCGCGGCTTGCGCTCGAACAGGCTCTGGCCGATCTCTTCCTCGAGGGCCTTCACCTGGCGGCTGACGGCGCCAGGCGTAACGTTCAATTCCTCCGCCGCGAGCGTAAAGCTCGAGTGCCGCGCCGCCGCCTCGAAAGCGGCGAGGCTAGTGAGCGAAGGCAAATCATAGCAGCGGCGGGCCATGGTGGCATTCCTCGCAGTTCCAAAACGCGATCACCACAGAAGGCTACAGAAAATCATACGGGTCGACGTCGACCTGCACGCGCAGGTCGCCCTTGGGCTGTGGCAAGGCGTCGAGCCAGGCCTTCAGATAGGTCTGGAGATCGACCTCCTTGGGGGCCTTCACCAGCAGGCGGAAGCGGTGGCGGCCGCGAATGACGGCCAAGGGCGCTTCCGCCGGGACACCAGGGACAGTATACCTATTTCTCTGTTTACGAGCGCAGATGGGAAAGCAATAGGTATACTTACCCTGTATTTTTCGTTGCGTCACGCGGCTCGGAACGGGTCTGCAGCGGACCTTGGCGGTGAAAGCGAGAACTTGAAATAGCGCGCGAGGAACTCGATGGTGGATCTGCCGCCGTGAGCGCCGGACCATTCGGCATAGAGGCCGCCGACGGGGACGTGTCGGCTTCGAGGAAACGGACGAGAGCGTCGACAGCGCCGGGCGATAGACAGCCGCCCACGTAGTCCTCGGCCAAGGCGGTCGACAGGACCGTCAGTCGATCACCGAGCCGGGCCTTGAACGGAAAACTGCTGCCCATGAGGCGATGCAGGCATGACAGCAATGCTGGCTGACCATCTCCAGTCCGATGGCCGTCCCTGATGTGTGCGTCGTCGTTCATTCGGCAGCCTGGGCGGATGCGGTGGACTCAAGCGTTTTTGCGACGCCGTCCGGGTCGGCGGCGATCACGCGCAGATAGGCCATCGCCATGGCATCAGGCTCGCTTTCGTGACGTTCCCAAGCCTTGATGAGGGCTTCATCGATATGAAAGCGGGAAGCAAAGCTCGACCGCCCAAGGTGGAGCTCGAGACGTAGATGCTTGACGAAGGAGACGCGCTTGGCCCGTGCCAGTTGTGCGTCGGTCCACGGCGGATTTTCCGGATCGGCGAGCGCGGCGGCCTCGATCTCCTCATCCGTCATGGCGTCGAGAGCAGCCCAGTCGGTCTTCCCCGACGCTTTGCCGTCACCGCCCGCGTTCCCGGAAGTACCTGACTTGCTCACGTTTCTCTGCCTTTCTGGCGGATATGATGCGAATGCGGTCGCCGCGCTCAGTATAGCACACCGCGAGGACGCGACCATTGACCAGGCCGAGGCGCAAGATCCGCTCCTCGCCGTAGTCCTCGCGATCGTCGATCTCATCAATGGCGTGCAGGTCCCCGAAGATCGGCCGGACGTCCATGAAATCGATACCGCGGTCGGCAAGGTTGATGCGGGCCTTGTCGTCGTCCCACTCGAATTCGTCATCCTGCATATGGGCGTCCCGACATCAGTTCCAGCTCCGCTGCTGCCGGCACGATCGTCCGATTCCAGGCGCGATGGCCAGGCCGGCATTACATGCTGCGAAAATCAGAGACAGTATACCTATTTCCCTATTTACGAGCGGAGGTGGGAAAGGAATAGGTATACTGTCCCTGTATCTCGCTGTCCCTGTATCTCCCAGCTGGGAATGAGGGCGGTGTCGGGCACCGAAGTGTGCCTGACACCCGAGCGATCGCCTCACTTCTCGCCCTTTGTGCCGGAAGCTCCGCGTCACAGGAAATTGTACGGGTCGACATCGACCTGTACGCGCAGGTCACCCTTGGGCTGCGGCAAAGCGTCGAGCCAGGCCTTCAGATAGGCCTGGAGATCGACCTCCTTGGGGGCCTTCACCAGCAGGCGGAAGCGGTGGCGGCCGCGGATGACGGCGAGGGGCGCTTCCGCCGGTCCCAGCACCTCGATGCGGGCGGCGGGCGGGGATTTGCGGGCGGCGAGACGGGCGTAGTCCTCGGCCTCGGCTTTCACTCGCGCCGTAACCAGGATCGAGACGAGCCGGCCGAAGGGGGGCAGCATGGCGGCCTGGCGCAGCTGGATCTCGCGGTCGAGGAAGGCTTCGCGGTCGCCCGAGATGATCGCCTGCATCACCGGATGCTCTGGAAGATGGGTCTGCACGAAGCCGCGACCCGCCTTCTCGGCGCGGCCCGCGCGGCCCGTCACCTGATGCAGCAACTGGAACGTGCGCTCGGAGGCGCGCGGATCCGCCTGGCCGAGTCCCAGATCGCCATCGACGATGCCGACGAGCGTCAATCCCGGGAAATTGTGGCCCTTCGCCACGATCTGGGTGCCGATCACGATGTCGGCTTCGCCCCGCGCGATCTGGCCGAGGATCTCGCGCAGCTCTTTGACCGAGGGCGTCAGGTCGCTGGACAGGATCGCAACCCGGGCGTCGGGAAAGCGCTCGCGCACCTCTTCCGCCACCCGCTCGATGCCGGGCCCGCAGGCCACGAGCCCACCGACCGTCTGGCACTTGGGGCATTTCTCCGGGATCGGCAGGTGGAAGCCGCAATGATGGCAGGTGAGGCGCTGGCGGAAGCGGTGCTCGACCAGCCAGGCGGAGCATTGCGGGCACTGGATGCGGTGCCCGCACGAGCGGCAGAGCGTCAATGGCGCATAGCCTCGCCGGTTGAGGAAGAGCAGCGACTGCTCGCCCTTGCCCATGTTCGTGACGATCTCGGAAACGAGCCGGGGTGCGAGCCAGCGCCCGCGATCGGGCTGGTCGGTCTTCAGGTCGATCGCCTGCACGTCGGGCAACAACTGGCCGGAATAGCGCTCGCCGAGTTTCAAGTGCCGGTAGCGGCCGGTGCGCGCGTTCACATGGCTCTCGATCGAGGGCGTGGCGGAGGCGAGCACGAGCGGGAAATTGCCCATATGCGCGCGCACCACCGCCATGTCGCGGCCCTGGTAGGAGACGCGGTCCTCCTGCTTGAAGGCAGTATCGTGCTCCTCATCGACGACGATGAGGCCGAGGTCGCTGAACGGCAGGAACAGTGCCGAGCGGGCCCCGATCACGGCGCGGGCTTCCCCGCTCGCCGCCGCCAGCCACACGCGGCCACGCTCGGCGGGACCAACGGAAGAGTGCCATTCGGCGGCACCGGCACCGAACCGGCGCTTGAAGCGATCGGCAAAGCCCGATGTCAACGCGATCTCCGGCAGCAGGATCAGCACCTGCCGCCCCTTCAGCAGGGCGCGCGCGACGGCCTCGAAGTAGACCTCGGTTTTGCCTGATCCGGTGATGCCATCGAGCAACGAGACCGAGAAGCTACCGGCATCGACCGAGGCTTGCAGGCCATGAATCGCCAATTCCTGTGCCGGATTGAAGCTTCCCGTCACATGGTCGGGATCAGGCACCGGCAGCCGGGGGCGAGCAAGCTCGACATCGACCAGCGTGCCGCTTGCAACCAGCCCGTCGATCACGGCGGTCGATACGGCGGCTTCGGCGGCGAGCGCGCTCTTGGCCCGGACCTGCCCGTCGCGAGCGACCTCGATCACTCGCTGCCGGCCGGGGGTGAGGCGATGCGGCGGCTCGCCGACGAGTTGCACGCCGAATTTCGGCGGCGGCGGCTCGAAGGCGGTCGAGGCGCTCATCATCAGCCGCAGCACCATGCCTCGTGGCGAGAGCGTATAGCGCGCGACCCACTCGGCGAACCGCATGGAAAGCGCCGGCAGTGGCGGCACGTCCATGACCGCGATCACGACCTTCAGCCTTTTGGAATCGACAGACTTGCCACCCTGATCGCTGCGATCCCAGACGACGCCCATCCGCTGCTGGTTGCCGAACGGGACGAGCACGAACGAGCCCGGTGGCGCCTCGATATCGGCGGGCAGCAGATAGTCGTAGGTCTGGTCGAGCGCAACCGGCAGCAGCACGGGTATGCGGCGGCCATCGGCATCCGGGGTTGCTGCAGAGGTGGCGAAAAGGCTATCCAATGGGCTGCCCATCACAAGAGACACAATAGCCGAAAGCCGAATCACATCGCGGACTTTAATCTCCCGGCAGGTCGGGATCGGGGCGAAGGCGAGGAGCGTCATGAAGTTCTTTGTGGACACAGCCGACGTGAAGGAGATCCGCGAGCTGGCGGAATCGGGCCTGATCGACGGTGTGACGACCAATCCTTCGCTCGTCGCCAAGGCGGGCGGGGATTTCAAGAAGATCCTGAAGGAGATCTGCGCTGTCGTCGAGGGGCCGGTTTCGGCCGAGGTGGCAGCGACTGACCATGCCGGCATGCTGGACGAAGGCCGGCGCCTGGCCAAGATCGCCGACAACATTGTCATCAAGGTGCCATTGACCTGGGACGGCCTCAAGGCCTGCCGGACGTTGACGATGGAGGGGACCGGGGTCAACGTGACGCTCTGCTTCAATGCGGTGCAGGCGCTGCTGGCAGCCAAGGCGGGCGCGACCTATATTTCGCCCTTCATCGGCCGGCTCGACGACATCGGGCTCGACGGGATGGAGCTCATCGGCGAAATTCGCTCCATCTACGACAACTATGCCTACGACACGCAGATCCTCGCCGCCTCGATCCGCAGCAGCAATCACGTGAAGGATGCCGCGCTCGCTGGCGCTGATGTCGCAACGGTGCCGCCGCAGGTGATCCGCGACCTCGTCAAGCACCCGCTGACCGACAAGGGGCTCGCCACCTTCCTCGCCGACTGGGGCAAGACCGGGCAGAAGATATGAGGTTACGGGTTGCAGGTTGCAGGGAAAGAAGCGCCAATCTCGGCGCCGCTGTAGCCTGGAACCTATCATGATCCTCGAGCACGCCCTTCTCGATGTGAGCGCGAGCGAGACCGAGGCCTACGAGGCCGCCCTTTCGCAGGCCTTGCCACTGATTGCCGCATCACCTGGCTTCCTCGGCCTCGAAGTGCGGCCATGCCTCGAGCGCAGCGGCCGCTACCTGTTGCTGGTACGCTGGCAAAAGCTCGAGGATCACACCATCGGCTTTCGCCAGTCCGAGCGCTATCAGCGTTGGCGCGACTTGCTGCACCGCTTCTACCAGCCGTTCCCAGTCGTCGAGCACTATGGTGACGCCATCGCCACGATCAAACCCTGATCCAGCTCGCCACTCACCATTCGCGTTCATGATCGACCCCGAAGGCTGGCGGATCGAAGGTGTCACGCTCTAGTGTTCCGTCCCATTCATTCGATTCCGGCGAAGCTGGATCAATGAATGGAAAGACGGAGCACGAACAGAGAGTTGGCTAGTGGGCTGGCCATTCATTTGGGGTACCGAATGAATGAGTCCGAGCACTAGTGGCCTGCCCCGGCTAATATGACTCATGTGCCGTCGCTGCGAACAGTGATTCTTCCTTTGTCGGGTTCAACCGGCAGGGCAAGGCGATCATGGCAGCTAAGAAATTCATTGTCGAACTTGACGCGCAAGAGCGCGCACGACTGGACGCCTTAATCTCCAAAGGCAAGGCGCCGGCGAAGGTGATCCTCAAGGCGCGCATCTTGCTGAAAGCGGACCGGGCCGAAGGTGGCGCAGGCTGGCTGGATGCGCAGATCGTCGAGGCGCTGGATACGAACCTGACCATGGTGTCGCGTGTGCGCGAGACGTTCGTGACCAAGGGGCTCGATGCCGTACTGACGCGCAAAAAGCGCGAAACGCCGCCTGTTCCGGCGATTTTCGATGGCGAAGCCCAAGCGAAGTTGACCGCATTGGCCTGTTCTCAGCCGCCGCCCGGTCACGCGCGCTGGACCATCCGTCTGCTGGCGGAGCACGTCGTCGAGCGCAAGATCGTGCCGGCGGCGCACTTCAATACGGTCGGCCGCGCGCTAAAAAAAACGATCTCAAACCGCACCTGACCGACTACTGGGTGATCCCGCCGAAGGCAAACGCCGCCTTCGTCGCCGCGATGGAGGACGTGCTCGACGTCTATACGCGTCCGCATGACCCGGCGCGCCCGCTGGTCTGCCTCGACGAGACTTCGAAGCAACTGGTCGCCGAGACCCGCACGCCTGAGCCGATGCGGCCGGGGCAACCGGCGCGCCACGACTACGAGTACAAGCGTAACGGCACAGCCAATCTTTTCATGCTGTTCGCGCCGCTGGAAGGCTGGCGTCACGTCGAAGTCACCGAACGGCGCACGGCCATCGACTATGCGAAAATCCTGCGCGATCTGGCCGACATTCACTTCCCGAAGGCCGAAAAGATCGTGCTGGTTCAGGACAACCTGAACACGCACACACCGGCGTCTCTGTACGAAGCATTCCCGCCGGAGGAGGCACGCCGCCTTGTCGAGCGGTTCGAATGGCACTTCACGCCGAAGCATGGCAGCTGGCTCAATCTCGCCGAGTCGGAGTTGGCCGTTCTCTCCGGCCAGTGCCTCGACCGCCGTATCCCCGACGCCGCCACACTCACGACTGAGGTCGACGCGTGGCGCACGCGCCGCAATACCCACAACGCCAAGGCCAATTGGCACTTCACGACCGCCGACGCCCGTGTGAAGCTGAAAAGCCTGTATCCCTCGCTTTAGGAGATTCAGGCCACTAG
>JANPDA010000158.1:0-10553 GCA_031431235.1 Hyphomicrobiaceae bacterium
CGGGGCTCGGGCTCGCCACCGCCTACTACCTCGCGAAAGAGCACGGCATCCGCAACGTCTGCGTGCTCGACAAGGGCTGGCTCGGCGGCGGCAACATGGGGCGCAACACGACCATCGTGCGCTCCAACTACGCGCTCGACGGCAACACGCAATTCTACGAGCAGGCCTTGAAGCTCTGGGAGGGCCTCTCGCACGAGCTCAACTACAATGTGATGATGTCGCATCGCGGCGTCTTCAATCTCTGCCATACGCCGGGCCAATACGACGCGTTTGCCCGGCGTGGCAACTGGATGCGCTTGAACGGCATCGACGCCGAGCTCTATGACCGCAAGGAAACCCTCAGGCACCTGCCCTACATCAACCCGAGCATGGACTTCCGCTTCCCCGTCTATGGCTCGCTGTGCCAATGGCGCGGCGGCACCGCCCGCCACGACGCGGTCGCCTGGGGCTATGCGCGCGCCGCCGACAGGCTTGGCGTCGACATCATCCAGAACTGCGAGGTGACGGGCTTCCTGCGCGATGCGAGCGGCGCCGTCGTCGGCGTCGAGACGTCGAGGGGTGCGATCAGGGCAAACAAGGTCGGCATGGCGGTCGCCGGCAATTCGAGCCTGCTCGCCGCCAAGGTAGGCTTGAAGCTGCCGATCGAGAGCCATGTGCTGCAGGCCTTCGTCTCCGAGCCGATCAAGCCGCTCGTCGACCACGTGGTGACGTTTGGCGCCGGCCATTTCTATGTCTCGCAATCGGATAAGGGCGGCCTCGTCTTCGGTGGCGATCCCGACGGCTACAACTCCTATGCCCAGCGTGGCAATCTGCCGACAGTCGAGCACGTGATCACCGAGGGCAAGGCGCTCGTCCCCTCGATCAGCCGCGTCAAGCTCGTACGCTCCTGGGGCGGCATCATGGACATGTCGATGGACGGCAGCCCGATCATCTGCAAATCGCCCATCGATGGGCTCTATCTCAATTCCGGCTGGTGCTATGGCGGCTTCAAGGCCACACCCGCTTCAGGCTGGTGCTTTGCCTGGACGATCGCCAAGGACGAGCCGCATTTCTTCAACCAGAAGTTCACCCTCGACCGGTTCCGCGAGGGGCGCCCCATCGACGAGAAGGGCCAGGGCCCGACGCCGGGATGGCATTGAGGTACGGCAGTCGGCAGTAGGCAGTAGGCATTCGGGTAAAAAAATCCTTTTCCGACTGCCGACCCGCCGATTGCCGACTGCTCATCGAGAGGCAAACATGCGCATCCCCTGCCCCTATTGCGGTCCCCGCGACTCCTCCGAGTTCAGCTATTTCGGTGACGCCTCGCGCGAGCGGCCCGCGATTGACGATCCCGATCCCGCGCACTGGCTGGCCTACGTGTATGAGCGCGAGAACCAGCGCGGGCCGTTCAAGGAGTTCTGGCATCACCTGCTCGGTTGCCGGCAGTGGCTCGTCGTCGAACGCAACACCGCGACCCACGAGATGCTGGGCGTCGAGCCTGCGCGCGAAGTCGCGCTGAGGCGGCAAACCTCGGGCAAGGGAGGCCCAGCATGAGCCGGCAATCGAACCGCCTCGTCACCGGGGGCCGCATCGATCGCGTGAAGCAGCATTCCTTCCGTTTCGACGGCACGCGCTACAGTGGCTTTGCGGGCGACACGCTGGCCTCCGCGCTCATCGCCAACGGCGTCAAGCTGGTCGGGCGCTCGTTCAAGTATCACCGCCCGCGTGGCATCTTCTCGGCTGGCATCGAGGAGCCGAGCGCCCTCGTCACCTTGCGCTCGGGCGGGCGTACCGAGCCCAACGTGCCGGCAACCGTCGCCGAGCTCTATGACGGGTTGGTTGCGCGCAGCCAGAATGCCTGGCCCTCGCTGCGACTGGACCTGATGGCCGCGAACGGCTTCTTCAAGCCGATGCTGTCGGCGGGTTTCTACTACAAGACCTTCATGGGTCCGACGAGGAAGTCGTGGATGCTGTTCGAGCCCATCATCCGCAAGGCGGCAGGCCTGGGCGCTGCCTCGAAGCTGGCCGATCCCGATCGCTACGAGAAGGTCAACCTGTTTGCCGATGTGCTGATCGTGGGCGCCGGTCCGGCAGGTCTCGCGGCAGCTCTGTCGGCGGGCCGGATGGGCGCGCGCGTGGTGCTCGCCGATCAGCAATCGCTTGCCGGCGGCGCGCTCCTCGACGAGCCGGTCGGCAGCGCTGCGGATGCGTGGCTGCAGGCCGCGCTCGGCGAGCTCGCCACCATGGCGAACGTGCGCCTGATGACCCGAACGACCGTGTTCGGCGCCTATGACGGCGGCACCTTCGGCCTCGTCGAGCGCGTCGCCGACCACAAGGGCGAGCCCGATCCGTTCGAGCCGCGCCAGCGCTACATCGTGCTGCGTGCCGCTTCCGCCGTGATCGCGACGGGAGCGATCGAGCGGCCGATCCCGTTCGCCAACAACGACAGGCCCGGCGTGATGCTGGCCGGCGCCGCGCGCACCTACCTCAACCGCTACGGCGTGGTGGCGGGCCGGCGCGTGATCATGATGACGAATAACGACACGGCCTATGCCGCCGCGATCGATCTCGTCGCCGCTGCCGCCAAAGTGACGGTGTTGGACGCACGACCATCGGTCGCGGGAGGCAAGGCCGCGTGGGCGGCGGGCAAGGGCGTCGAGGTGATCCCCGGTCACGCCGTGGCACAGGCGATCGGCTACACTGAGGTCAAGGGCGCGCTGATCGCTCCCTTCGACATCGCGACCGGCCATTGCGGCATCGGGTTCCGCGAGCTGCCGGCCGATCTGATCCTCGTCTGCGGTGGCTGGGACCCCCAAGTCCACCTCGCCACCCAGCGCGGCGGCAAGGCCCAATGGCGCGCGGACCGGCTGGCCTTCTTGCCGACTGGCGAGCCCGACATCCAGATCCACGCCGGTGCCATGCAGGGCACCTTCTCGACGCCAGACTGTCTGCGCGAAGGCCATGCCGCCGGTATCCGCGCCGCAACCGCCGCTGGCACCAAAGACAAGTCGCCCGATCTCGCAATGCCTGCCTTCGCCATTCCCGACGGCGATCCGGGCGCAGGCTTTGCTCCGGTCTGGGACGTGCACCCCCCCGAGGCTCTCGGCCATCAGAAGCGCTTCATCGATTTCCAGAACGATGTCTCGGCTTCCGACCTGGAGCTTGCCCATCGCGAGGGCTACGTCTCGGTCGAGCACCTGAAGCGCTATACGACGCTCGGCATGGCGACCGAGCAGGGCAAGCTCGCCAACGTGATCGCACTCGCGCAGATGGCAAGGCTGCGCCAACTTCCGATCGCCGAGGTCGGCACCACCGGCTTCCGCTCGCCCTACACCTCGGTTGCGCTCGGCGCGCTCGCCGGCCACGAGACCGACCAGCACGTGCGTCCGGTGCGCCGCACGCCTTTCCACGACTGGAACGTCGGCAAGCGCTGCGTCTTCCTCGACACCGGGCTGTGGAAACGCGCCTGGTTCTATCCCGAAGGCGACGAGGATGTGAACGGGGCCTATCGCCGCGAGACCAAGCGGGTGCGCGAGACGGTCGGCATGGTCGATGTTTCCACGCTGGGCAAGATCGACGTGCAGGGACCCGACGCGGCCGAATTCTTGAACCGCGTCTACGTCAACGGCTGGAAGACGCTCGAGATCGGCAGAGCGCGCTACGGCATCATGCTGCGCGAGGACGGGTTCATCCTCGACGATGGCACCACCTCGCGCTTGTCCGAGCACCACTACTTCCTGACGACGACGACGGCGGAAGCCGCAAAGGTCATGTCGCACCTGGAGTGGCTGCTGCAGACGGCCTGGCCAGAGTTGAAGGTGCATGTGACCTCCGTCACCGACCAGTGGGGCGGCCTCGCGGTCGCCGGCCCCAACGCGCGCGTGATGCTCGCCGAAGCGATCCCCGATGTCGACTTCGCCAACGACAAGCTCCCCTTCATGGGCGTGCGCATGGGATCGGCCGATGGCATTGCCGTCCGTGTCCATCGCGTCTCGTTCTCGGGCGAGCTCGCCTACGAGGTGTTCTGCGCCTCGGGCCACGGCCACGGGCTCGCCAGGCATCTCGAGCGGGTCGGCGCACGCCACGGGCTCGTGGTCTATGGCGTCGAGGCGCTGGGTGCCTTGCGCATCGAGAAGGGCCACATCGCCGGTGCCGAGCTAGATGGCCGCACCACGCTGGAGGACCTGCACATGGAGAGGATGGCCTCGAAGGCCAAACCCTATGTGGGCTCGGTGCTGCGCCAGCGTGCACCGATGACGAGCAAGGAGCGCCAGCGCCTAGTCGGGCTGAAGCCCGTCGATCGCAAGCAGCGCATCCGCCCGGGCTCGGTGCTGCAGCCCCACAACGGTCCCTATGCGGGCCACGGCCTCGGCCATGTGACGTCCACGACCTACAGCCCGGTGCTCGGCCATTCGATCGCGCTCGGCCTCATTCAGGGCGGGGAAGCGCGCACTGGCCAGATCGTCGACGCCTGCTATCCGCTGAAGGGGGACACGGTTGCCTGCGAGGTCGTCCCACATCACTTCTACGATCCGGAAGGCTTGAAGCAGAATGGTTGAGATCCGCTCCGTCCTCGAAGGCCATGTGAAGCCGGGCCGGCACGGCCTGACGGTCGTCCATCCCGGCGTGGTGCTGCGCGAGGTCACCGGCCGCGACCTCGTACAGGTCGGCGCCTGGCGCGACACGATCGGGAGCGTGCGCGGCCGGCTCGCGAGCGAGCTTGGACTTGCCGCTTCCCCCGACCTCGGCCGCTCGGCTGAGGGCTCGACCGCCACCGTCTTCATGATCGGCCCCGACAAGCTCTGGATCACGGCGCCGCGCGACCGCGATCTCTTCGAGCGGTTGTCGAAAGTGCTCCACCCCGTGGACGCCGTCGTGACCGAGCTCGGCCATAGCCGCACGATCATACGAATTGCCGGCCGCGAGGCCCGCGACGTGCTGGCCCGGTTCGTCGCGATCGACCTCGATCCGGCGCGCTTTCCCCCAGCGAGCTTTGCCAGCGTCGGCGTGCACGCGATCGGCTGCCTCTTGCACTATGTGAAGGAGGAGGGCGCTGCTGGCGTCTACGACCTCTACATTCCCTCGACCTTCGCACTCTCCCTGTTCGAGGCCATCGCCGAGATCGCCGAGCAATGGGGCTACGAGTTCGTCGGTTAGACGCCCGACATTGAGCGTGGCACGATGGCGGTCTCCCAATCACTCGGCAAGGACACGCCATGACCTTCAAACTGCACGATGCGACAACCGCACCCGACGCTTCAATTGCTCTGTTGCAGGCATCCGGGGGACCGTCCGGCCGGGCCTCGAACGTGGAGCGGGTGATGGCGGAGAGCCCCGAGCTGCTCGAGGCTTTCGCAACCGCGTACGGTCTTTTTGGACGCACCTCGCTGTCGGCGATCGAGCAGCAGGTCGTCGCTCAAACCGCGAACTACGAGAACATCTGCGAATACTGCATGCCCTGGCACACGACCTATTGCATCGCCGCCGGCATGGCACCGGGTGACGTCACGGCGCTGCGCGAGAACACGCCACTCTCATCGCCCCGCCTGGAAGCCCTGCGTCATTTCACCCGGAGCCTCATCCAGAACCGCGGCAAGATCTCGCCCGCCGAGCGGGATGCCTTCTTTGCTGCAGGCTTTGCCGAACGCCAGGCACTCGACGTGGTGCTCGGCCTCGCCATGAAGCTGATGACGAACTACACCAATTCGATTGCCGGCACGCCCCTCGACGAGAAGGTCCGCCGCCACGCCTGGAGCAAGCCGGGCATCGCCATGGGCAGCCTCGGCTCCGAATGAGCCGGACGGACGGTCGCCGACGAGGCGCATGGACGCCGCAGCATGATCCGGAATAGTGTGTGGCTCGCCTGACCGAGACTTCGCCAACCACCGGATCGTCCAGCCATGCCGCAATCGATCGAAGCCCGCCTCGCTGCCCTCGGCGTCACGCTGCCGGTGGCGCCCAAGCCAGTCGCGACCTATGTGCCGTTCGTGCTCGACGGCGAGCATCTGATCGTGTCGGGCCAGCTCCCGTTCGGTCCCGACGCCAAGCTGATCCTGACCGGCAAGCTCGGCGCCAATCTCTCGGTCGAGCAAGGCGCCGCCTGCGCGCGGCTCTCGGCAATCAACATCCTCGCCCAGGCCAAAGCGGCGCTCGGCGATCTGGAGCGCATCCGGCAGCTCCTCAAGATCACGGCCTTCGTCGCCTGCACGCCAGAGTTCACGCAGCACCCCGCCGTCGTGAACGGGGCTTCCGACTTCCTGGGCGAGGTGCTGGGCGAGCGCGGACGACACACGCGCTCCTCGGTCGGCGCGCCCTCATTGCCCCTCGATACGCCCATCGAGATCGAAGCGCTGTTCTCCTTCGCCTGAGAGGCCTCGTCATGGCTCGCCTCCCCTGGACGCTCGCCCCCGTCGCCCATCGCGGTCTGCACAATCCGGCAAAGGGCATCGTCGAGAACACCGTCTCCTCGATCGAGGCGGCGATCGCCAAGGGCTACCATGTGGAGATCGACGTGCAGGCGGCCAAGGGCGGCGTGCCGGTCCTGTTCCACGACGAGACGCTCGACCGGCTGATGGAGGGGAAGGGCAACGTCGCCGACCTGACGGCGCCGGAGCTGAAGCGCCTCGCCTACAAGGGCAGCCGCGACCGGATCGTGACGCTCGACGAGGTTTTGGAAGTCATCGGCCGCCGCCAGCCCCTCTATGTCGAGGTCAAGACCGCGTTCGGCGTGCCGGGCGAGTTCGAGCGCCAGATCGCCAGGAGCCTCGAGCGCTACCAGGGGCCCGTCGCGGCGATGTCGTACGATCCCTGGTCGCTGCTGGCGATCCGTGCGACGGCGCCGAAGTTTCCCCGCGGCATCATCTCCTACCGCTGGGACGATGATTGGATGCCGCAACTCTCGCGCTACCAGCGCTCGAAGCTGCGGATGCTTGCATACAGCCCCAGCGTCCGCCCCTCCTTCATCGCCTACGATATCGACGATCTGCCGCATTTCCCCCCGCTGCTGGCGAAGCGCATGCTTGGCCTGCCGCTGCTCACCTGGACGGTGCGCACGCCCAAGCAACAGGCGATCGCGGCGAAATATGCCGACGCCATCATCTTCGAAGGGTTCGAGCCCTGAGATTGCCAAGCGAAGTTGCGACCCTGCGTCGATGAGCACCGAGCAAGAAACCGTCGTCGAGGTCGCAACCTCGATCGCCTCGGTCGATCCGCTGACCTGGGATCGGATCGCCAATCCAGCCGGGTCGGCGCACGACCCCTTCGTCAGCCACGCGTTCCTGAAGGCGCTCGAGGCAAGCGGGGCGATCGGCCGGCGATCAGGCTGGGCGCCACAGCATCTGCTCCTGAGAGAGGGCAGTGTCATCACCGGCGCAATGCCCCTCTACGTGAAGTCGCACAGCATGGGCGAGTTCGTGTTCGACCAAGGCTGGGCGGAGGCCTATGAGCGCAACGGGCTCGCCTACTATCCAAAGCTGCTCTGCGCCGTGCCTGTTACGCCGGTGCCGGGCCGACGCCTGCTGGTCGAAACCGGCGACAACGCGGAGGCACGAGAGGGCAAGCTGGTCGAAGCGGCGCTCGAGCTCACACGACGCCTGGGAGCCTCGTCGCTACACGTGACGTTCCTGACGGGAGGCGAGGCTCGGCGCCTCGGCGCCATGGGCCTCCTGCAGCGCACCGGCACCCAATACCATTGGACCAACGCGGGCTATGGCAGCTTCGAGGATTTCCTCGGAACGGTCACGTCGAGAAAACGCAAGGCCTTGCGGCGCGAGCGGCGCGACGCACTTGCCCCAGGCATCGCGGTCGAATGGGTGAGGGGTCGCGACCTCACGGAAGCCCATTGGGATGCGTTCTTCGCCTTCTACATCGATACGGGCAATCGCAAATGGGGCTCGCCCTATCTCAACCGGCGGTTCTTCTCGCTGCTCGGCGAAGCCATGGCCGATCGCTGTCTGCTCGTCATGTGCAAGCGTGAAGGGCGCTATGTGGCCGGCGCACTCAACATCATCGGCGGGGACGCGCTCTATGGCCGCTATTGGGGCTGCATCGAGAGCCACCCGTTCCTGCATTTCGAGGTCTGCTACTATCAGGCGATCGATTACGCGATCGCGCATGGCCTGAAGCGTGTCGAAGCGGGCGCCGGCGGCGAGCACAAGCTGGTGCGCGGCTATCTGCCCGAGCCGACCTACTCGGCCCACTGGATCGCGGACCCCCGCTTCCGCAAGGCGATTGCCGACTTCCTGGTGCGCGAGACCGATTTCGTCGAGCGTCAGAGCGAGGCGATGGCAGCCATCGCCCCATTCCGCAAAGGCCCGCGGCTGGAGGAGTAGGCCGCGGAGCAAGGCACCCGCCGGGCTACCGCCGCCACGGCCAGCCCGACTCTCTCTAGTGTTCCGTCCCATTCATTCGATTCCGGCGAAGCTGGATCAATGAATGGAAAGAGGGAACACAAACATAGAGTTGGCTAGTGGGCTGGCCGTTCATTTAGGGTACTGAATGAATGAGTCGGAACACTGGCGTCAAAGCCGGGATCCTCGATACGAACGCTATGCCACCAGCGAACATCCATACCCGAGGCCGAAGCGCGCCACCGGGATGCAAGGCATGGTTTTCGTTGAGATAGGCTGTTCAGCCGGCAGCCTCGACCTTCAGCATCGTCCCTTGCGCGCCGGTCACCCGGACGCGGGCCCCCTTGGGCGCATCCTCGCCCTCAGCGCCCCAGATCGAATCCCCGACCCGGACTTTGCCCCGGCCGTTCACGATCGCATCCTCAACGACGACCACGCGGCCCAGATATTGGTGACCACGCACGTTGAGGCTCTCGGGATCGCTCACCTCGACGCCGTAGCGGAAGACCGTGCGCGCTGCCACCAACGACAGGATCGAGGCCAGCCCGAACACGGCGAGCTGCCAGATCAGCGGCAACGGCCAGTTGAGCGCAATCACGCCGACGAGGGCGGCCGCAATGCCGAACCAGAGCAGAAAGACGCCCGGCGCAAACACTTCGAGCACCAGCAGCACCACCCCGGCGATCAGCCAGATCCAGGCGCCGTAGGTTGCGATGGTGGAGACGATGAGGGAGTTGTCCATGGGTTCGGGGGGTCAGGGGTTGAGTTACAGGGGACAGGGTTCAGGTGACATGGTTTGGGACGGAGTGTTAGCTAGCTTTCACCCTGTCTCCTGTAACCTGTAACCTGTAACCTGTAACCTGTCTCCTGTAACCTGTCCCCTCACTATTTCCCTCACTTCGCCTCGCCGAAGGCCTCCTTCGCGATCTGCGCGAGGCCGCCGAGCGAGCCTATCATGGAAGAGGCTTCGAGCGGCATCAGGATCACCTTCTGATTGGGTGCCGAAGCGAGCGCCTCCAGCACCTTCATATAGTTGTTGGCGACGAAATAGTTGATCGCCTGCACGTTGCCATTGGAAATCGCGTTCGACACCATCTCGGTCGCCTTCGCCTCGGCCTGGGCCGCACGCTCGCGGGCTTCGGCATCGCGGAACGCGCTTTCCTTGCGCCCCTCGGCCGAGAGCACCGCCGCCTGCTTCTCGCCTTCCGCCTTCAGGATCGCCGCCTGACGCAGGCCCTCGGCCTCCAGGATCTGCGCGCGCTTCTCGCGCTCGGCCTTCATCTGGCGCGCCATCGAGTCGATCAGGTCGCGCGGCGGCGCGATGTCCTTGATCTCGATGCGGGTGACCTTAACGCCCCAGGGATGGGTCGCCTCGTCGATGATCTTCAGCAGCCGCGCATTGATCTGGTCGCGGTTCGAGAGCAGCTCATCCAGGTCCATCGAGCCCATCACCGTGCGGATGTTGGTCATGGTGAGGTTGACGGTTGCGATGTTGAGATCGTTCACCTCGTAGGCCGACTGGGCGGCATCGAGGACTTGGTAGAAGGCGACGCCATCGACGCGCACCATGGCGTTGTCGCGGGTGATCACCTCCTGGCCCGGAATGTCGAGCACTTGCTCCTTCATGTTCACCCGATAGCCCACGCGGTCCATGAAGGGCATCAGGATGTGCAGGCCCGGCTGCAGCGTGCGCGTGTAGCGGCCGAACCGCTCGATCGTGACATTGGTTCCCTGAGGCACGACCTTGATGGTCGACCACAGGACTGCTGCTACCAGAATGACGATTGCAAACACGAAGACGTCGAGGCCGCCCATCTTTTTGCCTTTCAGCGGTTTGCCAGGTCTTGCATGTGGGAAGACCGGCCGGATTCGTGAAGATCAACAGCAATATGCCAGGAAAATATTTAGGAACTCTGCTTGGCGCGCCGCTTGCATCCGCGATCGCCAAACCCTGCCTCGTGCCTGCAAGCGACCGGTCGAATGCTCTGGATCGGCTGTTAACCATCCTCGATCACAAGCGCGTGATCTCTTGGGCCAAGTGTGGTATTGAGTTTGCTATATAGCCAGGAGGAACCTGCATGCCTGACATCGACCAACTCGTCAATCTGACGTTTCGCAACCCCAACGGGACAGGAAATGCGCCCGGCGACATCGGCAAGTCAGGCGGCGCTTTCGCGCGCATCGCGGACCCGCTCTACACCGACGGCATTGGCGCCATGGACCAGC
>JANPDA010000159.1:0-7301 GCA_031431235.1 Hyphomicrobiaceae bacterium
CGTGCCGATCGGGACTAGCCGCACGCCGTTGATCGCATGCGATAGGCCGAGCGCGGAGAGCATGAGAAAGAGATTGGATTCGGCGATGCCGAGCTCCAGGTGCTGGCCCTTGGGCGAGAACTCCCAGGCGAAGGTCGAGGGGATGCGCTCGGCCTTGAATGTGTCTGCGAGCGCGACCTTTGCGAAGAGGCCGCGGCGATTGACCCAGGGCCCGAGATTGGTGGAGACGGTGACATCGGGCGATGTCGTGACGATGCGCTCAGCAAGCGGAGTGTCGCTTCGGGCGATCTCATTGAGGATCTGGCCGAAGCCCATCTGGGTCGAAACGGGAGCATCGGAGCGTGCCGGCATTGGAAGTGACGGAGCGACAGGCACTGCCGGCGCCGACAGCCGCCGCTCGCCCCCACGAAAGAAGTCTGCTTCTTCGATGAGACTCTGGAGCCGAGCGGCCGGCTGGCGCGCTCCCTCCCAGCGCTCCCATTCCTGCCCCGGTCGCACGCCCATGCGGGCACGAAAGGCCCCCATCTGCGCCGGCGTCAGAAGTCCTGCATGGTTGTCCTTGTGGCCGGCGAGCGGCAGGCCCTGGCCTTTGATGGTGTAGGCGATGAAGAGCGTCGGGCGATCATGACGCGAGGCCGTCTCGAAGGCTTCCAGCAAGTTGGCAACGTCATGCCCGCCGAGATTGCCCATGAGGGCGGCGAGCTCCTCGTCGGACCGCCCCTCGATCAGCCGGGTCGCCGGTCCCTGGTCGCCGATGTCGTCCTGAAGCCGCATTCGCCAGGCGGCACCACCCTGGAAGGTGAGCGCCGAATAGAGCTGGTTCGGGCAGCGGTCGATCCAGACCCTCAGACGCTCCCCGCCGGGCTCGGCGAAGGCTGCCCGTTGGAGGCGGCCGTGCTTCAGGATGACGACGTCCCAGCCGAAGCTCGCGAACATCTGCTCGAACTTCTGCCAGAGGCCCTCGCGGATGACTGCGTCGAGCGACTGCCGGTTGTAGTCGACGATCCACCAGGTGTTCCTGAGGCCGTGCTTCCAGCCCTCGATCAGCGCCTCGTAGATGTTGCCCTCGTCCATCTCGGCATCGCCGACGAGAGCGATCATGCGGCCCTCGGGCCGGCCGCTCATGAAGCCGTGCGCCGTCACATAGTCCTGCACGAGGGAGGAGAAGAGCGTCTGCGCGACGCCGAGCCCGACCGAGCCGGTCGAGAAATCGACGTCGTCGGTGTCCTTCGTGCGCGAGGGATAGCTCTGTGCGCCCTTGTAGGCGCGGAACTGCTCCAGCTTGTCGCGGGTCTGCCGGCCCGCCAGATACTGGATCGCGTGGAAGATGGGAGAGGCATGCGGCTTGACGGCGACGCGATCCTCAGGCCGCAGGACCGCGAAGTAGAGCGTCGTCATGATCGCCGCGAGCGAGGCGGAGGACGCCTGATGCCCGCCGACCTTGACCTCGTCGGGCGGGCGGACGTGGTTGGCGTGATGGATCATCCAGGTCGAGAGCCAGAGTACGCGGCGCTCGATCTCGGTGAGGGCCTCGATGCGCGGGTCGGTCATGGGGGAGACAACACGGGATCAATCCTCGAAGGCCGACGTCTCGGACAGCACGCGGATGCCAAGCTCGACATCCTTGCGGGTCGCTTCGGAGGCGGCGCCAGAGTCACGCCGTTCGAGCGCGGCGATGATCTCATTGTGGAAGGAGCCGCCACGCGCCACGCTCCTGTCGGTGTAGAGCCCCTGGATCGGGCCCATCTGCAGCCAGAGGTTCTCGATGATGGAGAGCACGACCGACGCTTCGGCCGCGCGATAGACCTCGAAATGGAAGGCCTGGTTGAGCTCGAGATAGCGAGCGACCTCACCGTCGGCGAGGCAGCGCTGCATCCGCACGTTCAGTGCCTTCAAGGACTTCAGTCCGGCGGGCTTGATCCGCTCGGCCGCGTAGCCGGCTGCAAGGCCCTCGAGCGCCAGCCGGAGATCGCCGATCTCATCGAACCGCGACCGTGTCATGCGCGGGATGCGCACGGCACGCTTGGCCCTGATCTCGACGGCTCCGGCCGCCGCCAGCCGGCGAAGTGCCTCGCGGACGGGCGTCGTGCTCGTGCCGAGCAACTCGGCCAGCCGCTGCATCGACATCGTCTGCCCGGGCTTGAAGGCGCCCGCCATGATCTGCTCGGCGAGCCGCTGGTACACGCGATCGTGCAGCGTCTCGACGCCGAGCGGCGAGAGCACTGTGAGCGCATCCTCGATCGCTTGCCTGCTGATGGTCATGTCGGGATTGCCAAACTGGAAATCTGTGATCTATGATCATACTTATAGTGCACGACGCTGCCCCCACCAAGTCGAATCCACGCCATCCCTGCCGACACGATGGAGATCGCTGCGAATGTACACCAACCCCACCCGGCTGTGGACCGATATAGACCTCGAGAGGGACGGCAGGCAGTTCGGTACGCTCAATCTTCCCCATTCGGTGACGCGCTCGGCCTATGGACACATCCAGATCCCGTTCGCGGTCGTGCGCAACGGCGCGGGCCCCACACTCGTCCTGATGGGTGGCAGCCACGGCGATGAGTGGGAGGGCCAGATCGCGCTCGCCAGGCTGATCCGGACCCTCCGCCCCGAGAGCATCCGCGGCCGGGTCATCATCCTGCCGAGCGCCAATTTCCCGGCCGCGCGCGCGAACATGCGTGTGAGCCCGCTCGATGCAGTCAATCTCAATCGCGCCTTCCCGGGCGACGCAGACGGGACGCCGACCCAGCAGATCGTGCACTACATCGACACAGTGCTGATGCCCAAGGCCGACGTCTATGTCGACCTGCATTCGGGCGGCGCATCGTTCAACTATCTTCCCTGCACCTGGGCGCACGTCATCGGCGACGAGGACTACGACGCCCGCAGCCTCACCGCGCTCGAGGCCTTTGGCGGTGAGCTCGGCATCATCCAGGTCGGCTCGGAGATGCAGGGGTTCGCCGGCACGTCGTCGGTGTCGGCGCTCAGCCGCAAGGTCATCATCCTTTCGGGCGAGTATGGCGGCGCCGGATCGGTCTCGCCCGAAGGCATCCGGATCATCTCCGATGGCATCGAGGGCCTGATGGCGCATCTGGGAATGACCGAGGCGAAGGTCAGGCCGAAGGGCAAGCCCATGCGCATCGTCAATCTCGATGATCCCGCGCTCTTCCTCTACAGCTCCTCCTACGGCGTCTTCGAGCCGGCGAGAAAGCTCGGCGAGGAGGTCGAGAAGGGAGCGACCGCCGGCTTCATCCATTCGATCGAGTTCCCCTGGCAGGAACCGGTCGAGATGAGGTTCCGTGCTTCGGGCCTGCTTGCCGCGCAGCGGACCATCGGCCAAGTCGAGCCGGGCGACTGCCTGCTGCATCTCGTTGCCGATTCGAGACCTGGCTGAGGCCGGGACACTGGATGCCCGCACCAGTCCCGTTGCGGATCGGCTTGCACACCATCGAGATTGAGGAGACGACCCATGTTCATACGCACGTTCGAAGAGCTCGCCCGGCTGGGGCGCATCAAGTCCCCGCTGCCCGGCGATGTCGTCCGCTCGGCGCGCTACCTGACCGCCGCCGACGGCATGGGCTTCTCCTATAACGAGAACCGCTTCCGGAAGGGCACGCAGTCCGATTTCTGGATGAAGCACCATTGGGAGGCGACCTTCATCGTCTCCGGCAAGGGCGAGTTGAGGGATTTGACGGGCGGCAAGAGCTGGCCCCTCGATCCCGGGGTGCTCTACGTCGTCGGCCCCAACGATCCACACCGCCTCATCATCAAGGAGGACATGGTCCTCACCAGCACGTTCTGCCCGGCGCTCCGGGGAGACGAGGCGCTCGACGAGAACGGCTCCTACATGCCGAGCGGCCCGCTCTGGCACACGGACCGGCGCATGTTCGTAAAGCGGGCCGACGAGATGCGCAACGCCGGCAAAGAGATGATCGTCGCCAACGGAGAGGCCCGCACGCTCAGGATGCTCACCAAGGCCGACGACATCGGCTTTGGCTTCTCCGACGTGAACTTCGCCAAGGGGGCCGAGGCGAGGCTTTGGTACAAGCACCATTGGGAGGCGAACCACATCCTCTCGGGCACGGGCGAGGTCACGGACCAGACGACAGGCGAGACATGGCAGCTTGGTCCAGGCGTCGCCTACAATGTCGGCCCGAAGGACCGACATGTCGTTCGCGCTCACACGGACCTCCACTACATCAGCATCTTCTGCCCACCACTCGTCGGCAACGAGCAGCACGACAAGGATGGCGCGCTCTCCCCGAGCGGCCCCGTCCCGCCCGGGCCCCCTGGATACTGAGGCCCCGTCGCCCGCTGCCTTTCAGCTGAGGCCGCTCGTCCAGTGGATATTGGCTCAACTGATGCTGCCGCACGACAATTGGGCCGAGTATTCGGGTCAGCGGGCTCTGGTACTGAAACGGAAGTGAGAGCGGGAGCCGAGGAGAACCATGCCTATCAACAATCGCATCGCAGAGCTCGCTGAGGAGGTGGCCGTTTGGCGGCGCGATCTCCATGCCAATCCCGAGCTTCTGTACGACCTGCCGCGTACTTCGACGCTCGTCGCCGAGCGACTGCGGGCATTCGGCGTCGATCGGGTCGAGACCGGCATCGGCCGGGTCGGGGTCGTGGGCGTGATCGAGGGTAGCCGCGGCTCCGGACCGACCATCGGTCTCAGGGCCGACATGGACGCCCTGCCCATCCTCGAGGCGACCGGCAAGACCTACGCCTCGCAGTCGCCCGGCCGCATGCACGCCTGCGGCCACGACGGCCATACGGCGATGCTGCTCGGGGCAGCCTGCTACCTTGCCGAGACCCGCAACTTCGCTGGCCGGGCGGTCGTCGTCTTCCAGCCTGCCGAGGAGGGGGGCGATGGTGCCAGGGAGATGCTCGAGGCGGGCCTGATGGAGCGCTTCGGCATCGAGGAGATCTATGGACTGCACAACTACCCCGGCGTTCCGGTGGGCGGCTTCGCCATCCGGCAGGGGCCGCTGATGGCCGGCAGCAACCAGTTCCACATCACGATCACCGGCCGAGCCGGCCATGCCGCCTGGCCGCACGACTGCCTCGACGTGGTGCACGCCGGCTCGCAGCTCGTCGTCGCCCTGCAGGGAATCGTCGCCCGGACGGTGGATCCGGTCGGGGCTGCCGTGATCTCGGTGGCCATGTTCCAGGCCGGCAACACGTTCAACATCCTGCCCGACAAGGCCGAGCTGCGCGGCACCTGCCGGGCCCTCGAGCCCAGCGTGCTCGACTTCCTCGAGCGGCGCCTGCTCGAGGTGGTCGAAGGTGTCGGCAAGGCGTGCGGCGTCGAGATCGCATTATCCTCCTTCCGCGACGGCCCGCCGACGATCAACAAGCCGCGCCAGACCGAGCATGCCTTGAGCGTCGCCCGCGAAATCGCTGGTGCCGCCCAGGTCGATGCGACCTGCCCGCCGGTCATGGGATCCGAGGACTTCGGCTACATGCTGGAGAAACGCCCAGGAGCCTTCATCTTCCTGGGCAACGGCGACAGTGCCCGGCTGCACAATCCGGCCTACGATTTCGACGACCGTGCCATCCCCTTCGGCATGTCTTGGCTGGCCGGCGTCGTCGAGCGGCGGACGTGAGTCCGCGGTTGGGGGCGTCGGCATGAGCACGAGCCAGTCGCACATCGCCTCGACCTCGTGCGCCCGCCGGCCACGGTCTTTTGCGCCTGTATGGCCGATCCCGGATCAGGTTGAGCAATGGACAGAGCAGCCCCGTCCCGCCCTGGACTTCCGGGATACTGAGGCCCCGTCGGTCCTTGCCATTGCGGCGAACTATGGTCTATGATCACAGTTGAGATGGATCTTCGGGGTGTTTCGGGATGGCGTCGCCGCGTGAGATCGACCAAGGCTGGCTCCTCCCGGAGGCCGGTTGCGGCTCGGCGAAGATCGCGATTGATTGGGATGCCGACGGCAGGCACGTCGGTGCCCTGCGCATTGCCCTCCCGGCCACGGGCGAAGCCTGGTCGAGCGTGCAGATCCCGATCGTTTGCATCCGCAACGGTCCCGGCCCGACGCTCCTGCTGCTCGGCGGGACGCATGGCGATGAGGCCGAGGGGCCGGTCGTCCTGTCGAGGCTCGCATGCGAGCTCGAGCCTGGACAGATCAAGGGCCGCGTCATCATCGTGCCGGCCCTGAACCTTCCGGCGGTGGAGGCCTGCGAACGCGGGGCTCCCGTCGACGGCCGTGACCTCAATCGCTGTTTTCCCGGCCGGCCCGATGGATCGCTCGCTGAGATCATCGCCCATCATGTCGACACCGCCCTGCTCGGCCGCAGCGACATCGTCCTCGACCTCCATGCCGGCGGCAGGCCGCTGCGATTCCTGCCATCGCTCTGGCTGCTGGAAACAACAGATGGCGCGCTCTGGCAGCGGACTCTCGCGGCCGCGAGCGCATTCGGAGCACCTCTCGTCGTCGTCTCGCCCTCGCTCGGCGGCGACATGTCGGAAAGCACGATGCGACACGGAGCGGTCTATCTGTCGACCGAGGCTGGCGGCGGAGCAACAGTCGACCCCGTCGTCGTGAGATTCAGCGAGCGGGGAATTGGGCGTGTGATGCAGCACATGGGGCTCGTTTCGTCGCAACGGGCTCCTTCCTCCGACGAGGCGCGGTCTCGGCACATGCGCGTTGCAGGCGGCGCGAATGTGGTGATGGCCGCTGAGCACGGCCTCTTCGAGCCTGCGGTTGCGCTGGGCGACCGTGTCGAGCGCGGGCAGATGATCGGACAGGTCCACCAGATCGAGCAACCGACCGAGCGGGCCCGGCCGGTCGTCTCGCCCATCGAGGGGATGGTCTACGGCCTGCGCTGGATCGCGCATGTCCGCCGCGGCGCCAAGGTCGCGGTCGTCGCAACCGATAACTGAAGAGGTCCTGCCAACCTAGAAGCAGCGCGTCATCTGCAAGTTCAATGTGCAACACCTGGGAGGAAACCATGAAGAAGCCCGATGCATTCGAGTCCATGAAGCAGGCCGTGGCCAAGGGCCGGATGAGCCGGCGAGAGTTCGTGCAGCTCGCACTCGCCGCGGGCGTTACCGCGACCGCAGCGCAGACCATGTTCTCGAGCGCGGCGCGCGCCGAGCCCAAGAAGGGCGGCCATTTCGTCAACGCGCTGACGGGTGGAGGAACCAGCGATACACTCGACCCCGGCAAGATCCCCGACACCTTCCTCGCCAACTTCAATAACCAGATGCGCAACGCGCTCGTCGAGATCGGGGCCGATGGCAACATCAAGGGCGAGATCGCCGAGAGCTGGGAGGCGGGCGACGGCGCCACGAC
>JANPDA010000160.1:0-5104 GCA_031431235.1 Hyphomicrobiaceae bacterium
CGCTCGGTCCGCGCATAGGCGACATGGCGAGACCATTCTCCACCCGCACTGCGCGCATCCTTCACCATCCGTTGCAGGATCCCCGCCTTTGCCTTCAGAGCTTCCGCCCGCTCGGGCGCGACGCCGTCGGCCGCCGCCATCGCCAGCAGGCGCTCGACGAAGCGGCTGCCATAGGTCCCGAGCTCACCGACCGTGTTGGCGCCGAGCAATTGGGCGTATCCGATCGCGGTCGAGATCGGCTTGCCCTTGCGTGTCACCGGGTTGATGCCCGACTGCATGTCGTAGGTGCCCTGCCCACCCGTCTCGAGCGAATAGACCCTGACGATCTGGTCGCGCGTGAGCCCGTGCGCCAGAGCTTCCATCGCATAGCGGCGCTTGTACTCCGCTTCGCTGACGAGATCGGGCGAGAACCCGTATTTGTCGACGGCAGCCTCGAGGAAGTCGGCGACGCCGGGCAGCTGCTCCGCCTCTTTCGGTGGCTCGGTCTCGCCGTTGGCTTTGGCTTCCTCGGCCTGCAGCTTGGCGATCAGCGCCTCCAGCTCGCTCGACAGCACCGGACCCGCGTACTCGGGCGGTTGCGTCGCCACATAGTCCTCGGCCGTCGCAGCACTGCCCTTCTTGCGCTTGGCGCGCCGCACACCGCGCTTCTCGGTCGACTTCCTCCAATAGGCGTCAAGCTCGGCCTCGAAGGCGGCGCGCGCTTCATCGACCTTTGCGATCTCCACGCGCTGTGTTTCCTCGAGCGCGGCGAGCACCGCCTTCGAAAGGCTCGCGGCCATCACCTCGCCACAGCCGGCGCTCATCAAGACCGCGATCAGCACAGTCCGTCCCAGCAGACGTTTCACGGCATCCATGCGCGCCTCCCGCCTCGATCGCGTGCTATCATGATCAGGTCCAACCTTGCATCGAAATTGCGATAACGGCCAACCGGAGAACGATAGCCGAACGGCTGGCTGGCAACCCAGCTGGTGCACCGAAGCGACAAGGCTCATCCGATTGCTTCTCGAGGGTGCGGGAGCCGTTGCGAATCGGCACGCGGCACCTATATGCCCCAAAGCTGTGGATTTTGCGCCACGGAAGCGCGGTACTGGGATGGCGCGAGCCGCGCGGGTGACGGTTGGGGTTGGTTGCAGAACGCAACCGGAGTTAACCTCTCCGTTAGGATCGGGGCCTAGGCTCTTCGGGCGAGGATTGCGGCGGCAGCACCTGCCGCAGTGAGGTTCCGGGCGGTTTGAACGGATGCTAGAGCGCTTGGACAACAACAACAGGGGCAGCGATCCCGTCGAGGGCCAGCTCGTCCCCTATGGCGTGCGTTCGATCGAGACGCCCAAGCCGCGGCCCAAGCCCTCCCAATGGGTGCTGAAGCTGCTGGGCGTGGCGGTAACGCTGCTCGTCTTGAGCGCTGCGGTGCTGGCGCTGCGGCACATGCTGCGTGAGGTCAGTGTTGCGAGTGTGATGGCCGCGCTCGACGGCATCTCGATTGGTCCGATCCTTTTGAGCGTGCTGCTGGTCGCCCTCAGCTATCTGACGCTGACAGGCTATGATCTGATCGGTCTCACCTATCTGCGCCGGCGCCTGCCCTATTCCAAAGTCGCGCTCGGATCGTTTCTCTCCTATGCCTTCGCCAACAACCTCGGCTTTGCGTTGCTGACCGGGGGATCGGTCCGCTATCGCATCTATTCCTCCGAGCGCGTGACGGCGGGCGATGTGGCGATCCTGACCGTGCTCTGTGGCCTCACGTTCGCGCTGAGCGCGGTGCTGATGGTGGGCTTGTGCCTCCTCGTCGAGCCGGTCGCGATGGCGGCAACCCTGAAGATCCCGCAGGGGATTGCGACCGTTCTGGGTACGCTCATTCTGCTTGGATTGATCGCCTATGTCGTCTGGGTCGGCCTGGCCAAGCGGACGGTCGCCTGGTCATCGGTCAGGTTCGCGCTGCCAGGCGCACGCTCGACACTCGCCCAGCTCGCCGTCGGCGCCGCCGACATGTGCCTTGCGTCTGGCGCCCTCTATGTGCTGCTGCCGGGCGATCCTGGCGTTGGATACTTCGTGTTCGTCAGTGTGTTTGCGGCTGCGATTGCATTGGGTCTCTTGAGCCATGTCCCTGGCGGCCTCGGGGTATTCGAGACGGTGATGCTGCTGGCGCTGCCCGGATTGACGACCGACCAGATCCTGGCAAGTCTGCTGGTCTATCGCTGCGTCTATTACCTGTTGCCGCTGATGGTCGCGATCGGGTTGCTCGTCTGGTACGAGGCGCGGCACATCCCCCTGCTCAATCCAGGGTCTCGCCGTGTCGCCGCGCTTGTCCGGCTCGGCCGCCGCTCCATTCGCCCGTTCCGACAGGCCACGATCGGTTTTGTGCGCAACCTCGTCCAGATCGTGCTGCGCGCGCGCCGCCCGACCTGAGGCCGTACGCTGCCAGCTTAGCCGAGCAGCCTGCCGACCAAGCCCAGGTGTACGACATCCTCGTAGATCATGTAGACGGCGATCAGCACCAGCAGCACGACACCGCCATAGGAAATCCAGCGGTAGCGTGTGAGCACGCGCACGATCAGGGACGCGCCGATGCCCATCAACGCGATCGAGAGTGCGAGCCCCAGCACCAGCAGATTGACATCGTCCCTGGCGATTGCCGCAACCGCGAGCACGTTGTCGATCGACATCGAGATATCCGCGATCGTGATGACGACCAGCGCCTTGAACAGCGAGTTGCTCTCGTCCGGGCGCGGCGCGTGATCGATGATTGCATCGTCACCGCCTGCCTGCTGGGTGCCGTGGCTGCCGCTCAGCTCGCTCCACAACCCCCACGCGACCCAGAGCAGCGCGAGCCCGCCGGCGAGCCGCAAGCCCGGTACATCGAGCAATAGAGTTGCAACGGCTGCGAACATGATGCGGACGACGGTCGCAAGCACCAGCCCGAAAATGATCGCCTTGCGCCTCAGCTCCGCGCGCAGCGTCGATGCCGCGATGCCGATCACCAGCGCATTGTCGCCCGAAAGCACGATGTCGAGCCAGATGATCGACGTGAGCCCTGCGATGTAGCCGAGATCCATGCGGGATGATCCGTGCGAGGTGAGCGTGCAGGCCCTGCCACAGGCGTGAGCACGAGGGCGAGATAAAGATATCGGCTGCATCGAGGATGCCGGGGCGATCCTGCCGCGTGTCAGGCCCCCTGTCCACCCACTCCGATGTCTCAGACCCACCTCGATTGTGTGGATCATGAGGCCAGCCCTGGCTGTCTGCCGATAACCGACGTACTGGACGCGACGTCGTCCGGACTGACAGCACGCTGGCCGGATTTCAGGTCAGCGCCATTCTCTGCAGCAGTCGAGTGCGCGGTTCAACAGATCGACATCGCCTCTGACCCGACGGCCGCGCCAACCGCATCAACATCCGTGAGCTCCGCGGCGTACGGGATAAAACTTCGAACAACTATGTGATTGCAATTGCGATGTAATTCAATTGTGCATATCCGGGCCAGATAGACCAGCGCCAGAGTTTAGGACTGCGAGGTCGGCGAGGTCTTGTTTGCGCTGTGAGGCGCGCCGCTTGTAGCTCGCTTGGTTCTTTACCGCGATCAGGCTGTGCGGCGATCCCTTGCGCAGCGTCTCGGTATCGAGGTCGGCGCTGGCGCGGTGGATCGCCTCTTCGACATGCGTCCGGATTTGCTGGGCTGCCCGCAGCGTCCAGCTCTCGCGGCCGGGATCGGCGAGGAATTTGGAGAGATCGGCGCAGTGCTGGCATTTGCAGCCGATGCTGCATGGACGGGTCCAATCCTGCGGGGCCTCCAGCGGCACGGCGATGCGGGCCTCGATGTGTGCGACACATGCTGCATGCAAGGTGTCGAATGCTGTCCCACTCGGACGCTGTGACGGGAGCAATTCTATGACGGCAGGAACAAGAATGTCATCGAGGCCGAAATGTCGTGGCCATGCCAGGATATGGGCTGCTGCGCGCTTGGCGAGGCCCGCATCGATACGGTCGACCACGGCAACGAGATCGGCCACGCATCGGGCATCGGACTTCGCAACTCTCGGCCGGTCCCAATGATCTTTGGGCGCGGATGCGGGATCGCCTGGGAGGTGGCTGACCAGAGTATGTGCCGCTTCGTGCAACAGCTTCGGATTTTTCGCAAAATTGCCGCCCAAGGCGCCGGCCAACAGCGCAGAGCAGGAGCCGAGAGCGTCCAATCCGTTGGCCACGAAGATCTTCCGCAGCCATTCCGCCGCTTTATCATCGGCGAATAGCGACAATGCTTCGAGAATTGGCGGATTGTCGACCTTGTCATGGCCTCGTTGGCTCATCAACTGGTCGAACATGCCCTCGACGAGCGCGGGATCGCCGAGGCGAGCCAGCAGGCCGAGCATGCGTCCCAGTTCGCTCAGCTCAGTGCGGCCCCGACCATGCCATGAGCGCTCCGGCCAAGTCGCGATCATGTGGCGCGTGAGCTCGTCGGCTTGCTTTTTGTGCTGTAGCCCCTGCTTCGGTCCCGCCGCCTGCCACTTGCCCAGAAGTTCGTCCAGGTAGGGGAGCGTTGCCTCGAGCCCCGCCTGATTGAGCACGGCCAGTATACGGTTACTCGGCCAGATGACCAGGGCCACGCGCGCATAGGTACGGTCGAACGAGGCACCTTCGTTGCCGGTAGCCTCGTGAAAATGCACCTCGTCCGGGTCCATGTCGTCGAGGGCGTTGGTCGGTGACACCTCATCGTCTTGGATCGGCAGCTTGCCGAGGGTCGTCTGAGCCCCATCCGGCCGCCGCCACTCAGAGAGCGTTTTGCTCCAGTCGTGAACCTCGACGATTTCGAACTCGGCTGATTGCTCCGCTTTGCCAGCGTCGCGTCGGCCTTGACGATAATGCCAGTTTTCGAGGCCGGTGTATTCCGCCGAGCCGCTTTCCCAGACAGTGAGGAGGGCGAGATGCAGATCACAGCCCGCTTGCGGCGCCGCTGTCGCCAGCAGCCTCGCAAGCGCGGCGTCGGCGCCTTTCATGCCTTCGAACGTCAGTTCGGCCGGTGTGTAGGCATGCTCCAGCGGATATACGATCTTCTCCGGCAAAGCGGCCGTTGCCTCGTCAGCGTCCTGGTCCGGGCTGTCGTCCATCTCAG
>JANPDA010000161.1:0-1603 GCA_031431235.1 Hyphomicrobiaceae bacterium
CGCCAAATCGCAACCCATCCGGCAGCGTTTCGAGATACCACGTCTCTTTCGGTCCGAAACCGCGGAGGTCGACTGTCCGGGGCTCGAACACCAGCATCCCCTCGAGCGCGCGCTTGGTATCGCTGCACACATGGATGCGGCCGGGCGCTGCCGTCTGCTCGAGGCGCGCGGCGAGGTTCACCGTGTCGCCCCAGACATCGTAGGTGAAGCGCGTGGTACCGATCACGCCGGCGGTCAGCGGTCCGCTCGCCACGCCGATCCTGACCCCGAGGTCGAGGCCGTGGCGCTTGGCGAGCTGCGCCACCGCCTCGCGGATCTCGAGGGCCATGCAGGCGAGCCGCGCCGCGTGGTCTCGCCGGGGCTGGGGTGCGCCCGACACGGCCATGAAGTTGTCGCCGATGGTCTTGATCTTCTCGACGCCGCTGGCAATCGCCAGCGCATCGAGCTCACTCACCAGCTCGTTCAGCAGTGCGACCGTCCTTGTTGGCCCGAGCCGTAGCGCGAGCGGCGTGAAGCCGACGAGATCGGCGAACAGGACGCTCGCCTCGGCGATGCTGTCGGAGATGGGCTCGCCCGGACGCGCCTTCAGCCGCTCGGCAATTGCCGCGGGAACCACGATCTTCAACAGTTGGTCGGCTTCGGTTTCCGCCCGGTCGGCGAGGCTGAAGGCGTAGTAGACGATCACCGCGATCATGGCGAAGGTCGTGATCGCGGAGTTGACGTAGAGGTTGGCAATGAGGACGGGATCGGCGGGAATCATCGCCTGCCCCGGCGGATAGAGGAACCAGCTCGCCAGATGCAGGCCGAGCCCGATCGCGACGATGACGGCAATCGTGCGCAGGCGCTCGAGCCCGAAAATGACGAACGGCGCCGCCGCCCCGATGATCAGATTGAGGCCGATGCCCGAATCGCGCCCGAGCGTGCGCACGAAAAAGAAGAGAGCGAAGAATTCGGCCGCCGCGATGATGTAGCCGGCCGCTGTCTCGTCGAGCCGGTGGACGAGCGGGATCATCAGCGCGATCGCGACCAGCAGCAGGTTGATCCACACCATCTGTCGGTATGTATCGAAATCGTAGAGCGCGAACATGACGGCATAGACCGCGGAAAATAGCGCGATCAGATAGGCCATCACGTTCATGATCATCAGCCGCCGTCGCACCAGCGGCGCGTGACCGGCCGTACCGAGCTCGACGAGCTCGGCCAAGCGCTCGTTGGCGGCGCGCAACCGCGCTTCGATCGCGCCGAGTGTCGTGGTTACGGCGGACATGATCCGCGCTCCAATCTCGAGAATTCGACAAGGGCAGCTGCGCGGAAGAACTGGGAATTTGCAACACGCTTTTCCAGTCCCAACCGCCGGTCGGCAGCGGATTGCCCGTCAGCCGAGCAGGCGCTTCCAGAACGAGACGCGCGCCGGAGTGCTCGCTTCCCCGCCAAACCGCGCCAGGTAAGCTTCGCACAGCGCGACCGTGCCGGCGGTGTAGTCGACGCCCATCGACTGGGCCAGCTCGGTCTCGGCATGCGAGCCGATCCAGGCGACCGCCAGCAAGCGGCGCAGCATCACGAAGGTCGGGACCTCCGCCTCGTCCTCGGCCGACAGCTCGGC
>JANPDA010000162.1:0-8786 GCA_031431235.1 Hyphomicrobiaceae bacterium
CGTCGGGCGGGCCATGGGCGGCGCCGGGGGAGGGATACTCCTCGGGCTCGGCGCCGGAGCGCCGGCGCAGATAGGGATGCACCATGTCGCCCTGGATCGGCCCTGGCCGCACGATCGCCACCTCGATCACGAGGTCGTAGAAGGTGCGCGGCTTCAGGCGCGGCAGCATGTTCATCTGCGCGCGGCTCTCGACCTGGAACACGCCGAGCGAATCCGCCCGGCACAGCATGTCGTAGACGGCCGGGTCCTCGCGCGGGACGGTGCCGAGCGAGAGGCGCTTGCCATGGTGGCGCTCGATGAGCTCGAAGCTTCTGCGGATGCAGGAGAGCATGCCGAGGCCGAGCACGTCGACTTTCAACAGCCCGAGCGTATCGAGGTCGTCCTTGTCCCATTCGATCACGGTGCGCTCCGCCATTGCGGCGTTGCCGATCGGGACGACCTCGCAAAGCGGGCGGCGCGTGAGAACGAAGCCGCCCACGTGCTGGGAGAGATGGCGGGGAAAACCCATCAGCTCGACCGCGAGCTCGAGCGTGCGGGCGATCAGCGGGTTGTCCGGATCGAGCCCCGCCTCGCGCACGTGCGCCTCGGGCAGCACGCCACCCGAGCGCGTCCCCCAGACCATGCCGGCGAGCGCGGCCGTGGTGTCGGCCGAGAGGCCGAGCGCCTTGCCGACCTCGCGCACGGCCGAGCGCGCGCGATAGGAGATGACGGTCGCGGCGAGCCCGGCGCGCTCCCGGCCGTAGCGGGCATAGATGTACTGGATCACCTCCTCGCGCCGCTCGTGCTCGAAATCGACGTCGATGTCGGGGGGCTCGCGCCGCTCCGGCGAGATGAAGCGCTCGAACAGCAGATCGATCTCGGCCGGGTTGACGTTGGTGATGCCGAGCATGTAGCAGACGGCGGAGTTGGCAGCCGAGCCGCGCCCCTGACAGAGGATGGCGCGCGAGCGGGCGAAGGTCACGATGTCGTGGACGGTCAGGAAATAGGGCGCATAGCCGAGCTCGGCGATGAGGGCGAGCTCGCGCTCGATGGTCGCCCGGATCTTCGGCGCCAGCCCGCCGGGATAGCGCCAGCTCGCCCCATCCCAGGCGAGCGTCTCCAAATGCTGCTGCGGGGTCTTGCCCGCCGGCACCGGCTCGTCGGGATATTCTTAGACGAGCTCGTCGAGACAGAAGCGGCAGGCGTCCGCGATTGCCAGCGTGCGCGCGATCGCCGGCTCGTGGCCGCGCAAGAGGCGGGCGATCTCGGCGGGCGACTTCAGGTGACGCTCGGCGTTGACCTCGAGCCGCGTGCCCGCCTCGGCGAGCGTGCATTTCTCCCGGATCGCCGTCAGCACGTCCTGCAGGGGGCGCCGGTGGGGGGCGTGGTAGAGCACGTCGCCGGTCGCGACGAGCAGGGCTCCGGTGCGCTCGGCGATGACTGCGAGCGCGGCCAGTCTGGCGCGGTCCTCGCCCCGCAAGCGATGGGTCGCGGCAAGATAGAGAGGCGAGGGGAGCGCCGCGCCGAGGCGCTGGAGCGCGTGCTCGAAGATCGGGACCGTGCTCGCCTCGGTTGCGGCCTCGCCGGGCGCTTCGCGCCAATCCCAACGCTCGGGCGGCAGCGCGATCAGGATCTGGCCCTCGGCGTGGGCTGCGACGTCGGCGAGGCTGAGGATGCAGTGGCCTTTCCCTGCCCGCCGCTGGCCGAGCGAGAGGAGGCGCGAGAGCCGGGCATAGGCCTCGCGATCCCGCGGCAGGCAGAGGAGGGAGGGCGCGTCCACGAGGTCGAGCCGGGCGCCGACGATGAGCCTCAATCCGACCTCCTTGGCGGCGAGGTGCGCGCGCACGACGCCGGCGAGCGTATTGCGGTCGGTGATGGCGAGCGCCGAAAGCCCGAGCGCGCGCGCGGTCGCGACCAGCTCCTCGGCGTGCGAGCCGCCCTCGAGGAAGGTGAAATTGCTCGTCGCCTGCAGCTCGGCATAGGCGGTGGAATGTTGCCGTTTTGTTCCTTTCAACATTGCAATTACAACAACTTGTTCAGCGTCGCGAGCACGCCGACCGCGATGACCAGCATGCCACCCATGCGGACGGAGAGCTTCAAGCCCATGGCCTCGATGTCCTTGTGCAGGAGGTCGACCCGCGTATCGATTTTGCTGTCGAGCCGCGTCTCGATCGCCTTCATGTCGGACCTGATGCCCGCGGCGGTGGATTGCAGCTCGGACCGCAGGCGGCCTTCCGTGGCGGCGAGGTCAGACCGCAAGCTGGTCTCCGCGGCTTTCAGATCGGTCTTGGTGGCGAGATTGTCCATCACGAAGTCTTTCAAGGTGAAGGCGTGCGCCTCGGCCACCTCGGGCCGCTCGCCTGCCTCGATCAGGCGCTTCGCGAAGGACAGAGTATCAAACTGCAGCATTATGTTCAGCCCCTTTCTTCGATGCACTTTCAGGCTCACCCATAGAGCCCGTGCAGGTACCAGGCCGGCGCTTCCCCGCCCTCGCCGTAGAGGCCGGCCCGGAACACCCAGTAGCGGGCCCCCTCCTCGTCCTCGACCGTGTAGTAGTCGCGCGTGCGCTCGAGGGTGGCGGAGCTGGGGCTGAGGACGAGGAGGGGGCGCCACCATTCGCCGGCGATGCGCTCCGGGCCTTGGATGCGCACCACGAGGCGGGCCTTGCGGCGCCAGCGGAGACGTGCGGGCGGCCCATCCGGGACCTCGGCGACGACCTCGATCGGCTCGGGCGGCGCGAGTAGGAGCGGGGGCCGCGAGGGCATGCGACGGGGCGGGATCAGCGGTGGCTGGTTCGGCGGCGGGGCGGGATCGAGCGCCGGGAGGAGGATCTCGGAGCGCTCCGGCAGATGGCTCGCGCCGGTGCCGATCCGCAGGATCCGGGTCCGGCCGAGCCGGTTGGCGAGGCGGTCGACCAGCTCATCGAGCGCGCCGGTCTGCCCGCCGTCTTCTCGTCTGCTCTCGCCTGCCTCCGGCAGGACCGTGCTGCTCTCGCCTGCCTCCGGCAGGACCGTGAGCTGGCCCTGGCCGGGCGCGAGCGGCTCGCTCCCGCGGGCGGCGAGCTCGATCAGGTCGATGCCGAAGCCCAGGTCGAAGGCGGCGAGCTTTTCGCGCAGCAGCCCGAGCATGTGGGCAGCCGAGCGGCTGGGGCGGGAGAGGCCGATCACGGCCGTCGCACGGGTGCCGTCGCTGCGATAGAGGCCGAGCGCAATCGTCCGCCCCCCGCGGCAGGCGGCGGCGAGGTCGGCGGCGAGGCGCTGGGCGGCTTCAGCGATCGCGGCCTCGAGCCCCTGCGCGGTGACGAGGGGATCGGGAAAGGCGAGCCGGACGGCGAATTCGGGAGGCGCGCGCATGGGCCGGCGCGGCTCCGCCTTCACCCCGAGCGCCTGGTCGAGCCGCTCGAGCACGGCTTCGCAGGCGTCCCGGCTCGCGAACCGCCGGGCGAGCGCGGGTCGCGGCAGGCCGTAGAGATCGCCGATCCGCTGCAAGCCGAGCCGGCGCAGCAGGCGCGCCGTCGCCGGCTCGATCCTGAGAGCTTCGACCGGCAAGGGGGCGAGCGACCCGGCGGTGCGGCCAGGGGCAACGATCCGCTGGGCGAGACCGCGTGCAGGCGCGTGGCGGGCGAGCGCGTGCGCCGCGCCCACGGTGTCGGCGATCGCGGCGCTGACGGCGATGCCGAGGCCGGTGAGGCGGCGCTCGAGGTCGGCGAGGAGCTGGGCTTCTCCGCCGAAGAGGTGGGCAACGCCGGTGATGTCGATCGCCGCGCCGTCAGGGGGGGCCGTATGCATGGGCCTGCGTGCGGGGCGCGACCGCAACCCGCTCCGGCTGGCGGCGGCGCAGCACGAGAACGGGTCCTCGAGGTGGAAGGATGGCCCGTAGCGTCCGAGCCAGAGCGTGAGACGCTGCAGGGCGGCGAGATCGCGCGCGGGCTCGGCGGGCCTGGCGATGAGCGTGGGCACCGCGGCGCGCGCATCGGCGAGCCCCTGGCCCGGCACGATGCCGTCGCGCCGCGCGGCAGCGTTCACGGCCGTGATCGTCAGGCGCCCCCCGGCGCCGAGCACGAGTGCGAACGGGGCCTCAACCGGAGCGGCGCCGGGCGAAGCACGCCGCATCCGATCGATCGGCCAATTGGCGAGCCAGACAGAAAGCATGCGTCGCATCCGACCACTCCACCATCCATTGCTGCCCGCCGGCCCGCTCCCGGCAGCGCTCCAGAGTGAGGCGCCCGCGTCCGGCGCCGGGGGCCGCGGGGTCGAGGGGATGCGGCGCGCTTCGCCCGGCGGCGATGCGCCAGCGCGTATGGGCGGCGGCAAGGCCGGGGCGGGCATGTCCGCTCAACAGCAGGCAGGGGGTTGCGGACGTGCGGGCAGCGAGTGCGAGCCGGCGCGCAGCCGTCTCCCCGATGCCCTCGAGCACGCCCACCGCAGCGGCGAGCGCGCCCGAGCGCAATCCTTCCTCGAGCGTCCAGAGCACGTCGCCCGCGCGACCGGGCTCGGCGAGCAGCAGACCGTCGGGAGCAAGACCGAGTTGGGAGAGGCCCGGCCCGTACGGCCGGCCGAGCTCGCAAGCGAGCCGTGCCCCCGCAACCCAGAGCAAGGGGCGTTGCCGGCTCGGGTGCCGGCGGGCCACGAGGGCGAGCAGAAAAGCGGCGGCGGCAGGCCCATCGCCATAGCTGACGGGCTTCAGCTCGTGCAGGCCGCCCGGGTCGAGCTGTCCGCCCGGCAAGGCGGTATCGAGCGGACCTAAGCCTAAATCCCACGCCTCGTGTGTCGACGCAAAGCCCGGCGAAGCGCGCAAAAAAGGACAGGCAGAGGAGGACCATCCCGGGCCCGACGCGGGGAACGGTGCCGGATGCTGCTCTCGTGTACGCGCAACGACTGTCTCAACGAGGGCTCGCAGCTCATCGATACGAGCCTGCTGCGACCTCTCTCTGCCTGCCATCCGAGGAGTTGGGGTGTCTGGGGATGTCTCCGACGCGACTGACGCTACCGACGCAACTGGACGCAACTGGACGCAACTCGACCCCAGGCCCGGGAGCTGGGAGGGGAGCCCGTCTCCCGGTAGCAGCGCCCCATACGGCGAACGATCGTGGGGCTGCGTCACGGGATGAGCTCTCGGACCTGGATCTCGACTGGTTGGCGGGGAGCCGAATGCGGCAGAGGCTCCGCCGTTGTTCCTCATTTGTTCTAGACAACGAGGGAAGCCGCGTCAAGAAAAAAAAGAACAAAAGCGGAACCCGCACCCAAGCTGTGGAAATCCACGGCGCCGGCCCGACCGGGCTCGATCGCCCCACGATGATTTGTGTCCGAAAAGGCACAAGACATTCAGAAACCGTCAACCATGACCAGGCATACTCCTGTTTGAACGGTCGCCCGCTTGTCAGGCACCGTCGGGGGCGCCTAGATCAGGCGTTCGCGGGTTGGTTTCGTCCCCGTGGAAGAAGCCGGCTTCTGGTTCGAAAGGTTGTCCCGCGTCGTCGAAACGGGGCTGAGCATAAGGGCCAACCAGCTCACACGAGCCAATCGTGTCAGCCGAGGCTTCGCTGCTCCGCCCGGATCTCTCGAGGAACGCAACAACCGATCGAGCGTTTGGTCTGAATGGGGCAGTCCCATCGACGTGCGCATCCCCGAGGGCATTCCGGGACGCCGCAGCGAGCGGGCAAATTGCAGAACACCAAGCCGGGCAGCCCGGATCGATGGCAGCCAACGGAACGGCACACGAAGGAGTTGAGACATGCTGAGCCGCCGCATAGTAAAAGGGTTTCTCGCTCTGGCGGGTGCCGCACTGATCGCCAGCGTCACGCTCGTGACCAGCGCGTCGGCCGAGTCGCCCAATCGCAATGACCAGATCACCAGCTCGGGCAGCAGCGCCTCGGGCGGGGACTGGTGGGGCTGGGGCTGGGGCGGCGGATCGGGCGGCCAGGAGGTCGAGTTCAGCGCCAAATACCCCGCCAAGCAGATCATCGTCAGCTTCGGTGATCGCCAGCTCTATTACATCTACGCCAAGGGCCGCGCGCTCGCCTATCCGATCGCCGTTCCGCGCCAGCAGAGCCGTTGGGCTGGCGTGACGTTCGTCTCGCAGAAGCGGATCAACCCGCCGTGGACGCCGACGCCCGAGATGCGCAAGGAGAACCCGCAGCTGCCGGCGTTCGTTCCCGGCGGCCATCCGCTCAATCCGCTCGGCTACCGCGCCATGTATCTGGGCTCCTCCCTGTACCGAATTCACGGCACCGACGCGCCCTGGACCATCGGCACGGCGGTCTCCAAGGGCTGCATCCGCATGTACAACGAGGATGTGGAAGAGCTCTACAAACGCATCTCGGTCGGTACGAAGGTAACCGTCACCTGGAGCCGCTATCAGTCGGCGTCGGCGTTCTGAAGCAACGCCGAGGCCATCTGATTGCCGGTGTGGCACTGCGCGGGCGGTCCTCAGGGGGCCGCCCGCTTCATTTCGCCGGATGCGCGTGCCGGCGACAGGCGAGAAGCTGCCAGACTTGATTGTCGCTCGCGATCGAGCCATGTCCTATCATTGCCGTGATTCTGGTGCTTCTCGACGGGTCAGGGGCGCAGCAGGCCCCGCAATGCGCAATGGAGCAGGCGATGAAGATCGATAGGGCGATCCTGGTTGGCCTCCTTGCTACGCTCGCTTCAACGGTGGCCGTCGCGCCCGTCGCGACAGCCCACCCCCATGTCTGGATCGGCGCTGCAACCGAGGTGCTCTACGAAGCAACCGGCGCAGTCAGCGGTTTCCGCCACGCCTGGACGTTCGATGAAGGCTATGCCTCGCTTGCGACCGAGGGCCTCGACACCAATGGCGACGGCAAATTCGATCGCGACGAGCTGAAGCCGCTCGCGCAGGAGAACGTCGATTCGCTGAAAGAGTTCGGCTATTTCACGGATGCAAAGATCGAAGGCGAAAAGATCGAGCTGATCGATCCGATCGACTACTATGCCGAGTACGATCCAACCGCGGGGCTATCGCTGCACTTTACCCTGCCGCTGAAGGCACCGGTCAATCCGGGCACCTTGAGCCTCACTTTCGCCGTCTATGACCCGAGCTACTTCATCGCCTTCGCTTTTGCCGGCAAGGACTCGGTGAAGGTCGCAGCGAACGCCCCCAAGGGCTGCACCGCCTCGCTTGCAGCACCACCAGCCGAGCAGGATCAGGCCGCGCTCGATGAGGCTTTCTTCAGCAGCGCAGGCGGCGCCGTCGGCGCGCTCCACTCCCAGGACGCGGTCGTCATCTGCAAATAGGGATTGTCATGCGATCGGCCGTCAGACAAATCTACCTCATTGCCCTGACATTCGCTCTGCTTGCAGGGTCGGCTGGCATCGGAATGGCGGATACGACCACGACCGGCGCGGCAACGGCAGCGACGACGGGCGGTACGGCCGCTCCCGAAGGTGGCGCGGCAACGCCCTCGACCAAGCCCCGCAGTCTCCTCGGTCAGCGCGACGCCACCGCCGGACGGCGTGGCAATGGGGTGCTCGATCGGGTGATGGTCTGGGTCGAGACCCGCCAGCACGAGCTCAACCGGCAACTCACCGGTAGCGTCAAAGCGCTGAAGCAGCAGGGCTCGGCCTGGGCGGGGCTGGTGCTCGCGGGCATCGCCTTCCTCTACGGCGTGCTGCACGCGGCCGGACCCGGCCACGGCAAGGCGATCATCACCTCCTATGTGCTCGCCGACGGGCGCACGCTCAGGCGCGGCGTCGCGATCTCGTTCCTCGCGGGTTTCATCCAGGCGCTCTCCGCGATCGTGCTGGTCGCCATCCTGGCGATCGTGCTCAAGTCGACGGGGCTCGCGATCCAGGCGACCTCGAACCGGCTGGAGCAGGCGAGCTACGCGCTGATCGCGGTCGTCGGTGCCTGGCTGCTCTGGCGCGCGCTAGCGGAGGCCTTCCGGCCCTCCCCGGCGGCGGCGCATTCCCATGCTGCCGGACACCATGCGCATGGTCATGATCACAAGCACGATCATGCCCAAAAGGAAGGCGAGCCCTGCGACCATTGCGGCCATTCGCACTTGCCGGGGCCGGCCGAGCTCGAGGGCGCCTGGTCCTGGCGCAAGGCGCTCGCGCTGGCGATGGCAGTCGGCGTCAGGCCTTGCACAGGAGCCATCATCGTGCTCGTGTTCGCGCTCGGCCAGGGCATGTTCTGGGCGGGCGTCGGAGCGACGTTCGCCATGGCGCTCGGCACCGCGATCGCCGTCTCGGTGCTCGCCAGCATGGCGATCGGCGCACGCGAGCTGGCGATGCGGATGACCGGCACCGGCAGCGTCTGGGCCGGCCGCATCGAGACGGCCGCGGGAATCGGCGGCTCGGGCCTCGTGCTCTTGCTCGGCGTGGTGCTGTTCCTGGCCTCGCTGGGGCCGGCGCGGCCGTTCTGACGTGCTGTTGCGTTTCAGATGCCGGCCAGCTCGCGCATGGTCGGGACGATCGAGACGATCAGCAGCAGCGCCATCAGGCCATTGAAGAACCGCACCCGGACCGGGTCCTGCAGCAGCGGCCGCAGCGCGACCCCGAAGCCGGTCCAGACGCTGATGCTGGGAATATTGATGGCGCCGAACACGATTGCGATCCAGGCGATGCTCACCAGATGGCTCTCCGGCTGGGTGAAAGTCGCCGCCGCCGTCAAGGCCATCGCCCAGGCTTTCGGATTGACCCACTGGAAGAGGGCAGCCTCGATGAAGTGGAACGGCCGCTCGCTTTTCGCCTCGCCGTCCTTGGCGATCGGGCCGCTGTTGGCGATGCGCCAGGCGAGCCAGAGCAGATAGGCGACGCTGCAGATCTTCAGCGCCAGATAGAGCGAGG
>JANPDA010000163.1:0-22447 GCA_031431235.1 Hyphomicrobiaceae bacterium
GCGCTTTGGCGAAAGCGCCTTTCGCTACACCGGCAAGGCCGGGCCACTCTATCCCCCGTTCGTGATGGCCTGGATCGGCGCCTTTGCGGCCCTGGGCATCTACATGGGCGGCATCATGCTCGTGCTCTGGCCGAAAATGCAGCGGCAGATGGAGCAGCAGGCGGCTGGTGGCGAGTCGCTTCCGCCGGAGCCTATGACGTTGTTCGAGGGTGTGATGATCGGTGGCACCGTCGCTCTGGCATTGCTCGTCGGCCTGCTCGCGGCGGGTCTCTACATGGCGCGCGTGGCCAATCACATCGCCAACCACACGGCCATCGCGGACGCGCACTTCAAGCTCGAGACGAGGTCGGGCGGCCTGATCTGGCAGATGATCAGCAATTATCTGATCATCCTGCTTTCGCTGACGATCCTCACACCCGTCGCGCAAGCGCGTTTTCTCAAGTACGTGGTCGACCGGCTGAAGGTCGAGGGTACGATCGACCCGGCGGCGATCGCCCAGAGCAAGGCCGCTCTCGACAAGCGCGGCGAGGGCCTGGCGACCGCCTTCGATTTGGATGCGTTCTGAAGGGATCGCGATGAAGATCGAGTTCGAGGGGCGGCACAGCGACGGCCAGACGGCCGGTGTCAGGCCAGTGCAGGTGAGATTGGATCGCGCGGTCGAGATCCGCGGCGCTGGCGCCGGGGAGCCGGTGCTCTGGGCGTTTCACCGCCTCGGCTCCGCCGTGCCGGTCGCACTCGCGCACTCCGACGTCTTGCTGACCTCCCTCGATCATGCGGGCGAGACGCTGTTCGTCCGGGATCCTGCCTTTGCGGCGGCGGTCCTCGCCAGGGCGCCGCAACTCACGGCTCGGTCCCAGCGCTGGCGCTACGCCCGCCCCATGATCTACGTTGCCGCCGTGTTGACTGCGCTCGGCGGGCTCATCTACGCGCTCGACCTGTCGCCTGCTCGCACACTCGCCCAGCTGATCCCCAAGGAGGCGCGCGAGGCGTTCGGCCGGCAGGCATTGGCTGCCTTCACGGTGGGCCACGCCAAATGCCAGGTGCCCGAGGGCGTAGCCGCGCTCGCCCGGCTCGAGCGCGTGCTCGAGGACGCCGCCGGCCCTGGCAGCGATTTCAGCCTGCAGGTCGTCGACTGGGAAATGGTCAACGCCTTCGCGCTGCCGGGCGAGCAGATCGTGCTGTTGCGCGGGCTGATCGATGCAGCCAGCACGCCCGACGAGGTTGCCGGCGTGCTGGCCCATGAGATGGGCCATGGCATCGAGCTCGATCCCGAAGCCGGCATCATTCGGGCGCTCGGCATCTCGGCGGGTTTTGCGCTGGTGCTCGGCGGCAGTGGCAGCGTCAGCGATTGGGGCGCCTACATGCTGCAGCTGAGCTATACGCGCGGAGCAGAGCGGCGGGCCGACGAGCATTCGCTGCGAATCCTCAAAGCCGCGGGCATCTCGCCCAAGGGCATCGCCGATTTCTTCGATCGCCTCGCCAAGCAGGAAGGACCAGGCGAGGAAGCCACGACCAGCAAATCGGGCAATGGCGTCAGCAGCATTTTCTCGACCCATCCCGCCAGTCAGGAACGAGCGCGCAAGGCGGCCGACGCGGCCACCTATTCGGGCAGGCCGGCGCTGTCGGCAGCCGATTGGACGTCGTTGAAGAGCATCTGCGGCGGCTGAGCCGGAAGCCCACGCCGCTCGGGTGCTACTTACGTAGGCGAGCCTTCTGTCGCGTCACACTGCGACCCCATTTTCCGGGCACGTCCGGGGCCATCTTGGCTCGTCGCAGGGAGACGGCGGTATGTGGCGGTTTCTGAGACCGGCCTTTCTGCCAGTGCTGTTGGCCATCGCGCTCTATCTGGCGTCGCCCTTGCTTGCAGCCCAACTGCTGCAGCGGGCGATCGCACAGCGCGATCTTGCGGGAATCGAATCCAAGGTCGATTGGTCGACGCTGCGAGCCTCGCTGAAGCGCTCGATCAATTCCCGATTGGGGGAAGCCGCGGCCCGTCGCCCGTCGCAACGCTCGCTGGTCCAGCGCATCAGCTACAAGCTGCAGGATTCGCTCGCGCCAGGCATGGTCGAGCGCATGATCGAGCATGAGGCGACGCCCGCCGGTTTCGTCAGGTATTTTGCCTCCCCCCTCGCCAGACCCGCGTCGATCTGGAGCCGGGTGAGCGTGCGCCGCTCCGTGATCGCGGGAGTTGCCAGCCCGGCCGGCGCGGCGTCGAGCCAGGCGATGCTCGGCCGCATCCGCGATCCCCGGTTCCTGACGCCGATCCGGTTCGCCTTCGAGGTCGCCGATCGTCAGGATGCCGGCCGGATCTATCACGTCGAGTTTCACCTCGGCGCCAGCTTCTGGCAGCTTGCCCGGGTCGAAGTGCTGACGCTCGGCAATGGGCTCACGAAGTAGGCAGGCTGGCGATTGGTGTCAGGCCGGGCCGCCGCCACTGTCGTCGGCCTCCCGACGTTTGTCGATGCCCCGCGAGATGGCAGCCTTCACCATGTCGAGGTCGCGCAGGTGGATATCGTGCTGGTCGTGGACTTGGCCGATGCCTGCCGCCGCCAGCACGTCGAGAGCTCTGAGCCGCAACTCGGTCTCGACATCCTCGGCGCGCATGGCGCCGCCCACGCTTGCGCTCAACACCAGCTCGAGCGCGCTCCCTCCCGCCTCGCCGACCAGAACCTGTGCGGCCGGCTCGGCGATGAGCCCGGGCAAATCGGCAAACACCTGCTGCAGCAAGTGACGGACGCGGCGGGCGTCGGCCGCAAGCGGTAGTCGCACCCGCGCCTCGATCCGCCGAACGGCACCGTGCCTGCTGAGATTGACGATCGGGCCGGCGAGCAGCAAGGCATTGGGCAAGGCGACAAGCGCTTGGTTGTCTGCCTCGATGCGCGTTGACCGCACACCCAGGCGCCGCACCACGCCTTCGTAGCCCATCGCTGCGATCCGCTCGCCTGCCATGAACGGCCCTCCCAAGCGCAGAAGGAGCCCTGCGGCCAGATCGGCGAGCAAAACGCTCCAGATCAGCCTGATACCAAACGCGATCGCCAAGGCCGCGAGCACAACAATCGCGCCAACCCACACGACCCTGTCGAATAGCATCGGCAACTCCAACGATCGAGGACGATCCGACGCTCGAATCCTTAGCTATTGATCGAGCGAGGGGTGCTGCGTGCGCTGGCGGATACGGCCGAATGCGGTCGGCTGCGCCGGGTCGGCGGCCGGCTCGGGCGCGGCTTGGCGCGGCTCATAGGCCTGCCGCCTCGGCGCCTGGATTCCCTGCTCGATCACCACATCGATCGGTCCCCCGGTCATCACCAGATGCTCGACGCCGTCGCGGTAGATCAGCAGCAGCTTGCGCCGGCCGTCGATCGAAGCCGTCTCGCTGACGCCGATGCGCCGCTCGCGGGTGCCCCCGAACAGGCCGGCTCCTCCGCCTTCCCCCGTCAGATAGCCACGCAGGAACCACGCGCCGGCGCCCAGCAGCGCAAGGATGATGAGAAATGCGAAAAACCACTCCATGGCGTTCTGAGCCCCAGCCCGAGTTGATGGATGCCGTCGTGTGGACGCGCGACTACGCTCCTATAGCGCTTATTTCACTCCGTTTTAACCCTGATGCGACAACCTCGGTTCCAACGCCATGACCGCACGGTGTGACGTCATGGCAGACAGGTCCCCCGGTGACGTGGGCTGCGAGGTCGGGTGCAAGCCCCCTCCAGGCTCGCCCGTTCACCATTCGCCTAGCCGAATCAGTTAAGTAGAGTGCCATGAGTGATCGACAGGCGCATGTGACGGCAACGCCACGCACCCTCCCTGCCGTGCGCGAGGGAATAGCGGGCTTCCTCGTCCTGGTCTCGACCGCTGCAGCAGTCGCCATTGCCGCGACTGCCATGCTGGCGCGCGAGACCGGTGAGCCGGTGATTCTGCTGTTGCTCGGCACCCTCGCCGTGTTCGGTGCCTTCTTCCTGCTGGCGGCGAGCGTCGGGCTCGTTCGCATCGATGGTGCCCAGCATCAGGGCCTGCTGCTCGCCGGCTATTTGGAGGCGACCGGGGAGACTGTCGAGATCCGCAGCCGGGAAGGCGCCATTCTGGAACGGGGAAGCGGCCTCGTGCGGCTGCTCGATGAGTTGGGGGCACCGCCAGAGTCTGCGCTCGAGGACGTGCTGGAGGGGCTTGGCGGCTCGCGCGAAGCGATCTATCGGCTGGTGCGGGCGGCCGGCGCTGGCGCGGCACACTCAGAGGAATTGGAGCTGCCCTTGGTCGGGCCCGAATGTGGTGGGCCAGCCACGGTTGCGGTCTCGGTGACACCACTGGGAGATGGGCTATCGCTGGTGTGGCGGTTGAGGATTGCCGCTGCTGTCGCTTCGGACGAGCCAGACCTCGAGGAAGAAATCGGGGCGGCTCAACTGCTCGACCGATTGCCCGCGGGTATCCTGCAGTTCGGGCCCGACGGGGGGATCAGCTTCCTCAACCGGACGCTCGGCGACTGGTCGAGGGTCGAGCCTGGCAAACTCAGCCTCGGGCTCACGCTTGCCGATTTGTTGGGCGCCGAGGCTGCCGAGACATTGCTCGATCTGCATGCCGGAGGGGACCGCCCGGCTGCGGTCCTCGAGCTGAGTGCCGATCTGCTGTCGGCCGGCAAGGCTCATGTTCCCGTTACGATCCTCGCGAGTGCTCCGGCGGCGGTCGGCGGGCAGGCCATGGCTATCGTGATGGCACGCGTTGCCGAGGATCACGCGGCTGTGGCGGCCCACGCTGCTCCGCTTGCGGCCCCGATTGATGGCGACGCCCGCTTCGCGCGCTTCTTCGAGGCCGCCCCGATTGCGATCGCAACCGTCCACCGCGACGGCCGTGTTGCCAGTGCCAATGCCGAGTTCGATCGCATGTTCGAGCGGCCGCGGGGTCGTGCCGGACGAAAGGTCTCGCTGCTCGATCTGGTCAGCGCGGACAGCCGCGACGAGGTCCGCGCATTGCTCTCGCGCGATCGCGCCCCCGATGCCGGCACGGAGTTGCTGGACCCTGCCCACGCCCCCATCGACATCATGTTCGGTGGTGGAAAGTCGTCGGGCCGGCTCTATGTCGGCAGCGCTGTCACGGATGCGGGCGAAGCTCCCCAGATCGTCGTCTATGCGATCAACACGACAAAGCAGAAGGAGTTGGAGCTGCAATTCGCCCAGAGCCAGAAGATGCAGGCGATCGGGCAGCTCGCGGGCGGCATCGCGCACGACTTCAACAACGTGCTGACGGTGATCTTCACCGCCTGTGATCTGCTGCTGCTCAGCCATCGCTCGAGCGATCCCGCTTTCCGTGACATCATCGCCATCAAGCAGAATGCCAATCGTGCGGCAGGCCTGGTGCGCCAGCTGCTCGCCTTTTCCCGCCGGCAAACGCTGCGCCCCGAGGTGTTGTCGCTGAACGACGTGGTGAGCGATCTGAACGTGTTCCTGTCGCGGCTGCTGGGCGAGAAGACGAAGCTGAAGGTCAGTCACGGCCGCGACCTCTGGATGGTGAAAGCGGACGTCACGCAGTTCGAGCAGGTGATCATCAATCTGGCGGTCAACGCACGCGATGCCATGCCGAGCGGTGGTCGGCTTTCGATCCGGACCACCAACATCGGTAACGAGGAGGTCCAGACCCTCGACGACAAGGGGATGGAGCCGGCCGACTATGTCCTGTGCGAGGTCTCCGATACGGGCAGTGGCATGAGCGCCGAAGTCCTCGAGAAGATATTCGAGCCGTTCTTCTCCACCAAGGAGGTCGGCAAGGGGACTGGGCTCGGGCTCTCGACCGTCTACGGCATCGTCAAGCAGACCGGCGGCTACATCTACGTCGATTCGGTTCCCGGCAAGGGAACCACGTTCCGGATCTATCTGCCGCGTCACCTGCAGGGCGCCTCAGCCGCGGCCCAGCCGGTGCGCAACGAGAAGAAGGACCGTCCACGCGACCTGACCGGCACCGGCACGGTGCTGCTGGTCGAGGACGAGGAAGCCGTACGCCGGTTTGCTGGCCTTGCCTTGAAGCGCCAGGGCTACCAGGTGCTGGAGGCGGGTACCGGGGTCGAGGCGCTCGAGGTGATGGAGCGCAATGAGGGACGAATCAATCTCGTCGTCAGTGATATCGTCATGCCGGAAATGGACGGTCCGACGATGCTGAAGGAGCTGCGCAAGCGCAATCCGACGCTGAAGATCATTTTCATCTCGGGTTATGCGGAGGATGCGCTCAAGAGCCTAGACGAGGGCGAGGAATTCGCCTTCCTGCCAAAGCCCTTCCAGTTGAAGGACCTCGTGCAGAAGGTGAAGGAGACACTGGAGGAGGCGTGAGGCGAATTTCGCTGTATGGGCGACCGGCAGGTCGCCCTGTCGCGGCGAGAAGCCCATTGGGCGAGCTGCCGCTCGCCCCTGCGCCAGTGTTGCGGCTCAGAGCCGGCGCAGCACGCGGCCGGTCTCGCGCAGGATGTGGCCATCGCCGTCGTTCAGATCGATGGTGAGCACCGTGAGGCCACGCCCACGCTTGACGTCGCCGGCGCGACGCACGTCGAAGTCATACTCGAAGGCAACATCATAGACAGCTCCTGGAATCCCGCTCCGCTCGAGCCGGCGGATGTCGAGCGTGCCCTCGATCAGCTTGAAGGTGCGGTCGGGCCAGCGCTTGTAATAGCTGAGCTTGTCGCGGACGATCTCGGTGGCAGCCACGTCGTCGCGACCGAAGTAATGCACGGCAGGGGCATACAGCAGTTGGATCTGCTCTGCGTCCACATCCTCGCCACTCAGATAGAAGTCGCGCACGAACCGCTCGATCTGGTCATCGATCGCTGCGGGCGTGACGGCAGGGATCGCGCGCGGTGTCACAGCTCCCTCGATCGGGTTGATCTCGGCCCCGACCAGGACGGCATCGCCCGTGTGCACGCTCTCGACCGGGTGCTCGAAGCGGCCGCGCACCTCGACCTCGGCTCCGAGCAGCTCACCGAATTCGAGACTTTCCGAGGGGACCGCCAGCACCAGCTCGATGCTGCGCACGTCCTCGATCTGCTCGGGCTCCTGGCTGACGGCACCTTCGCCCGGGTCGATCTCGATGCAGAGCGGGGTTTTCAGCGCGACTTGGAAGCTCGCCACCAATTGGCCGGTCGAGTCGGTCGTGCGCACCTCGCGCAGCTCCCCGCTCACCGGCTCGCCACTGCGCACGCACGCAGCCTCGGCGGCAGCACACCAAGCGATCGCACCGGCCGCGACGACCGGCAACACCATCAGACGCAACATTTGGTACCCTCGATGAGGACGACGAAGGCCCCGGGCTCGATCCGGCCCGACGATAGCACGCGACACGGGATCGATGGGAGTCCCAATCGGTGCCGGTGCCAAGCGGCCAACAGAGCGGGGTTGGACTGTAGCCTGGTCCGCAGGGTCGAAGGGACACGGCAGGGAGCTTGATCCGGAGGCGAGTGGGGCTCGAACATTTCGTGGACGGCCCTTGAATGCAGCGCTTGCCGCATATTTCGCCCCCTGGCTCGATCACCTCGCGCGTGGTAGCTTGAGCAGCATGCAGCCGAGGACACATCGTGTGAACAGAACCCATACCTATACGATCATTCTGGAGCCCGACGAGGACGGCGGCTTCGTCGTGCACGTGCCCGCGCTGCCGGAGGTCTGCACCCAGGGCGACACCGAGGATGAAGCCCTCGCCATGGCCAAGGAAGCGATCGAGCTTGCGATCGAGCATCGCCTCGCCGAAGGCGAGGACGCTCCCGCCGAGCTGCAACCTCAACTTCGCCGCGTCACCATCACCCTTCCAGCGCCCTCGAATCCATGAGACCTGCACTGCGCGGTCGCAGCGGTCGCAGCGGTCGCAGCGGATGAGCGGTTGTGCGCGCGCTCGAGCGCGCCGGCTTCGTCGTCAAACGCATCAAGGGCAGTCACCATATTCTCGCACATCCCGACGATCCCACCCGCCGCACCATCGTCCCTGTGCACGCGAGCAAGCCCGTCAAACCCGGAACCATGCGCGCTATCTTGAAACAAGCCCGCCTCACCGAGGACGAGCTCGAGTTACTGCTCTAAACAGGCTATCATCGTTCTCACCTTGTTTCCGCCGGATTGGCGCATCAATGGTCGAGGTGCCTCAATCAGGCCACGGCCAAAACCAGGAGACGGGGATGATTTTGCTGAGGCGTGCAGGGGTGTCGGCGCGCCTTGCGGCGGGGACGGTGGCGGCCGCCATCGCCTTGTGGCTGTCCGCCTGCGCCGCGCTCGCTGCCGACAAGGCACTCGACAACGCGCTGCTGCCACTCTACTCCACGATCCCCGCCGATGTGGATCTGGCGCATGTGAAGGCGGCGTTCGCCGCGACCGCCAAGCAGGACTATGCCAGCGCCAATGCCGAGGCTGGCGCGATCAAGGACAAGCTCGCGCTCGATCTGGTGCGCTGGGACTACTACCGCAATGGCGGAGAGGGCGCATCACCTGACGACATCATGAGCTTCGTCGGTGCGCATGGGGACTGGCCGGTCGAGGAGTTGATCGCGTCCGCGGAAGAATCGCTGTTCAAGTCGCGGCTCGGTGGGGAAGCCATCAAGCGGTTCTTCGGCTCGCGCCAACCTGTGACGGCGGCCGGCAAGGTTGCGCTTGCCGAGGCGTTGCTCGCGAGCGGCGACACGGACGCCGCGCGAAAGCTCGCCAGCTCGACCTGGCGCAACGACAAAATGCCTGACGGGATCGAGGACGAGGTCGCCGAGCGGCTGGGCTCGCTGTTGTCTCCCAAGGACCACAAATGGCGGCTCGACCGCATCCTGCTCGACGACAGCCGGTGGGAGAATGTGCGCCAAGTACGGATCGCGGCGGCACGCCGGGTCGCCAAGCGCCTGGACAAGGGCGAGCAGCAGAAGGCGGAAGCGCGCATCGCCGTCTATGACTGCTACCGAGGCGGCAAGTGCCTCGGCCGGGCCAAATCGCTCTACGCCAAGCTGCCCGCTGGTGCGCTCGATGATTGGGGCGCTTATTTCCACAAAGTGCAGTTGCTGCGCCGGGACGGCAAGGAGAAGGACGCCTGGCTGCGGCTCCTGAAGGCGCCAGCCGATCCCGCATTGCTGGTCGATCCGGATGGCTGGTGGGTCGAGCGGCGCACCAACGCCTACAACGCACTCTATGCTGGCGAGCCCAAGGTCGCCTACCGGCTTGCTGCCGAGCATGGGCCGTTGACCGTCAATCCGCTGAAGGACGCGGAGTTCATGGCGGGGTGGATCGCGCTGCGGTTCCTGAAGGACGCGAGCACCGCCGAGCGCCACTTTCTCGCGCTGCGCAAGGCCGCCGACGGTCCCATCAGTGCGACGGAGGCCGATTATTGGCTGGGGCGGACCTATCAGGCGCTCGGCAACGATGGGAAAGCGCAGGAGCACTACGCCAGCGCTGGCCGGGACCTGACGACCTTTTACGGCCAGCTCGCGCACCAGACGCAGGACAAGGGTGCGACCGCGCTCGAGCTCGCATCGCCCCCGGTACCGCCCGAGGACGAGCAGGCACGCTTTGCGGGTAATTCCGCGGTGCGCGCCGTGATGATTGCTTCGAAGGCGGGATTGTCCGAGGTGATGCGGACATTCGCCTCGCATCTGCGTTATCGCTTCTCGAGTGAAGGCGAGCTGGTGATGTTGGCCCATCTCGCGGCCTCGCTGGGCGACACGCAAATGGCGTTGCGGATCGGCAAGACCGGGATGGGCAAGGGCTTCCGGCTCGCCGAGTATGCCTATCCGACCCATGCCATGCCGAAGTTCTCGCCCCTCCGGCCGCTGCCCGAGGAGGCGATCTTCTATGCGATCGCCCGCCAGGAGAGCGAGTTCAACACCCTCATCGTGTCGGGAGCGGGCGCGCGCGGCATCCTGCAGGTGATGCCGGTGACGGCCAAGCACATCTGCGGCCAGTACAAGATCAAGTGCGAGCTCGGCAAGCTCTCCTCCGACCCCTCTTACAATGCGCGCCTCGCGACCGCCTATATCGCCGATCGCAACGACGATTTCACCGGCTCCTACATCATGGCGTTCGCGGGCTACAACGCGGGGCCCGGACGCGTGCGCCAATGGATCGGCAAGATCGGCGATCCGCGCGCGGCCGGCATCGATCCGGTCGACTGGATCGAGCTCATTCACATCGAGGAGACGCGCGACTACGTGCAGAAGGTCCTCGCCAACGTGCAGGTCTACCGCGCGCGGCTGGGCGATGCGGGCAAAGCACTGCGCACTCGCCAGGACCTGGTGCGGTCGAGATCCAAGACCGAGACGGCGGCGAATTGAGGGGTGCTTGCCAATTGCTCTCATCGGCCCCGCGCGAGCGGTTGCCCGATGCCGCCGTGAGCGAAGGCTGACACCGCGATCCTGGACTTGGCGGCAACCCATGTCTATATAAGCCGAACCTGCGCTGATCCCTTTGCCGGGGCGAGCGTCTCATCGGTATTCCCTCACGGAGTGAACATGCCCTGGAACAACCAAAGCGGCGGTGGTGGTGGCGGCTGGAAAGGTGGCGGTCCGTGGGGGCAAGGTCCGGGAGGAGGCAGCTCGGGGCAACCCGATCTGGAAGAGATCCTGAAGCGCAGCCAGGACCGCCTGAAGCAAGCGATGCCGGGCGGCGGCCTCAACAAAGGCCTGATGCTGCTGTTGACGCTGGTGGGTCTGGCCGTCGTCGCCTTTCTCGGCTTCACCGTGCGCGTCAACCCCGACGAGCAGGGGATCGTCACCCGGTTCGGTGCCTTCCACCGCCAGCTCAGCCCGGGTCTCTCGTTCCGTCTGCCGCCCCCGATCGAGAAAGTCTATCTGCCGAAGGTGACCGCGCTCAACAAGACCGAGGTCGGCTCCTTCCGCTCGACCGATGGGCGGACCGCGACCACCAATCGCGGCGCTGCCGAGGAAGGCATCATGCTGACGGGCGACGAGAACATCGTCGACGCTGACTTCGTGGTGTTCTGGCAGATCAAGGACGCATCGCAGTTCCTGTTCAATGTACGCGATGGCGAGGCGGTGCTTTCGGGCTTTGCGGCGCAAACTATGAAGGATGTGGCCGAGAGCGCCATGCGCGAGGTGATCGGCAAGCAGTCGATCGAGAACGCGTTGCGCGAGCGGGGCACAACCGAGATCGCCGTCCACGAGCTGATGCAGAAGACGCTCGATGCCTATACCGCCGGCATCCAGATTACCCAGGTGCAGCTGTTGCGGGTCGATCCCCCCCAGCAGGTGCGCGACGCCTTCCTCGACGTGCAGACGGCTCGCAACGATCAGGACCGGCTCGTGAACGAGGCCAAGGCCTACGCCAACAGCCAGATCCCACTCGCCCGCGGCGACGCCGAAAGGATCAAGCAGGAGGCCCAAGCCTACAAGGAGCAGACCGTCGCGGAGGCCAAGGGCCAGACCTCGCGGTTCCTCGCCGTGCTCGATGAGTACAAGAAGGCGCCCGAGGTGACGCGCGAGCGTATGTTCCTGGAGACGATGGAACGTGTGCTTGGCGGCATGGACAAGGTCATCATCGACCAGAAGGGCGGGGGTCAGGGTGTGGTGCCGTTCCTGCCCTTGAACGAGCTCACCCGCAAGCAACCCGCCCAGGGAGTCCAGTGAGATGCGCAGCTTTCTGATTGGTCTCCTCGTGCTGCTGGGCCTCGGCTCGGTCGCCGCCTACTCGTCTTTTTTCATCGTCGACCAGACGCAGCAGGCCCTGGTGCTGGAGTTCGGAAAACCGACAAAGGTGATCGGCAAGCCCGGTCTGAACTGGCTCATTCCCTTCGTGCAGACGGTCGACCTCTATGACAAGCGCATCATCGAGATCGACGCGCAGCCCCAAGAGGTGATCTTGACCGACAAGAAGCGACTTGTCGTCGACAGCTTCGCGCGTTATCGCATTACGGATCCCCTCCTCTACTACCAGACCGTGGGTGACGAGCGCGTTGCCCGGCTGCGGCTGAGCGCCTTCATCGAGGGCGCGATGCGCCGCGTGCTCGGTTTGGCCAACATCCGCGAGGTTGTCAAAGAGAAGCGCGACGACCTGATGCGCCAGATCGCCGAACAGGTCAGCCAGGAGGGCAAGACCATCGGCGTCCAGATCGTCGACGTGCGTCTGAAGCGCGCCGACGTGCCGCTCGAGAACCAGGAATCGATCTATGCACGCATGCGCACCGAACGCCAGCGCGAGGCCGCCGAGATCCGCGCCCAGGGCGAGGAAGAGTCCCGCAAGATCAAGGCCAATGCCGACCGTGAGGTGACGGTGATCAAGGCCGAGGCCATGCGGCTCGCCGAAACGCTGCGCGGCGAGGGCGACGGCGAGCGCAACAAGATCTTCGCGAACGCCTACAACCGCGACTCGGAGTTCTTCTCCTTCTATCGCTCGATGCAGGCCTACGAGACCGGCCTGAAGTCGAGCGGCACGCGTATGGTGCTCTCGCCCGACAGCGATTTTTTCCGCTACTTCAATGATGCCTTGGGCAAGGGCAATACGCGAACCAAGGGCCAGTAGCCGATCTCGGTGGGCTGAGAGAGTGGGTCAGGCCATGGGGGACCTGGGTGTTGCCCTCGGGCTCGTGCTGGTGCTCGAAGGTCTCATCTGGGCCATCTTCCCAGGCTACGCCACGCACCTAATGAAGGTGGCCACCCGGACCCCGCAAACGGTGCTGCGCCATGGCGGCGCGCTCGCCGTGGTTGCTGGTTTGCTGATCGTCTATCTGATACGCGGGTGATGCCGCGCCGGCCCTCGTCGATGGAGCATTCGCCTATGCGCTCGAACCTGCGGAACTATCGGCCTGGCCTCACAACACGATGGACCCTGGGTGCTGGCGCGCTCGCCGCCGTGCTCGCCTCGGCGACCGTCGTGGCGCAGGAAACCGCGCCCTTGTTCAGCGGTCCCCAGTCGGTAGCTCCGGTTGCCGAGCGGCTGCTCGACGCCGTCGTCAACATCTCGACCACCCAGACCATCAAGGGCGCCCAGGGGATCCCGCTGCCCGAGGTTCCCGAAGGCTCCCCGTTCGAGGAGTTCTTCAAGGAGTTCTTCGACGAGCGCAATCGCGACTCGGGCGGCGCGCGCCAGGTCTCCTCGCTCGGCTCGGGATTCGTGATCGATCCAGCAGGTCTCATCGTCACCAACAATCATGTCATCGCCGACGCCGATGAGATCTTCATCAATTTCACCGATGGCACCAAGCTGAAGGTCGACAAGGTGCTCGGGCGCGACACCAAGACCGACCTTGCGCTCCTCAAGGTGACGCCGGCCAAACCACTGGTTGCGGTCGCCTTCGGCAACTCCTCTATCATGCGCGTCGGCGATTGGGTGATGGCGATCGGCAATCCGTTCGGCCTGGGCGGCTCGGTCACGGTCGGCATCATCTCGGCCGTCAAGCGCGATATCAATTCCGGTCCCTATGACGAGTTCCTGCAGACCGATGCGGCCATCAACAAGGGCAACTCGGGTGGACCGCTGTTCAACATGGCAGGCGAGGTGATCGGCATCAACACGGCGATCATCTCGCCGTCGGGCGGGTCGATCGGGATCGGTTTTGCCGTTCCAGCCAACACGGCCGTCAACATTGTCGAGCAGCTTCGCCAATTCGGCGAGACCCGGCGCGGCTGGATCGGCATATCGATCCAGTCGGTTACCGACGAGATCGCCGAGAGCCTGGGCATGTCGGCTCCCAAGGGGGCTCTCGTCGCGGCAACCACACCAGATGGCCCGGCTGCCAAGGGTGGCCTCAAGCCCGGCGACGTGATCGTCAGCTTTGACGCCCGGTCGGTCGCCAGCATGCGCGAGCTGCCCAAGATCGTGGCGTTGACCCCGATCGGCAAGGTCGTGAAAGTCGAGGTGCTGCGGGGCGGCGCGGCGCTCACCCTCGACCTGACCGTCGATCGCCTGGTCGAGACGGACGCGGAGCAGGCGGCGATGACGCCGAGCGAGAGTGAGGAAGCCCCGTCTGGCCCGAGCCAGAGCGCGACCGTGCTGGGACTGACACTCGTTCCGTTGACGCCCGAATTGCGCAAGAAGCACAGTGTTGCGGAAACCGTCGCGGGCGTGCTCGTCGCCGAGGCCGATCCCAATGGCGCTGGCGCCCTGAAGGGGATCCGGCCAGGCGAGATCATCTCGGAAGTGACGAACGAAAAGGTCGAGGCACCCGCCGACGTGTCGAAACGTATCGAGGCGGTGAAGGGGCTTGGCCGCTCCTCCGTGCTGCTTCTCGTTACCACACCAAAGGGCGAGATCCGCTTTATCGCCGTGCCAGTTCAATAGTCGGGCGCACGACAGCATCAGGTCGACTCGTTCGGGCCGACTGTGCCGGCCTGCGCGATGATGCAGCAACCACGCCGGCGGCGCAGGCAATGCTGAGCGTGCGCAGGCGCGAGCCGCGAGCTGAGGCTACGCGCGTTGATCCGGACTACGCGTCTTCCTCATCCTCCTCGTCCGCTTCCTCGATCGAGCGGACGGCGCAGATGCCGGCGAAGTAGAGGGATGCGAGCGCCCATAGCCAGAACACGATCGGCTCGGCGGTCATCGGATGCTCGGGCTTGTCGGCGAGAAACATCAGCCAGAACGTTGTCGCACTCCACACCACCGTGACGATCAGCGTCAGCGGGCGGAATTTTGCCACCCGCAACGGATGCACGTACTTCCATGGCACGAATGTCAGCACGCCACACGTGACGATCACGGCAAGGTTCACCCAGTCGGGGGTCCGCAAAATATAGAGATAGAGGACGACCAGATTCCAGACGGCTGGAAATCCCTGGAAGTAGTTATCCGACGTCTTCATGTCCATGTTGGCATAGCAATAGAGCGAGGTCAGCGCGATGAAGCACGCCGAGGCCACCGCAAACTGCCCAGGCACCATCTGGAACCAGAACACCATCAGCGCCGGAATGAAGGAATAGGTCACGAAATCGATCACGAGATCGAGCGCTGCGCCGTCGAACCGCGGCGTGTACTCGCGCACCCGGAAGCGCCGGGCGAGCGTGCCATCGATGCCGTCGATGAAGAGCGCAAGGCCCAGCCAGAGAAAGGCCTTCAGCTCGTCACCGCGCAGCATCGCCACCAGCGCCAGCATCGCGAGCACGATGCCGGTGCCGGTGAAGAGATGCACCGCCCAGGCGGCTGCGATGCGCCGCTGCTCGGACTTGCTGTCCAATGTCAGCCTCATGTTGTCATCCTCCAGGCTGCTGGAGCTCCCGTTGATTGCGACAACCAAATGACACGAAACGAGCGCGCGGTCGAGGCATCTAGCGGCGCCGCGCAGTCCACGAGCCGGGTTTGTCTACACCGCAACGACCATGGGCGGACACCGGGGCACGTTTGCGGCACGATCGCTGGATGAAACTGACGATACCCAGCATCGCCGGCTCTACCCTGGGATCCCTGCCGCCAGGCCTCAAGGCGTCCGCACGAATTTCCAATAGTGTCCGCTCGTGCCGTCGGTCGGCTTCAGGCCGGGGCGCTGGTCGGGGCGTTTGCCGAGTCGAATGAGGTTGAAGATGTCGGAGATGATCGATTTCGATTCCGCATAGTAGGAGTGGCCGACGAAATCGGTCTCGGCATCGGTCGAATCGATGGTGTCGATGCCGGGCACGACAGTGATGCCGCCGCCCGAATCGCCTGCCCGCGCGTAGCCATTCACCTCTTGGGAAGCTTGCAGCGCCTTGTCGTTGGAGGAGGCGTAGAGCGTGACGGAGGGGATCGCCGTGACGATGAAGGGGGCGATGTCGCGCTTGAACACCTCCGCATCGATGTCGGGCGCGGCCATGATGATCTCGCGGATCTTGCGGCGCACGTCGGGGGATTCCTGCATCAGCTCCTTGACGGCGCCCGTCAGCGCGCGGTTGCCCATGCTGTGGGCGACGAGATAGATCGATTCAGCGCTCGAGCGCTCGGTGAACTCCTTGATGAAGCGTTTCAGGTTCGCCTGGGTCCAGACCACGTTGCTCTCGTCGAACTTGTAGCCCGCCATGGTTCCCTGCGAGGGCCAGCTATAGAACACCGGCGCGCCCGAGAAGCCGAGATCGTAGGCCATCTGCGCGGTGCGGCGCGCCGCGTCCTTGAACAGCACGTTGTAGCCGTGGATGAAGATGAAGGCGTTTTTGCCCGAGGAATTAGCGACACGTGCCGCGATCTCGGCATAGTACTGGTCGGGAAGCTGCTCCACCGCCTTCATCAGCACGACATGGCTCTCGGGGGTCTCGCGGAACTCGAGCCGCCAGATCGAGGGGCCTTCGAGCTGGCCGAGCCGGTGCTCGCGCGGAATCGAGACCTCAGCCGCTCCGTAGACGAGAGTGCCGCGATCTCCGCCATACATCTCGTTGGGCGCCGCGCTGCCGGTGCGCTTTCGGTCGGTTGCGTAGAATACACGCAAGATCGCGAATTTGGGGTCGCTGCCGCTGGCGGAGCCTGCAGGAGCAGGCGGAACGGGGGCAGGTTGCAGGGATTCGAGCTCAGGGGGAGGGGCAGCCTCTGCCGGCGCCTCAGCCGAGGCTTCGGGCTCACCCGCCGAGCTGGCGATCTCATCGTCGCCGCTGCGAGTCGACGGCTCCTCGGGAGCGCTCATCTTGGGTGCGGGCGCGCCAGCCGTCTCCCGCGAGGGCGCTAAGTCGCCGACATTCAACAGCACGAACGCGGCCATGGCGGCGAGCAGAGCAAAGATCGCAACCACGGCAGCGGTCGCCACAACTCCGCGCTTGCGATGTGGCCGTTCGCCGTTCGCAGGTCCGCCCATGCCGCTCCCTCCCGCTCCAGCCCTCTCGCTCTCGCGCAAGGGTTAGCAAGTGCAGAGCGCCGTGTCACGTCGCCCCCGCACCATCGCAGTACGGAAGAAAGCCACGTATCAGGGCGATCAGTGGAGGACGAGCGCGCCGTCGCGGAAAAGAACTTCGCAAGGCTGCACGAGGCCCTTGTGGGCGACGCGAACCCTCGACAACGCTCCATCGAGGTTGTGGGCCCAGAAATCGAGGAATTTGCACAGGCGCGGATAGCGTGGATGCTGATCGTAGTCCTGCCAGATGTAGGCCTGGAGCAGGGATGGATGATCTGGCAAGTGGTAGAAGATCTCGGCGGTGGTGAGCCCATATCCCTTGATCTGGGCGACGAAATCCCGATCTGCCATGTTCCGCGCTCTCCTTTGTGAACCTCGGATGACAGAAGGTATCGCAGAATCACTTCCAGGCAATGAGTTTTATGATGCCAATCAGATTGTTAGCAGCCTCGGGCGGCAAGTGCTGCCAGCCAGGTGCGCTGCCGGCGCCAGGCGACGCTCCGCTCGCCGCTCAAAGGCGCGATGCCGGGTCCGCGTCAGCAGTGGTCGGGGGCCCTGGCCGGGCCTTGCCCACAGTTCCCCTGGTCGGGCCCGTTTGAAATGGGCTATGCAGGCCGAGTAACGGCGTCGGAACAAGGGAGCTCCATGGTCAAGCAAGGCGAGAAAGCGAGCCGCGGTCTCGAGCGTGCGGCAGGCCCCGGCTTCCCTGCCACCCGGATGCGGCGCAACCGCAGGGCGGACTGGTCGCGCCGTCTCATCGCCGAGAACGTGCTGACGGTCGACGATCTGATCTGGCCGATCTTCGTCATGGACGGCAAGGGCCGGCGCGAGGCCATCGCCTCGATGCCGGGCGTCGAGCGGCTCAGCGTCGACGAGGCGGTGAAGGCAGCGTTGCGCGCGCGCGATCTCGGCATTGCGGCGATGGCGCTGTTCCCCTTCACCGATCCGCGATTGAAGACCGAGGACGGGCGCGAGGCGCTGAACCCGGAAAACCTCGTCTGCCGAGCGGTGCGGGCGATCAAGACGGCCGTGCCCGAGGTCGGCCTGATGCTCGACGTGGCACTCGACCCCTATACCAGTCATGGCCATGATGGTCTCTTGCAGGGGAGCGAGATCGTCAACGACGCGACGCTGGAAGTGCTGGTGCGCCAGGCGCTGGTGCAGGTGGAGGCCGGGTGCGACGTGCTCGCCCCTTCCGACATGATGGATGGGCGGATCGCCGCGATCCGGGCAGCGCTGGAAGCGGGCGGACATCACAACGCGCAGATCATGGCCTACTCGGCGAAGTACGCCTCCGCCTTCTACGGCCCGTTCCGCGACGCGGTCGGCTCCGGGGGCGTGCTGAAGGGCGACAAACGGACCTATCAGATGGACCCCGCCAACACCGACGAGGCGATCCGCGAGGTGGCGCTCGATATTGCGGAGGGCGCCGACATGGTGATGGTGAAACCGGGCATGCCCTATCTCGACGTGGTGGCCCGCGTGAAGCAGGAGCTGCGCGTGCCGACCTTCGCCTATCAGGTGTCGGGCGAGTATGCGATGCTGATGGCGGCGGCGCAAAACGGCTGGCTCGACGGCGACAAGGTGATGCTCGAGAGCCTGATCGCCTTCAAGCGCGCCGGCGCCGACGGGGTGCTGACCTATTTCGCGCCGCGCGTGGCGGAGAAGCTGAAGCGTTGAACCGGTTACTGGCAGGTATCGATCATGACATCACCCCCGCCGCTCAAAACCCGTGAGCTGCACAGTCATCATTTCGATTCGACCATCTGGAACGATTTTCCGTTTCGCTCCGACGATATCGTGATCGCCACCTATGCGAAGTCCGGCACGACCTGGGTGCAGCAGATCGTGGCGCAGCTCGTGTTCCAAGGCGCCGAAGGACTGGAAGTGTCGGCGATGTCGCCCTGGCTCGATCTGCGCGTCCCCCCCAAGGAGGTGAAGCTCGCAGCTCTGGCCGCCCAGCAGCATCGCCGCTTCGTCAAGACCCATCTTCCAGTCGATGCGCTCGTATTCTCGCCCAAGGCCAAGTATCTCTATGTCGGCCGCGACGGTCGCGATGTGGTCTGGAGCCTCTACAACCATCACGTCAACGCCAACGCGACCTGGTACGATATGCTCAACAATACGCCGGGCCTCGTCGGGCCGCCGATCGGGAAGCCGCCGGCCGACATCCGCCAATACTTCCACGAATGGCTCGACGGCGACGGCTACCCGTTCTGGTCGTTCTGGGAAAACGTGCGGAGCTGGTGGGCGATCAGGGATTTGCCGAATGTGCGGCTGATCCACTTCTCGGCCCTGAAGGCAGATTTGTCGGGCACGATCCGTGCCATAGCGGCGTTTCTGGGCATTCAGATAGATCCTTCCCGACTCACCGCCATCGTCGAGCACTGCAGCTTCGACTACATGAAGAAGCACGCGGGCAAATCCGTTCCACTCGGCGGCATCTTGTGGGACGGCGGCGCGGAGACGTTCATCAACAAGGGCACCAATGGCCGTTGGCGCGCCGTGCTGACGGCGGACGACAATGCCCGCTACGAGGCTCGGGCCACGGCCGAGCTGGGCGAGGATTGCGCCCGCTGGTTGACCGCAGCCAAGTAGACGGATGCGACCCATATTGCCGCTGGGCTATGTCCGCTCCACCAGGCTGGTCTTGCCGGCCGTGCGGGGCAATGCCTCGAAGGGGAGGATGGTCGCGGCTGCACTCGCGCCGATCCGACTGCGAAGTTCGCCTTCCAGGCGCTCGGCGATGCCGGGGAACAGCGCCGCGGCGAGCCCCTCCGCCGCCTCGGCCCGGAGCACGATCCGGTCGAAGGGGCCGGGGCCTGCGAGCACGATGCGGAAATGTCCCGAAAGCGCGTCAGCCATGCCGGCGACCACCTGTTGAACGGCCGTGGGGAAAACATTCACGCCACGCACATTGAACATGTCGTCGGTGCGGCCCGTCACGCGGAAGCGGAACGACGTCCGCCCGCAGGCGCAAGCACCCGTCCCGGTCACGGTCACCACGTCGCGCGCGCTGTAGCGCACGAGCGGTTGGCATTCCTTCTCGAGGTGGGTAGCGACGAGCTCACCCACTGCGCCCTCCGCGACCGGCAACCGTGCCCCGCTCGCGGGATCGAGGATCTCGGCAAATACCGCATCGCCAGCGATGAAGTGCAGATCGTTGCCGGACTCGCACTGGCTGCCCATGATGCTCATCACCTCGGAGAGACCGAAATTGGCGTTCCTCACCTTGAACCCCCAGGTCTGTTCCATCCGTGTGCGGAACTCGGCGTTGTCGAGGCCACCCTCGCCCCCGAACAGACCAAGTCGCAGCCCCAGCTCACGTGGCGTCTTGCCGCCGCGCTGCCGCAGCGCCTGCTCCAGCAGTGCCGGATAGGACGGCGTCGAGGAGAGGGCCGTCACCTGCAATTCCTCGATCACGTCGAGGAGCTGCCCGGTGTCGCCGACGCCATAGGGAATGACAGTCGCCCCCGCCGCTTCGAGCGCGAGGTGGTCGGTGACCCCGCCGGTCCAGAGCTGGTAGTTGAGGCAATGCACGACCCGGTCGCCCGGACGCAGGCCCGATGTGGTGTAGCCGCGTCCGCCGAGTCGCGCGACGATGGCGGCATCCTTTGCCGAATAGGCAATGACCATCGGACGCCCGGTCGTGCCCGATGTGCGATGGATGCGGATGATCTGCTCTGGCTCGCATGCGACATGGTCGCCGAACGGCCAGGACCGGGTTTGTGCGTCCTTCAGCTCGTCCTTGGTGGTCAGGGGTAGATCTTGCAGGGTGTCGAGGTCGAAATCCCGCTGAACGAGCGAGCCGAGCTTGTTGCGATAGAGGGCCGAGCGGGAGCGCACGAAGCTCCATTGGGTGCGCCAGAGGCGTTCCTGGTAGGCCCGCAGATCCGCGGGCTGGATCGTCTCGATGTGGGGATGCAGCATGAGCTCCGCCATCGCGTTGGTTCTCCCGATCAAGGGGCGAGCGAGCGTGCGGCTCGCGACATGATGGCCGCCTCTTCGACGATGGCACGTGCGATCCGGCCTTTGCCGATGGTGCCGGCAGCATCCTCGGCGCGGACGTCGAACCAGTAGAGCGGGGCCTCGAGGCCGACGAATGTCGCGTGGCAGCGAAAGGTCGCGCCCACGGCGGTCGGCGCCACATGCACGACCTCGATTCGTGCTCCCACCGAAAGCTCTCCCGCTGCGAGGAACGGCTCGAGCAGCCTGGCGCAGGCGCGCTCCAAGTGACCGATGAGCGAGGGGGTCGAGAGGACTTCCGGATAGCGCTCGCCTGGCGCGCATGCCAACCGCGACGCCGCCATCGCGGGCGATACCGTCAACTCGAGCGTGGCTGTCGCTCCGGCCTCAGGCGCTGATCTGGTCATGGTACGTCCTCCCCGCGGCGATACTAGTGGAGCGAATTTGACATTCGAGTCCCGGTTGCCGCTAGGCTTGTGCTCGAATGTCAAATTCAGAAGCTCCACTAGAACTATAGGGTTGCTAGTGGTCCTTATAAATCCGACATTTGCTCGGACGCGTGCTGCCAGCGGATGCAGATGTCGGATTTGGACCACTAGCCGAGAGGGAGCGGCGTCGTGAAGGGTGTCAATGCGCCGGGGTGCTGGGCAAATCGAGCTCGAGCCCAGCGACAAGATCGAGCTGATGCCGCGCGGCGAGCACCTGCTCGAGCCTGCCTTCAGGGATGCGGTGAGCGCGCGCCAGATCCCATTCGATCACCAGTTGCGGGTTCTCCCGGGCGAGGATCGATCTGATCCGCTCGATAGTGTCATTGGGGATAGGCTGCATGGGCCACGTGCCTCTCGGCGAGCAGACAGGCTTGAGGAGACGCGGACACGGGCGAAGCGCTCTTCAGCGTTGCGGCCAACGTGGCGGATCGAGCTGGCTGACACAGCCGTGATTCGCTTTAGGCAAGCAAGTAGCCGTGTTGTCCCTCGATCAGCTGGTTGTGGATGATCCAGAACAGCGTGCACGGTCTTTCAGGCGCAGATGCAACTCGAATGGTGACGCGATGACCAGCAGATACAACTCGAATAAACGATCAACGCTCTCCGCGATGACGCCGCACGACTTGCAACCCCGAGCCGAGGCCGGTCTTACTCTGGCCCATTTCAAGAGGTCTATTAACGTGGCATTAGCCTTGACGCTCCATCTTGGTGGGCGTTACCGTTGTTTGGGTTTCTGGTTGAAGAGGTCGCGTTGATGAGCACCGTAGTCGTATCCCCCGATGATGCCCTCGTGGCCGTGCAGCCGTTGGCACGCGAGACGCGCAAGGCGTTGGAATTGGCGCGTGAGGCCCTGACCCGGGTGCCGGAGCAGCCCTGGGGCGAATTCGATGGTCCCTCGATCGAGCAGATAGTCGACCGGATCGATCGCGTCCTGAAGCTCGAGCGCGAGGTCGCGAGCGAGCTCGGCATGCGCCTCAGCTGAGCAGACGTCCGCAGCCGGGATCCCGGCTCGAATGGCGGGCATTATACCAGGACCGGCTGATCCATTCCCGCTTTCCCGGCCGCAGGCGGGCCACCAGATCGCTCGATTGGCCGCCGATCTGCGCCCGCACGAGAGCCGGGACCGAGGCCCGAGCGCGGCAGCCACACGTCGTGGGGGGGTGGGGGGGCCCGGGGCCCGGGGGGCCCCCGGGGGGCGCCGCGGGGACGCGGGGGGGGCGCGCGGGCCGCGGCAGGCGGGGGGCGCGGGCCCACAGGGGGGG
>JANPDA010000164.1:0-7680 GCA_031431235.1 Hyphomicrobiaceae bacterium
TCGAGCCCGGCCATCAGCATCGCCGTGAAGGCGAGATAGGAAACGGATTTCGATGCGCTTGGCCTTGGGGCTGGTGCCGTGCGGGATCCGGCAGCAGGCTGAGCGGTGGCGGCGCCTCGTAGCTAGCCGCTTGTAGTTGTAGGTGGTCGGCAGGATCAATGCGTGTCCTGCGCAAGCAGGTACGGTGTCACTCCGGACGCTGCCGATACTTCAACGACACGGTTGACCATGTAATCCGCTGGTTGCGACTGCAGCTCGATGAAGGCAAGGGCCAGCTGGATCAGACGCCAGGTTGCTTCACGCTCGAGCGCCTCGACGACGATGACACCGGGGTGCACTTCCATGCCCGCCGCCAATCGCTTGTAGTCACGCCCGTTGGCCGTGATCACGATCCGATCCTCGGCGAGCGCACGAGCGACGATTTGGTCATCGCGCGCACCGAGCAGGCCGACGTGGATTGGATGGATTGCATCTGGAAAGCCACGCACGGCCAAGTAGCGCACCAGAAGATGCGACAGACATTCATCAACGATGAATTTCACGCCGCGTTCTGCTTGGTACGGATACTGCGCCACGGCCGGCCGTCCGGGTCCTCGAAGAAAGGGACCCGTCTGGCATGCTCGATCGCAGCCCGCACATGTTCTTCTGTGAACTCGGGCGGATAGCCCTCGAGAAGCTCCGCGACAGTCTCGCCACCTTCAATGCGCGCCGCCACCGCATAGACCGTCAGCCGCGTGCCCTTTATGCAAGGAGTGCCGCCCATGATTTCAGGATCAGAGAGGATGAGGGAATTGGACATGGGGGGATAGTACCTTTGCGTGTTGGAAAAGGCAACGCAGAGGCATGCCTCCTGACTGAAACTTGAAAAAAGGCCCGGGACCACTCCCGAGCCTCCTTGGTCCTGCGACGCCCCCTCGCTCCCTCAGCAGCTGTAATACATGTCGAACTCGACCGGGTGCGGGGTCATCTCGAAGCGCTCGACCTCGCCCATCTTCAGCTCGATGTAGCCGTCGATGAAGTCGTCGGTGAAGACGCCGCCCTTCTTGAGGAAGTCGCGGCCCTTGTCGAGATGCTCCATCGCCTCGCGCAAGGAGCGGCAGACGTGGGGGATCTGCTTCAACTCGGCCGGCGGCAAGTCGTAGAGGTTCTTGTCCATGGCTTCGCCCGGATTGATCTTGTTCTCGATCCCATCGAGCCCGGCCATCAGCATCGCCGTGAAGGCGAGATAGGGGTTGGCAGCCGGGTCGGGGAAGCGGATTTCGATGCGCTTGGCCTTGGGTGACGTTCCATGCGGGATGCGGCAGGACGCCGAGCGGTTGCGCGCCGAATAGGCGAGCAGGACCGGGGCCTCGTAGCCCGGCACCAGCCGCTTGTAGGAGATCGTGGTCGGGTTGGTGAACGCGTTCAGTGCGCGCGCATGCTTCAGGATGCCGCCGATGTACCAGAGCGCCATGTCGGACAGGTCGGCGTACTTGGTGCCGGCGAACTTGTTGTCCTTGCCCTTCCAGATCGACTGGTGGACGTGCATGCCCGAGCCGTTGTCGCCGAAGATCGGTTTGGGCATGAAGGTGACCGACTTGCCGTAGGCCTGGGCGACGTTGTGGCAGACGTATTTGTAGATCTGCATGTGGTCGGCCATCTGCACCAGCGTGCCGAACTTGATGCCGAGCTCGTGCTGGGCGGAGGCCACCTCGTGGTGGTGCTTCTCGACCACGACGCCCATCTCCGCCATCACCGAGATCATCTCGGAGCGGATGTCCTGGCAGGAATCGACCGGGGGCAGCGGGAAATAGCCGCCCTTGGCACGCGGCCGGTGACCGAGATTGCCCATCTCGTACTCGGTGCCGGTGTTGGTCGGCAGCTCGGAGGAATCGACCTTGAAGCTCGTATGGTAGGGGTCGGAGGTGAAGCGCACGTCGTCGAAGATGAAGAACTCGGCCTCGGGGCCGAAATAGGCGCGGTCGCCGAAGCCCGTCGACTGCAGATAGGTCTCGCCCTTCTTGGCGATCGAGCGGGGATCGCGCTCGTAGAGCTCGCCCGTGGTCGGCTCGACGATATCGCAGAAGATCGCCATCGTCGACTGGGCAAAGAACGGGTCCATGTGCGCGGTTGCCGGGTCGAGCATCAGCGTCATGTCCGACTGGTGGATATCGCGCCAGCCCGCGATCGAGGAGCCATCGAACATCAGTCCGTCGGCGAACGCACTCTCGTCGATCGTAGACACGTCCAGTGTCACGTGGTGCACCTTGCCGCGCGGATCGGTGAAGCGCAGGTCGACGAACTTCACGTCGTCGTCCTTCAGGCGCTTCAGAACCGCGCCCGCATCCATTTCTTTCTTGTCGGCCATGATCGGTCCTTCCTGTTGGGGTTCGCGGTTGTTGCCTCAGTCATTCGATCGCGCGGCCCCGCCCGCCCGCTGTGATTGGCAGATGTCTATCCGAGTCGCGCGCACCCGACGCTACAGCGCGTCGTTGCCGGTCTCGCCTGTGCGAATCCGGATGGCGTCCTCGATGTTGAGAACGAAGATCTTGCCGTCGCCGATGCGGCCGGTCTTGGCGGCGGCCTCGATCGCGCCGATCGCCTTGTCGAGCATCTCGTCGTGAACGACGACCTCGAGCTTCACCTTGGGGAGGAAATCGACGACGTATTCGGCCCCGCGATAGAGCTCGGTGTGGCCTTTCTGGCGGCCAAAACCCTTGGCTTCGGTCACGGTGATGCCGAGGATGCCGATCTCTTGCAGCGCCTCCTTCACCTCGTCGAGCTTGAAGGGCTTGATCACGGCCTCGATCTTTTTCATGCGTGCTTCCCCTATGGGCCACGGCATCAGCCGAGGACACCATCGTCAAGCATACCGCGTGCCAATTCCTCCCCCTCGTTTTTCCGGTTATATTTCCGTTAGTTGCATTGGACCGAGGCCGTCGGGTCGAACCCGCTGGCCGCGTGGCTGCCTAAGGACTAGGCACGTTGCCGATTTCTTGTGCAGCGCAGCATCGGCTCCCCGTGTATGCTGGCGCCTGCCCTATGTTCGCGACCGAACGAGACGGATGCCGCAATGGATGGCCTGGAGCTGTTGACGCCCACGGAGATGGCCGAGGCCGACCGCATGGCGATCGCCGGAGGGATCCCTGGGCATGTGCTGATGGAGCGGGCAGGGCTCGCCGTTGCCGAGGAGGCAGCGCGGATGGTGCCGCCGGGTGCGCGCATCACGGTGCTGTGCGGCCCCGGCAACAATGGCGGGGATGGGTTCGTCGCGGCGCGGCTCTTGTCGCAAGCGGGCTATGGCGTGCGGCTCGGCCTGCTCGGCGCCGTCACACGCCTGACTGGCGACGCCGCCACGATGGCTGCCCGCTGGCCAGGCACCGTCGACCCGCTGTCACCGAGCCTGATGGCGGGAGCCGACCTCGCCATCGATGCGATCTTCGGCGCTGGCCTGGCGCGGCCGGTCGAGGGCCTGGCCGCCGATGTCATCACTGCTCTCGCGGCGGCATCCGCCAAGCGGCTCGCCGTCGACGTGCCCTCGGGCGTGGATGGGGCGAGCGGATCGGTGCTGGGCATCGCTGCCCGCGCCGACGCGACCGTTACCTTCGTCCGACGCAAGCCCGGGCATCTGCTCGAGCCGGGGGGCCGGTTGTGTGGCCGGGTCGTATTGGCCGATATCGGCGTTCCGGCCGAGGTGATCGGGAGCCTCGCCATCCGGACTTGGGCCAACGCGCATGCTCTCTGGCAGGGCCACTGGCCCCGCCTCGGCGTCGGGGCCCACAAGTACAGGCACGGCCATGCCATCGCCGTCTCGGGGCCGGCCTGCAAGACGGGAGCGGTGCGGTTGGCAGCGAGGGCGGCGCTCAGGGTCGGCGCCGGGCTGGTGACGGTCGTGAGCCCGCGCAGCGCTTTGCCGGAGAATGCAGCTCATCTGACCGCGATCATGCTCGTGGAATGCGAGGACGGGCCCGCACTCGCCGCGCTCCTCGCCGATCCGCGCATGACCGCCGTGCTCGTCGGGCCGGGTGCGGGCATCGGCGAGCGCACGCGCAGTCTCACTCTGGCCGGGCTCGCATCGGCAGCGGGCGCCGTGCTCGACGCCGACGCGCTGACCTCGTTCGCGACGGACCCGCAAGGTTTGTTCGACGCCATCCGCAGGCGTGCATCCGCAACCGTGCTGGCACCACACGAGGGCGAGTTCGGCCGCCTCTTTCCCGACTTGGCCGGCGACAAACTCGCCCGCGCCCGAGCGGCGGCGACGCGCTCCGGGGCGGTTGTGATCCTGAAGGGGTCAGACACGGTGATCGCGAGCCCCGATGGCAGGGCTGCCATCAACGAGAACGCGCCGCCGACACTGGCGACCGCCGGCTCGGGCGACGTGCTCGCCGGCCTGGTGCTCGGCTTGCTCGCCCAGGGGATGCAGGGCTGGGAGGCGGCTTGCGCTGCCGTCTGGCTGCACGGCGCGGCAGCCAGCCGCTTCGGACCGGGCCTGATCGCCGAGGACCTGGAGGGGATGTTGCCGGGGGTGCTGCGGAAGTTGCAGTTGTAGACGCCGCCAAACGCGTCGACCGCTCCCCACCCGCTTGCCCCCTACTTGCGGACTGTGCGGTCCATGGAGGAAGGGAGGCGATGCACCTCCCGCCCACCTGGAAGCAGCTGGACCGCTTCCGCAGCACCTCACGAAGCGGTCCGCCGCGAGGCCTACCTCAATCGAGCGTCGCCAGCAACCCAGCCATCAACCGCGCGCGCTCGACCAGGCTGTCGATCTCGATGTGCTCGTCGAGCGTGTGGGCGCCTGAGCCGCGCACGCCGAGGCCGTCGAGCGTCGGGATGCCCATCGTGCCGGTGAAATTGCCGTCCGAGCCGCCGCCGGCGCTGGCATGGCTGAGGTCGAGGCCCATCTGGCGGCAGAGGCCGCGCGCCCGCTCGTAGAGTGCGAGCGTTCCGGCCTCGGGCTCCCAGACCGGCCGCGTCACCCCACGCGTGACGGCGAAGGTCACGTCGTTCGCAGTCCCCGAGAGCGCCAGCATGCGCTCGACGCCCCGATCGAGATCGCCCTGGCGCTTGGCCATGCTCAACACCTCGCCGGTGCAGACCGATGGGACGCAGTTGACCCATTGCCCGCCATGCACGATGCCGACGCTGAAGGTGCAGCTCTCGTCCGTCATAGCCTCGATGGCGAGGATCTGGCGGGCCATCTCGCGGATGGCCGAGCGGCCGGAAGAAAGCGTCGCGCCGGCGTGGCTCGGCTTGCCGGTCGTCGCGAGATCGAAGCGGGCAATGGCATAGCGCCCGGTGGTCACGCCATTGGGCTTGCTGCCCGGCTCGGGCACCAGCACGGTGCGGTTGCGCGAGGCCTCGGCCTCGACCAGATCACGGGTGCTCGGCGTGCCGACCTCCTCGTCGGGCGTGAACAGCACCGTGATCGGCAGCGGCGTCGCGATCGAAGCCCGCGCGAGCTGGCGGATCGCCTCCAGGCAGAGGTAGTTGCCGCCCTTCATGTCGAAGACACCCGGCCCATAGCAGCGGTTGCCCTCGATGCGCCAGGGCAGCCGCTGCAGCGTGCCGACCGGATGCACCGTGTCCAGGTGGCCGGCGATCAGGATGCCGGGCTCGCCCGAGCGGGGATGGGGGAAGCGCGCACGCACGCAACCGGCAAAACCCTGGCGCCCGGCAATCCGCTCGATCGAAGCGCCCATCGCCGCCATCTCGCGGGCAGCGAGATCGAGCATGCGCCCGACGGCCGCCGCATCGAAGGTCGGGCTTTCGCATTCGACCCATGTGCGCAAGCCCGCGAGCATGGCGTCGAGATCGAAGGGGAGATCGAGGGGTTTCATCGTCAAGCTCTCCAATGTAGGCCGCGCCGGTCGACAGGTCGGGCGAGATCACTCATATCCACCCACGCCCGACAAGCTCCGCCCTGAGCCGCCCTTCCGCCGCCGCGAGGGTCTCGACGGCGATCGAGCGCAGCACCAGGTGCGCGCCGTACTTGCCGTCCTCGGAGAAGGGGTAGCTTCCCATCGCCACCTCGGGGAACTCGCCCTGCACGGCCCGGAAGAGGTCGGCGATATCGCTTTCGGGGCGCCAGACGGTCAGCGTCGCGGACTGCATGCGGGCGCCGGTCCTGAGCGAGGGCGTCACCGCGATCAGCATCGCCTGCATGATGCTCGGCACGCCAGCCATCACGACCACATTGCCGAGCTTGAAGCCGGGGGCCTTCGAGATCGCGTTGTCGATCAGGTCCGCTCCCGTCGGGATGCGCGCCATGCGCAGGCGCGCTGGCGTCAGCGGCAATTGCATCGTCTCGTAGTGCGGCCGCATCACCGCGACCGCCCGCTCGTCGATGTCGATCTCGACGCCGAACGCCTTGGCGATCGCATCCGCCGTGATGTCGTCATGGGTCGGACCGATGCCGCCCGTCGTGAACAGGTAGTGGAAGCGGTGGCGCAGCGTGTCGACGGCAGCGACGATCTCTGCTTCCACGTCGGGCACGACGCGGACCTCACGCAGCTGGATGCCGATCCCCGTCAGGTGCTCGGCGATGAACCCGATGTTCCTGTCCTTGGTGCGCCCCGACAGGATCTCGTCGCCGATGACGAGGAGGGCTGCCGTCACGATGCCGTCCGCTGCCGCCGCCACGCCCATGGTCATGTTCCCGTGCATCCGCCGCCGTCTTCGCCCTATCATAGTCGACTATCGCAATTGCGCCATTCACCGAGGCCTGATCTCCTATGCGCTTGCTCGTGCCGCTCCTGCCGGCCCGTCTCGTGAAACGCTACAAGCGCTTTCTGGCCGATGTCATCTTCGAGGATGGCCGCGCGGCAACCGCCACGTGTCCGAATACAGGCTCCATGATCGGGCTCACGACCCCGGGCGCTCGGGTCTGGGTCTCGACCTCGACGAGCCTCACGCGAAAATACGCGCTCACGCTCGAGATCGTGGAAGCCGACCTCGGCGCCGGACCCACCCTCGTCGGCGTCAACACCAACCACCCCAATCGCCTGGTCGAGGAGGCGATCCTGGACGGCCGGATCGGCGAGCTGGCGGGCTATTCCAGCCTGCGCCGGGAGGTGAAGTATGGGCAGTCGAGCCGGATCGACCTGCTGCTCGAGGATGAGCGGCGGCCGGCCTGCTATGTGGAGGTCAAGAACGTGCATCTGTCGCGGCGGGCCGGCCTCGCGGAGTTCCCGGACTCGATCACGGCGCGGGGCATCAAGCACCTCGCCGAGCTCGCCGCGATGGTGGCCGAAGGCAAGCGCGCGGCGATGGTCTATCTGGTCCAGCGCGCGGACGGCGACGAGCTCCGCCTCGCCCGCGACATCGACGCGGGCTATGGCGAGGCGTTCGACACGGCACGGAGCGCCGGCGTCGAGATGCTCTGCTATGCCTGCCGGGTCGGCCTCGAGGCGATCGAGGTCGAGCGGCGCCTGCCGATCAGCGAGCCAGGACCGCGGCGCCGAAAGCGCCCAACGCGAACCGACGATTGAAGCCGCCGACCTCGCCCCCTATGGTGCCGCCGCTGAAGCGCACTGAGGAGACTGACGGCATGCGGTTCGAGGGCACGAAATCCTATGTGGCGACCGACGATCTGAGGATCGCCGTCAATGCCGCCATCACCCTCGAGCGCCCCCTGCTCGTCAAAGGCGAGCCCGGCACCGGCAAGACCGTGCTCGCCCACGAGATCGCGGGAGCCCTGGGCGC
>JANPDA010000165.1:0-11732 GCA_031431235.1 Hyphomicrobiaceae bacterium
GCCGCCCTCCTGGATGATGGTATCGATCTCGAGGCCCTGGGCTTCGGCGAAATCGTAGAGGTCGTCGACGAAATCGCCATACTCGTCGACGCCGGCGAGCGCGTAGCTCTGCAGCGCGGTGCCGGCCCGGCCGGTGCGCCCGACCGGGGGCTCGAGTGGGTAGTCGGGATCGGGATTGGGCTTGGTCAGATAGAACTCGAGCTCGGGCGCGACGATCGGCTGCCAGCCTTCCTTCTCGAACAGCGCCAGCACGCGCTTCAGCACGCTGCGTGGCGCGTACTCGACATCGCCGCCGGTCTGCCATTGCACGTCGTGGAGCACCTGCGCGGTCGGCGAGGTCGCCCAGGGCGCGAGCTTCAGCGTCTTCAGGTCGGGGACCAGCAGCACGTCACCTTCGGTATAGTCCTGGTCACCGTCGAAATCGACGTAGTCGCCGGTCACGCCCTGGAAGAAGATCGAGACCGGCAGGTGCATCGGCTTCAGCTCGGCGAACTTCGAGGCCGGCATCGCCTTGCCGCGCGCCACGCCCGCGATATCGGGCACCGCGCACTCGACCTCCTCGACCTTGTGGGCCTTCAGCCAGGGCTTCACCTCCGAGGGGCTCGCGGGCGGCCTCACCTCGCCGTCGTATTTGGGCAAGGGCTCCGGTTTCGCTTTCACGGGCCTTTCCTTCGTCGATCGGTCGACCATTGTTTCCGCCGTTTGCATCCATTCCCGTCGTGCCGCCATTGACCCTCGAGCACGCGCTATTCGGCGCCGGCCGGGGCGTCGGGGACGGGTGACTGCATAATGTGATCACAAAATTGTTTTGTCAAAGCATCAACAGCAGTAGCCTCGGACACCGGCGATATGGATCCGGCCGCTCGCCGCGGATTTTCCGCTGCCCCTCGGTCGAGCCGATGATGGGTTGAAGGGCGTCGGGCGGCGAAGGGGTAAGGGCGGACGATGCGGCGCTCTCTTGCGTTGCCCATTGCCGCCGTGCTAAAGACGGCTTCAACATCATTGTAAACGTGGGTCTTGCGTCAATGACAACGTCAATTCCTTAGGAGGCCCCATGTCGGGCACCGTCTCACTCTTCCCGCAATTCCCCCGCTCCGTTCGCAAACGCCTAGATCACACGCGGATTGCACTAGTGTTCGGACTCATTCATTTGGGGTATCGAATGAATGAGTTAGAACACTAGCCATCTCTCTGTTTGTGTTCCGACTTTCCATTCATTGATCCAGCTTCGCCGGTATCGAATGAATGGGACGGAACACTTGGTAAGCGTGCGGTAGCGTCGCCGCCGACGAGCTTCGCGCAACTGCCCGCAACGCGTGCCGCCCGCGAAGGCGGACGATGAAGACCTATTTATCTTCGTATCCGAGTATGAGGTGACGCATGACAACGACGGCTATCGCGAGAAAACTCACGATCATCAGGGACAAGTCGACACTCAATTCCGCCGATATCGCGACGGTCACCGGAGCCCAGCCGGAGACGGTCTCGAAGTGGAACCAGAGCAAAGCTGTACCGCGCCCTGATGCGCAGCGCCGCCTGCTCGACCTCGACTACATCGTCGATCAATTGACCGACCTTTACGATCAACCCGACGAGATCAAGCTCTGGCTCTTCTCCCGCCAGAAACTGCTTGGCGGTCGGATCCCGATCGAGCTCATTCAGGCCGGCAACACCGAGGAAGTCATTGCCGTCATCGACCAGCTCAGGGACAGCGTCTTCGTCTGAGAGGAGAAGGTCCTTGAGCCACGATCCGACGCTCCTGGACGCATTGAGCCGGCGTCCGCAATCCACGTTCGGCGGCAGCGCCTATCGCGCGACACGTGTGAAACATGATCCCCTGCTGGCTTCAACGCGAGGCGGCCGCTGGGCGCCCGACAACGGCCCCGAGATTCTTTATACGAGCTTGGAGCGCGAGGGTGCGTTGGCGGAGATTGCGTTCCACTGGAGCCAGCTGACCCCAATGCCGATCCAGCCCGTTGCGCTGCATACTCTTGCAGTAGGTACGACCAAAACACTGCGCCTCATTCGCTCGGACCTTGCGTCTCTTGGCGTGAAGGAAAACCTGTATGAGACGATAAACTATTCACGCACCCAAGAAATCGGTGCCGCGATTGCCTTCCTCGGTTGCGATGGACTCATTGCCCCAAATGCCCGGTGGTCCTGTGAGAACCTCATGATCTTCATGGAGCACGTTCCGCTCGATCGCGAATTCACTGTCACCGCGACAGACTCCGTTGACTGGATCGATTGGGCACGGAAAAACAATCTGCTCTCGCCATAGCGCTGTGTCGGCCGCAGTTTATCCCCGGGGGGCCGCTACCCATATCCAGTGTGGCTCGGCCAGCAAAGGTCGTGGCGTCAGCGCCCCAAGTCCGCTTCGTCCCCTTCAGCGCCCTCCGACCCGCCAGCACCGTGCGATCCCGGCAGGACAACACGCCCCGTTTCCTTTCGTGGCCGGGGCTGGCATGGTGCGGTCGGGGTACGCGGTCTTGTACGGGGGGCGTCGCATGAGTGAGCCGAGAACGACGATGATGTCCGGCTGGGGGCGCCTCGCCGACTATCTGTTCGGGCGCAATGCGCTGATCGGCGTCGCCTCTTTCATGCTGCTCATCATCTCGGGCTATGCGACCTGGCACGGCATGCGCGACTTCATCATCGGCGTGTCGGCGTCACCCGCAAATCAGGGCTCCGAGCTGCCGGGCGGCTTGTCGATCTCCAACGACGTGCTCGTCATCGCGATCGTGGTCGCGCTCACCTTCCTGATGTGGCTGGCGCTCAGGGAATCGTTCGGCGCGCAGCGGAAATGGAGCGAGCGGCTGATCATGTTCCCGCTCTACGTGTTCCTCGCGCTGTGGTCGATCGGCTTCGGCTACGGCTTCTGGTGGAGCCTGATCGCGGGCGAGGAGGCGACGCGAACGAGCCTCTCTGGGCTGCAGGAGGACGCACGTGACGCCGGCTCGGCGATCAATGCCCGCCTGGAGGCGGTCGGCGTCCAGATCGAAAGCGTGTTCGTCTGGTCCGAGGGTCAGATGTCGCGCGAGGAGACGAGCGGGGGCAGCTGCGGCCAGGCATCGGGAGCCGGCCGCGGACCGCTCTACAACGCGCGCCGCACCGTGCGGGACTCGATCGCGGGCCTGCGCGACAGCGTCAACCGCTCCTGGCTGGGGCCGGCACGGACAGACCTCGAGGCGATCCAGCAGACCGTCCAGAGCCTGGAAGGCGGCACGGTGCTCGAGCGCCAGAAGTTCTTCGAGACGCGCGCGGCCGAGGTCCGATCGAAAGCACGCGGCATTGCGTCGCGCAGCAACGAGCTCGGCAAGTCGACGGCTGCGGAGATGCGCGCGATCGCCAAGGCGGTTGCCGCCGCTCCCGGAACCGCCGGGTTCTCCTGCTATGATCCCACGCTCGCCGACCGTCTGACCCAAGCTGCGGACCAGGCCGACCAACCGGCCGTGCTGACCTTGCGGGAGGCCGCCTTCAACGAGGGGCCGGCCGGCGTCGCCAATGCCGTCAAACGGCTCTGGGCGAACATGGGGTCCTATTTCTCGAGCCTCGTCGCCTACGTGTTCACGGGCGGCTCCAACACCGGCGACACCACCGCCGCCGGCGAGCCGATCACCGGCCGCGACATGATCGCGCTGCTGGCAACGATCGGCATTGATCTGGGGCTGCTCGCGCTCGCGCTGCTGAACCCGCCGGCCGCCGGTCCGATCCGTCATACCGGCCTCCAGGAGACGCAGTCCCAGTTCAAGCTGCCGACCGGGGCGGTCGTGCGCCAACTCCAGAGTGCCATCCAGACAGCGATCGCAAGGGCGCCCGATGCCGATCTCGATTGGGTTCGGGGCCATCTCATCCACCATGCGGGCGAATCCTATTTCGTCATCCCCAACGTCTACAGCTGCGACAAGAGCCGAGCGGGCGAGGAGCAGCGCGCACTCGCGATCAACCACTTGGCCGGGGTCTTCAGCGACGTGAAGCTCATCCGCCCGCTGTCGAAACGGGAGTTGCAAACCATCTGGAAGGAGGAGATGCGCGACAGCACCAGCGATCTCACCCCGCTGCGCGACCTCCGCAAGGACGGCTGGGTGCCCGTCAACGACGAGCGCAACCTCTGGGACCGGTTGCTGTTCAGGAAGCCCTTCGTGCTCCCGCTGACGAAGGAGGGGCAGAAGCGCATCCGCAATCACGGCGTGCTCTCGAAGGCCCAGCGCGCACTCGGCATCGCGGAATGGAGCGAGCAGGCCCAGCGCGATGTCGAGGTCTTCCGCCTGGTCGACACCGAAGGATTGACGCCGCTCCTGATCGCGCTGAATCAGGGGAGCGCGCCTTATCAGGATGAGGCCGAGGAGGCCGCCGCGGATCAGCAAAAGAAGCTGCCGAAGCCCGCCGATCAGGCCCAGCTCGAAAGCAAGTCGAGCGCCTGATGGTACGGGAGCCGGCCGCCGGGCCGACTCCCTCTTCGTGGCCCAGTCTGCTGACCGGGCGGGCACGTCACGCTTCAGCTAGTTGGCGGATGATGCAGATGGAAGCAATGCTTGACCTCGTACCCGCGCCACAAACGCCACCGGAATGCCCCGTCGGCAGTTTCGGCGCTCGTCCCGCGATGATCCGCGATTCGTAGTCCGAGACGCTTCAGCATGTGCCGCTCCATGAGTTCGAGTTGCCGGAGTTGGAGTCGCAACGACGCAACCATGACGCAACGAGATCCGGGCGGCGGCGTTGGCCGCGCTGCTGATGGCTCGATCTTGCATTTGGGCCTGCACATGGGGCCGGCGCATTGCCAGCAGCCGTCCACGGCCTCCGGCCGGAATGAGGGCTCGCGAGGGTCGCATCGTAGGATTTCGCCTCCGTGTGCGAGCTGGCGAGGCTCGGCGAGCCATGCCACCAAGGCGCCCTTGCCCTGCTTCAGGCCGTCGCGCCTCGCAGGAAGCCGAGATCTCTGCCTGCAGACCTGAAGTTAAATGATTCGAATGACAGGTCGTCAACAACTCGTTTCGAGGCGCGAGCCGGCGCTCAATCGCCGCAGGGTCTGCATTTGCGCCTGTGACAGCGAGCGCCAGGCCGGTTGCGGCAGTTTGCCCTTCCGACCGATGTCGCAATGCACGCTAGATTCGCTGCTATGGTCGAGTAACGGCTTGGCTCTCACCAGGGATGACCTCGATTCCGAGCACTACGGACGCCGAGCCGAGCGCGGCTCTCCACCAGAATTGGATCAAGTCGCTCGGCCGCTACCGCGAGCCGGACGAGTGGCGCAGCGCGCGCGAGATCATCGTGACCGCGTTTCCGTTCCTGGCGCTCTGGACATCGGCTTGGGCGGCGCTTTGGATCGGCTACTGGCTGACCCTCCTGCTCGCCATCCCGGCGGCTGGATTCATGGTCAGGCTCTTCCTGATCCAGCACGACTGCGGCCATGGGGCATTCTTCCGCCGCCGGCCCGTCAACGACTGGATTGGGCGCGTGCTCGGTGTGCTGACACTGACGCCTTATGACGTGTGGCGGCGCACGCATGCGTTGCACCATGCGAGCACAGGCAATCTCGACAGGCGCGGGTTCGGCGACATCAAGACGCTGACAGTGCGCGAGTACACGGCGCTCTCTTGGCTGGGCCGCTGGCGTTACCGGCTCTATCGCAATCCGATTGTGATGTTCGGGCTAGGACCAGCCTATCTGTTCCTCCTTCAGAACCGGCTGCCGTTTGGCCTGATGGCCGATGGCTGGGGGGTCTGGATCAGTGCTATGGGCACCAATGCTGGCATTGTTGTCGTCGCGGTCGCGATGATGGCATGGCTCGGCATCGTGCCATTCCTGGCCGTGCAGATCCCGATTACGCTGCTGGCGGCGACGATCGGGGTATGGCTGTTCTACGTGCAGCACCAATTCGAGGAGACATTCTGGGAGGAGGACAAGACCTGGGAGCTGCAGGATGCGGCGCTGCTCGGCAGCTCGCACTATGTCCTCCCTGGCGTGCTGCGCTGGTTCACGGCCAACATCGGCGTGCATCATGTGCATCACCTCAGCAGCCGCATTCCCTACTACCGGCTGCCGCAGGTGCTCGACGACCACCCCGAGCTCGCCGGCGTCAGGCGCATGACGCTGTGGCAGAGCCTGTCGTGCCTGAAGCTGCGGCTGTGGGACGAGCGAAGCAAGCGGCTCGTCACCTTCCGGCAGGCGCACGAGGCCGGAAGCGGCGGCTGAGACGGTCTGCCGTTCGTGGCGCACCGCGACGGCTGCAAAGACGTAACGCCAGCAGCGCAAACCCTGCAGCATCGCTCATCCGGCCGAGGCGCGCCACCAACTGAGGCAATACGTCCGCGCATGGCGCCCCGAGCAGTTCGAGCTGCCGCGCTCCGCGCTCTGTGTAGGCTGCCACAATCCCAGGCCTTATTATTGAATGTATTCAGGTTTTGAGGATCGATAACTTAAAATTATTTGCCCAGACACATTGTGAACACAATCAAGGCGCATTGCTGTTACTTCGGGCTCTGATCGAGGAGCTCAGACCGGGAGGCTAGGTGTCCGAGCGAACCCAGAGCAAGACGGTCAATTTCATGCATCCGTTCCAGCTTCGCGGCATGGATGAAGAGCAGCCGGCCGGGGCCTACCGGATCGAGATCGTGGACGAGCGGCTGGAGACCCTCGACATGGTCGCGTATCGCCGGGTCTCGACCGCCATCATGTTGCCCTCGATCCTCACCAACGCCCTGGCGCGCGAGAGCGTGGCGATCGACCCGGCTGATCTCGAGCTTGCGCTGAAGCGCGATGCGGCCGATAGCTGAGCGGACGCCCGCACCCCGTGGTCGCACGAACGAACACCAGTCGAGGAGACGGACATGGCCAAAGGACAACAACGCGGCACTCGCGAGCTGAAGAAACCCAAGAAGGCCAAGGACAAGGCCGCACCAGTGGAAACCAATCTGCTGGGTGCCAAATCCAAGAATTCGCCCGGCAAGCGCGGCGCTGGCGGAGCGAAATCCTGAGCAGACTTTCGTTGGAAGACCGTCTTGTCGAAGACATGCTTCCAGCATGACGAATGCCTGCCTAGATTGCTTTTTCGCGGAGATTTATCGCCAAACTGGGAAAGCCACTTTGGCGAGCTCGGCTTAGAATTGATGCCAAGGCCGGGTCGATGTCGTGCTAGACGAGGGAAGCCTCGAACCTATCGCAGCCTGGAACTCAGGACGCGGGGCCTCACAGGAGAGATCAATGGCTGCCCCCAATAAATTGAGCACTCAGGCCCGGCTGACTCAGCGGCGCGAGTCCCAGGACGGTTTGGTCAAGGAGCAGAAGAAGGAACGGCAGGCCCGGGCCGACAAGACTGCCCGACTGAAGGCGTTGCGGTTGGCGAAGGAAGCCGTCGATCGCGCGGCGACCGAAGCGGCGCCAAAGAAGCCGGCACCCAAAAAAAAGCCGGCGCCGAAACCGGGCGCGCCCGTCCGCGCCAAGACAGGGTTGCGGAAGTAGCCGGTGGCAACGGGCCCGAGGCGTGTGGGTCGAGCAAGTCCACCGCAGGTCTCGTCGTTCGATCCAATCGCCTGCAACCAACGTAGCTGCTATCGAGCTGGAAAATCGACGGCCGAAACAAATGGTTGCCTCCTGTTCTGGCCCGACCACGAGCACAGGTTGGTACGTGGGAAGGGCAGAGTTTTGGGGGCCAAGCGTGCCCTGATTGAATGGCCAGCCCATCAGAATGCTCTTTGTTTGTGTTCCGCCTCTCCATCCTTTGATCCCGCTTCACCGGAATTGAATGAATGGGGCGCAACATTCGGCGTTGAGAAGGCCCCATTGGCGGATCCTGTGTCGGGATCCATCGAGACGCGCGCCGCAACGAAAGATCACCCCATGATCCACAGCATCACCGAGATTCAGGCGCTCTTGGACGAGATCGCCAAACTGCTCGGGTCGGGCAACAAGGGCGAGCGGCGCAAGGCCGTCGCGCAGTTGCACCGAATCGCTGCGATCGCGTCGACCGCCGCGCTGACGTTGTCGATCCGCTCGTAGTACCCTCCGAAGCGTCCCGTGCTCATGCCACAGCCAGAGCCGCGACGCCGGGAAGCGTGCGCCCCTCGAGCCACTCGAGGAAAGCGCCGCCCGCAGTCGAGACGTAGGTGAAATCCCCGGTCACGCGGGCCGCATTCAAAGCCGCAACCGTATCGCCGCCGCCCGCGACCGAGACGAGGCTCCCCGCCTTGGTGAGCCGCGCCGCCTCGCGCGCGAGCGCAAACGTGCCCTCGCCGAAGGGAGCGATCTCGAAGGCGCCGAGCGGGCCGTTCCAGAGCACGGTCCGAGTGGCGGCGAGCCGCTGCATCAGCGCCGCGACCGTTCTCGGCCCGACGTCGAGGATCATGGCGTCCGCTGGAACCGCGTCGAGCGCGACCGCGCGGGACGGGGCGCCTGCCTTGAATTCGCCAGCCACCACAGCATCGACTGGCAGCACGATCTCGCAGCCAGCAGCTTTCGCCGCCGCCGTGATCTCGTGCACGGTCTTGGCGAAGTCGGGCTCGGCCAGCGACTTGCCGACCTCGACCCCTCGCGCCAGCAGGAACGTGTTCGCCATGCCGCCGCCGATGACGAGCGCATCGACCCGCTTGGCGAGGTTGGTCAGGATCGGGATCTTGGTCGAGACCTTGGCACCCCCGACCACGGCCATGGTCGGGCGCCTGGGATTGTCGAGCGCGGCACACAGCGCCTCGATCTCGGCCATCATCTGCTCGCCGGCAAAGGCCGGCAGCAGGTGCGCGAGACCCTCGGTCGAGGCATGCGCCCGGTGGGCACAGGAGAATGCGTCGTTCACTTAGACGTCGCCGCTGGCTGCTAGCGCGCGCGTGAAGGACGGATCGTTCTCCTCCTCGCCCTGGTGGAAGCGCGTGTTCTCGAGCACCAGCACGCCGCCGTCCGCAAGGCTCGCGACGGCCTTCGACGCTGGCTCGCCGATGCAGTCCTCGGCGAAGGCGACAGGTCGTCCGAGCAGACTGGCGAGCTTTTCCGCGATCGGGCGGAGCGACATGGCGGGTTTCCTCTCGCCGTCCGGCCGCCCGAAATGGGAGAGCACGATCACGCGCGCGCCCGCCGCGGTGAGCCCATTGACGGTCGGCACGAAGCGCTCGATGCGGGTCGCGTCGCCCACCTTGCCGTCCTTCACCGGCACGTTGAGGTCGGCGCGCACCAGCACGCGCTTGCCCCGGACATCGGCCGGCGTGGGCGTGCGGAGCTTGGAGGTGTCGATGGCTGTCATGCTGGTCATTCCTCGGTCGGGCTAGCTCCATAGATCTCCGCTGCCTCTTTCGAGGGCACCACGGGATAGATCTCGAAGTCGACGATGTCGCGCCAGGCGGCGATCCACTGCATCAGCGGCTTCAACTCGGAGCACTCCATCAGCTGGAAGCAGTGGGTGCCGGTCGCGTCGACCCAGCTGTCCACATAGCGAGCGTCGGGCGGGGCCTGGCGCCCTTTCTCCTTGAAGCGCGCATAGGCGGCGTGGGGATCGTGGAAGCGCTCGACGACCATGAACAGCATGCTGCAGCCTCCACATCAAAGAATGACGCGACCAATTGGTCTCAGTCGTCCGTGCTCTCATCACCTGATTGCGCGAAAAAGGCCTCAATATCGCGTCGACCATTGAGGACATGGACGATCTGGAGCAGGCTCTCGCTACCGGCCTGCACGTATCGAAAGAAGATCACGTAGTTTCCGAAAGTCACACTTCGATACTCGGACCTCAATTCGTGCCGGGTCTTGCCCCGGCGCCCCGCAATGGCGGCGAGCTTTTCGCACCGGACGAATAACCGATCGATAAACGACACGGCCACATGGCGGCTCTGGCTTTCCCGTGCAATATACTCCGCAATGTCCTCCAAATCGTGCTTTGCGGAATCGAGAAACACCAAGCGGTGCATCACGAGACCTCGGCGCGCTCATGCACCTCGTCAAGGCGTCGCAAGACGTGCTCACGCACATCTGCAACACTATTGCTACCCCCCTTGGCAACGGCCGCATCGAGCATGCTCCTGAGGGCGACGATCTTCATCTGAGCAATCGCATGCCGCACCACATCCTCGGCCGTCGCGAAATTCCCCGCCGCGAGCTCGGCTTCGACCCATTGCGCCGCGTCCGGTGTCAGCTCGATCTTCATGAGACCTCACATGTAGGGTTTTGACGGTCACCGTATCATGCTTGTGGTGAACGCCGTGAGCGTTTCATTGATTGCCGGCCTGCGCTGATCTCAGGCCCGACGCTGAGCAAAATCCCCGAGCCGCCGCCGCTACTTTCGCGGCCGTGATGCCGAAGTGCTCGTAGAGCTGCTCGGCCGGCGCGGACGCGCCGAACCCCGGCATGCCGACGAACGTGCCGCGCTCGCCGAGCCAGCGGTCCCAGCCGAAGCCGATGGCCGCCTCGATGCCGATCCTGGGCGCACTGCCCAGAACCCGGTCGCGATAGTCCTTGGGCTGGCGCGCGAACAGCTCGAACGAGGGCATCGAGACGATTGCGGCATCGAGCTTGTCGGCGGCGAGCAGCTTTGCCGCCTCCATCGCGATCTCGACCTCGGAGCCCGTCGCGATCAGCGTCACGTCGCGATGCCCGATCTCGGAGAGCACATAGCCGCCGCGCGCCGAGAGGTTCTCGCCAACATGGGCTGTCCGCAGCGTCGGCAGGCTCTGGCGGGTGAGGGCGAGCACCGAGGGCGACTTCGCCGAGCTGAGCGCGATCTCCCAGCACTCGGCCGTCTCGACGGCATCGGCCGGGCGCAACACCAGCAGATTCGGGATCGCCCTGAGCGCTGCCAGATGCTCGACCGGCTGATGGGTCGGGCCATCCTCGCCCAGACCGATCGAGTCGTGCGTCATCACATAGATGACCCGCTGCTGCATCAGCGCCGAGAGGCGGATCGCGGGCCGGCAATAATCGGTGAACACGAGAAACGTGCCGCCATAGGGCACGATGCCGCCGTGCAGCGCCATGCCGTTCATGGCGGCGGCCATGCCATGCTCGCGCACGCCGTAGTGGATGTAGTTGTCGGCGAAAGCGCCCGGCTTCACGGGCTTGTGCAGCGCGGTCTTGGTGCCGTTCGAGCCGGTCAGATCGGCGGAGCCGCCCAGCAGGCCCGGCACCACCGGCAGCAGCGCTTCCAGCACCTGCTGGGAGGTGACGCGGGTTGCGAGCTTGGGTTTCTCGGCGCTGAACTTCTGCTTGATTGCGCCAGCGGCCTTGGCGATCGCGGCTGCGACCTCCTTGTCGATCGGATCGGCGAGGCGACCGCGCACACCCTTGTCGAGCTTGGCCGCCCGGCCGTCCCAGGCCTTCGAGGCTTCCCGTCCGCGCGCGCCGACGGCACGCCAGGCGGCGAGGATGGGCTCGGGCACCACGAAGGGCGGATGCGGCCAGCCGAGCTTGGCACGCGCCCCGGCGATCTCCTCGGCGCCGAGCGGCGAGCCGTGGGCGCCTGCGGTGCCAGCCTTGTTGGGCGCGCCAAAACCGATCACGGTCCGGCAGGCGATCATGACGGGCCGGTCGCTGCCCTCGGCCTCGTGCAGCGCGCGGGCGATGTCGGCCGGTTCGTGACCGTCGCAGCGCAGCGTGCGCCAGCCCGAAGCCTCGAAGCGCTTCATCTGATCGTCGGAGACCGAAAGGCTGGTCGGCCCGTCGATCGAGATCTGGTTGTCGTCGAAGAGCACCACGAGCTTGCCGAGCCGCAGGTGCCCGGCGAGGCTCGCCGCCTCCGAGGCGATTCCTTCCTG
>JANPDA010000166.1:0-10167 GCA_031431235.1 Hyphomicrobiaceae bacterium
AAGGCGCGTACAGATATCATAGAGGGATGGCCGATCTCGTTCTAACTGTCGAGGTCGTAGAGGGTTTCGCTGGCGTCCTCATCGAAGCCTTCAGCTCACAACTCTTCCTCGCCAACGCCGACCTCACAGACCTCGGCGAGGCCGACTTCATCTTCGCGATCTGACCGGCGCTCCTCAGAGGAAGAAATCCGCCTTCGCCAGGTCCACTTGGCCGGTCAGCTCGATCACCATGTCGGCGGCGTTGTCCTTGTTGGTGTAGGCTTCGATCACGGTCACGTTGCGGCCCGCGTCGAACGTCGCCTCGATCTGGCCGGCGGCCTTGTTGGTGTGGTCGGCGACGAATTTGAAGGCCTGATCGCCGGCCTTGCTGCGGTTGGCGTCGATCGTCGAGAGATCGATCTTGTCCTCGCCGTGCAGGAAGTCGGTGATGAGGTCGATGCCGTTGGCAGCCCGCGATTCCGCCTGCGACTGGAACACGAGCTTGTCGCTGCCGCGCCCTCCTGTCAGCACGTCGCGGCCGCGCCCGCCGAGCAGCAGATCGTTGTCGAGCCCGCCGTTGATGTTGTCGTCGCCGTTGTCGCCCAGCAGGCTGTCCGCCCCATTGTCGCCGAACAGGCTGTCATTGCCGTCTTGGCCTGCCATGCTGTCGTTGCCGTCGAGGCCGAACAGGGCATTGTTGCCGAGATCGCCCGCAATGCCGTCCGCCGACGCGCTGCCGCGCACGTTCTCGATCTCGATCAGCGTGTCGGTACCCTCGCCCGTGCCGCTGCCGACCGCGAGGTTGACGCGAGCGCCCGTCGAGCTGTTCTCGTAGGAGACGGTGTCGCGGTCGAAGCCTCTCCGGCCGCTGACGCCGGCGCCGCCGTCGATGAGATTGTTGCCGCTGCCGGCAAAGAACGTGTCGGCGTCGTCGCCGCCCTGCATGGTGTCGTCGCCGCCGGCAAGATCATTGAACGTGTCGCGGCCCGCGCCGCCATCAGCCGTGTCGTTGCCGTTGTGGAGCGTGATGGTGTCGTCACCGGCGAGTCCGATCACGAAATCGTTCGTGCCGAAATCGAAGGGGCCGGCGAAGCCGTTGATGAAGTTGTCGTTGAGGAAGTCGGCGTTCTCGGTTCCGGTTTTGACAGCCATTTGGTTCACTCCCTGGGATTGGGCGGTTGCTGCCGCCCGTGCTCCGTTGAGAGAGATTTAGGGCCGATCGCGCGGTCCGCATGTTCCGCGGGGAACAGGACGGAGGATTTTTCTCCAGGCATGAGCGGGGAGCCAGCTCTGTGTGGCTGCGGCGCGCTCACACTCTGGTCGCGACACCTGCCATGTCGAGCGGCGGGAGCGGCAGCGCGCCAAGCTGGAAGAATAGGCCGAGCGTGTCCTCGTGATAGAGGTATTCGACCACCTTGCCTTCGGCGAAGCGGAAGATCTCGGCGCCGTGGATGTCGACTTTGCGGCCGGTCGGGCCGATCCCGTAGAACAGGCCCTGGTGCGTGCCGCGCAGCCGGAAGCGGCTCGCGACCTTCTCCCCTTCCGCGATCAGCTCGACTGCCTCCTCGTGGATATCGGGGAAGGCATCGCGCCAGAGCCGGATCAGATGCTTGAAGCCTTCCCGCCCCGCCGGCCAGCCGGGCAGGAGCCGGTCGTGCCGGACGTCGGGGGCAAAGATCTCATCGACCGCCTGCATGTCGTTGCGGTTCCAGCAATCGGCATAGATGCGCCGGACGGCCGCCTTGTTGATCTCCTGCATGCTCATCGGCATCTCCTGCATCCAATTCGGGAAATGCGCCGGCGGACGCGACGCGGTGCGACGATCCGTGGCTCGCAGCCTCGGAGACATGTAGCATGGCGCCGGCTAGTGTCCTGTTGCGAGACACCACACTAGGCGAGCATCGCTCCAGCCCTTTGGGACAACCAGTGATGGCGCGCAGCGATCGTATAGTCATCCTGACCGGCGCCGGCATCTCGGCGGAATCCGGTGTCTCGACCTTTCGCGACAAGGACGGGCTCTGGGGCAAAGTCGATTATCGCGACGTGGCGACGCCCGAAGGGTTCGCCCGCGATCCCGAGCGCGTGCTCGCGTTCTACGACATGCGCCGACGCGCCCACGCCGACGTGCGACCCAACCAGGCCCACACGGCACTCGCCCGGCTCGAGCGCGAGCACTCGGGCGAGGTGCTGATCGTTACCCAGAACATCGATCGGCTGCACGAGGCGTCCGGATCGAGCAACGTCATCCACATGCATGGCGAGATCTTCCGGGCGTGGTGCCGGGCCTGCGAAGCGCGCCACGATTGGGGCGAGGAGCTGAGCCGGGCGACCACGTGTCCCGGCTGCGGCGTGAGTGGCCGCATGCGTCCCGACGTCGTCTGGTTCGGCGAGATGCCCTATTGGATGGCGGAGATCCAGGCGGCGCTGGCCAAGGCCGATCTGTTTCTCTCGATCGGCACCAGCGGCACGGTCTATCCGGCGGCGGGATTCGTGCGGCTCGCCAGGGCGGCAGGCGCGCGCACCGTCGAGCTCAACCTCGAGCCATCGGAGGGCATCTCCTCCTTCGACGAGGCGATCCACGGCAAGGCCGGCGAGGTGGTGCCGGCCTATGTCGAGCGCTTGCTCGGCGCCAATCCGCTGTGGGAGTAGCAGTTCATCGGTGACTGCATGCCCGGCCAGGCTCGATCAGGGAGCGCCTCGTCAGGCCCTCGTGCTAGCTTGGGTCGATCTTTCTCAGCGGTTTCGAGCCGATCATGAGCCATGAGACTTTCGACGTCGTCATCGTCGGCGCCGGCATCGCCGGGATCGGCACGGCTTGCCACCTGCAGCGGCAACGCCCCGGCACGAGCTTCGTCATCCTCGACGCCCAGGACGCGTTCGGCGGCACCTGGCTCACCAATCGCTATCCGGGTGCGCGCTCCGACAGCGATCTCCACACCTATGGCTACAGCTTCAAGCCCTGGATGGGCGCGCCGATCGCGACGCGTGCCGAGATCCTCAGCTATATGCGCGAGGTGATCGAGGAGCATGACCTCGCGCGCCATATCCGCCACCGGCACAAGGTGGGGGCGGCGGCGTGGTCGAGCGTGGAGCAAGCCTGGTCGCTGACAGTCACCCATGCGGGCGCGACACAGCATGTCGAGGCGCGCTTCCTCGCCATGTGCCAAGGCTACTATCATCACTGGCGTGGCTACACGCCCGATTGGCCGGGGTTCGAGGACTATCTCGGCAAGGTCGTGCATCCGCAGTGCTGGCCGGCCGATCTCGACGTCGCGGGCAAGTCGATCATCGTCATCGGCTCGGGAGCAACGGCGGCGACCCTCATTCCGGTGCTCGCCGAGACGAGCGGGCCCGTCACCATGCTGCAGCGCTCGCCGACCTACTACCTGACCACGGCCAATGCCAACCCGATCGTCGACGAGCTGCGCCGGCTCGAGATCGATCCGGCCTGGATCCACGAGATTGCACGACGCAAATCGCTCGCCGACGAGGCCGCCTTCATTCGGCGGACCTTCGAGGAGCCGGACGCCGTCAAGGCCGAGCTGATCGCGGGGGCCCGGGCCATCCTCGGACCCGACTATGACCTCGCAACCCATTTCACCCCGTCCTACCGGCCCTGGCAGCAGCGCGTCGCCTATGTGCCGGGCGGCGATTTCTTCCAGGCGATCCGGGACGGCAAGGTCACGGTCGTGACCGAGGAGATCGAGGGCTTTACCGAAACGGCGGTCGTTCTCAAATCGGGCCGCCGTCTCCAAGCCGATCTCCTCGTCACCGCCACGGGATTCGATCTGTGCATCCTCGGCGACATCGGACTGACGAAGGACGGCCAGCCGGTCGATGTGGGAGGGACAGTCAACTACCGCGGCATGATGCTCTCGGGGGTGCCGAACCTGATGTGGACGTTTGGCTATCTGCGGGCGAGCTGGACCATGCGTGTCGACATGAACTGCGATTTCCTGTGCCGGCTGCTGCAGCACATGAGCGAGAATGGGTTCGGCATGGTGACGCCCGAGCTGCTGGCAGACGAGCGCGAGCTGCCACGGCTGCCCTGGGTCGACCCGAAGAGCTTCAACGCCGGCTACATCATGCGCAGCCTCGATCTCCTGCCGAAGCGGATCGACCGGCGGGAATGGCAGCACCTGCACGACTACTGGGCGGAGAAGGACGAGATTCCCCGAATCGACCTCGAGGATGGGCGGCTGGTCTATTCGGGTTAGCGTAGAGTGGCGCTGAGATCTTCGATAGCAGATCGAAGCCCAGCTCATGGATTGCCGGGCTTCGCGAAAGGCCCAGCCCAGCCAACGTGCTAGGTGCAACGTGTCGAGTATGGGCAGGCATCACCACCCCGCCACGCTCGTCTGCCAGCTTGGACCCGCGCCACCCGATAGGACTTTGCGCTTCTCGTCCCAGGTAACCGCGCAGACGCGCCCGAAGGGCCAGCGGCCGGGCGCCTCGGCCTCGACGATGACCTCGTGACCGGCGCTGCGCAGGCGCTCGATGACCTCGCCCGGTACGCGGTCATCGACACTCGTCGGCCCGCCCTGGCAGTGCACGCGCGGATGGTCGACGGCGGCCTGCACGCCCATGCCGTGGTCGACCACGTTCATGAAGGCGTGCAGCACGCCGGTCTCGATCCGGTAGCCGCCCGAGCCGCTCGCCGCGAGCCGGCCGCGACCGCCCTGTGCTGCAACGATCGCAGGCGCGGCGAAGATCGGCATCTTGCCCGGCGCGATCGAGTTCGGCAGGCCAGGGCGCGGATCGTAATTCTGCATGGCGTTGTTCATGAAGCAGCCGACCTCGGGCACATAGACCATCGAGCCGAAGGAGGATCCGAGCGACATGCAGACACTCGCCATGTTGCCTTCGGCGTCGGCGGTCGCGACCTGGCTGGTGCCGTCGCGGCGTGCGAGCGATCTCGCGTCCGTCACCACCTCGAACCCGGGTCCCTCGGTTTCGAACGCCCAGGGATCACCCGCCTCGACCGGGCGCGGCAGCGCGCGGTCGAGCCGGAACAGCCGGCGCCGGACATCGGCAAAGGCGCGGCTCGCGAGGCCCTTCACGGGGCTCTTCACGAAATCCGGGTCGCCGTAGTGGCGCATGCTGTCGGCGAAAGCGACCGCGAGCGCCTCGGCAACGAGATGGCGAACCTCGGCGCTGTCCTCGCCGAAGCGTGCGAGATCGAAGCCATCCAGAATGTTCAGCGCCTCATAGGCGACCTGATCGAAACAAGAAATGTAGGAGAGCCCGCGATAGACGAGCGGCTGCTCGGCGAGCTTGCGCGTGCGGTAGGCGGCGAGATCCTGCTCGCCGAGGATGCCGCCGAGCGAGGTGATGGCTTGCCCAAGCGCCTTGGCGATCGCTCCCGAGTAGAAGGCCGCCGCGCCGTCCTTGGCTATCGCCTGCAACGTGCGGGCGAGCGCGCTGGTATCCAACCGCTCCCCCGCCGGGGCGCCGAATTGGGTGACCGGCGCCCGCCCTCCGGGCAACAACATGCGGGCGCTCTCGCCCTCGATCCGGTCGCCGGCCGCGAGCCGCGCCGCGATCGAGAGGCAGTCGGAGAAGGTAAAGCTCGTTCCAGCTTCCGCCGCCTCGATCGCGGGCTCCAATACTCTCGGCAGCGGCAGCCGGCCGAAGGCGGCGTGTGCCTCGCAGAAGCCCGCTACCGCGCCCGGCACCGAGATCGCGAGCGGGCCCGTCATTGCCTTGTTGCCCTTGCTGAAGGGGTGCCCATAGTAGGTCGGGCCCGTGCTCGCCTCGGCCTCGAACATGGCAGCGCTCGCCCGCAACGGCGCCCGCCCATAGGCATCGATCGAGACGAAGCGCTCGGCACCCGCCAGGTAGATCGAGATGTGCCCGTAGCCGCCAATGCCGCACGACGCCGGCTCGACGACGAACGAGGTGAAGGCGGCTGCGACCAGCGCGTCGATCGCATTGCCGCCCGCCTGCATCACGCGGACGCCGGCTTCAGCCGCGAGCCGGTGCCCGCCCGCCACGACGCCGCGCTCGACCTCGACCAGGCTGTGGGTGAAGAGGGGTGTGCTGGTGATCATCGCAAGACCTTTCAATCAGAGCTCGCTGGACCGATCGCATCCTCCGGCGTCGGGCCGTCGGCATCGAGCTCGTCCGCCGTCTTGTAGTAGAGGCCGACCAGCGCGGCGAGCGCCAGCACCACGATGATGCCGATGTTGGCCGGCTCCGCACCCGTTCCCGCGATCCGCACGAAGAAATCGATGATGAGATCGTACTTGACGATGGCGATCGCGCTCGCGATCAGGCCGCCGATACGGCCGAGCGCCTCGACCTCCTTGTTGCGCCGACGATAAAAAAAGAAAACGAGCAGTAGCGCCCAGGTGCCGAAGGCAAACGAGAACAGCGGCGCCGGTGTCCGGTAGCTCGAGTTCTCGCCCCCGCCATAGAGCAGCACCGCCGACTGCAGGAAGGCGTGGTTCATCACCGGGAAGAACAGCATGGCGACCGCTCCGATCATCACGCCACGCTCGATCGGCCGCAGGAACTCGGCATAGTGCAGCTCGATGGTGTTGCGCCATGCCGCCAGCATCAGGCTGATGGCGACGAGGATCAACAGGAAGAAGGTCTTGAAGGGCAGCAGCCAACGATGGACCTTGCTGGTCAGCGAGCGGTTGTCCTCCGCTGCATAGAGGCTTCTGACCGCGTCGCTGAACTTGTGCTGGGCGCGGCAGCATTCCTGATCGCTCAGGAGTGGGGGATTGCTGCGATAGATGGTCGTGGCAAAGCAGAAGCGGCGCGCTTGCGGCAGGGCAGCCACCTCGACCAGCGGGTCGGGCGAGCAATTGCGGGCGAGGTCGGAAAGGCCGATCCGGAGCTGGCTGACGGCGCGCACATTGTCGACGGCCGTCATGATGGCGAGCCGCTCGCATTGGCCTTCCTGGCCCATGCAGCCGGCAGGCTCGCCGGCATCCGTGCTGAGCACGCCCGGCTTCACCTCCCAGACCGATCTCTCCTTGCTGGACGCCAGACCGTGGGCCGCGAGCACTGCGAGCCCCACCACCACCACGAATCCGATCACGAAGCGCACCCGCCCATAGGGCACATGGCGCCAGTACATGTCGAGGAACACGCAGGACGGCGTGAAGAACGCGAACAGCGCCACGATCCCGAAGGTCGGGAAGAACAGGAACAGGTGGCTGTAGAAGGTTGCGAGCGAGAACCAGCCATCACGCCAATACTCCGCCATCAGAGTGCCTGTGGTCGCCAGGAACGACAACCCGATCAGGCCGAAGACGACGCCGGTGAAAATCTTCGCGCCCATGAACATGGAGAGATACGCCCCCGTCGCTGGTTTTGCCGGATGCCGACAGGCCCATGATGCCACAGCCGGGGTGGCGATGCGACGGGAACGGCGCGGGCAGTGTTCAAGGCCGGCGGAGACGACTATGCTTTCCCACGGGCTCGCAAGGGATGCTGAGGAGGCATGGGTGGCAGGCAAGGTATCGCGTGGGATCATCGTCACGGGCTCGGCCAGCGGTATCGGGGCAGCGACAGCCCGCCGGCTGGCGGCTCCCGGCGTCGGCATCCTGGTTCACGCCAAGGCGAACGAGAAGGGCGTCGCGTCCGTTGCGCAAGAGCTGGAGGCGCTGGGCGCGATGACGACCGGCCTCTGCGCGGACCTCGCCGAGCCCGATGCCGCGGGCCGGATCATCGAGCGGGCCGAGCAGGCCTTCGGGCGCATCGACGCCCTCATCCATGTGGCGGGCTTTCCGGTGCGGGGCGCCTTTGCGACCGGAGAGGCCGAGGCGGAAGCCTGCTTCCAGGCGATCCCGCTCGCCTTCTACCGCATGATCCGCCGTGCCATGCCCTTGCTGAGGGCAGCCGAGCAGGGCCGCGTGGTCACGGTCAGCACCCACAACGCCCACGTGTTCCGGCCCGACTATCTCTACTATCCCGTGTCCGGCGCCGCCAAGGCAGCACTCGAGGTGATGACGAGGACGCTCGCGCTCGAGCTGGCGCCGCAGGGCACGACGGTCAACTGCGTGGTGCCGGGCCTCATCCGCAAGGAGCATGGCAACCCATTCCTTTCCAAGGAGGAATGGGCGCAGTATCCCAAGAAGGTGCCGCTCGGCCGCATCGGCGAGCCCGACGAGGTCGCTGCTGTGATCGCCTTCCTCGCCTCGAAGGAGGCGAGCTACGTCACCGGGCAATGCATCAACGTGGATGGCGGGTTCGCGTGAGGGTCCTTCGCAGGCCGGGCCGTGCCATTATGCGACTCGGCCTTTGCGTCGAGTCGAGCACTACCCCAACGCCCTGATCACGGCGGCGACCACCCGGTCGAGGGTCTCCTCGTCGATGTAGGGATGCATCGGCAGGCTGACGACACGGGCAGACAGGCTCTCCGATACGGGGCAACCCGCAGGATCGCACGGATAGCCGCGGTAGGCGATCTGGCGATGCAAGGGCGTTGGATAGTAGATCGCCGTCGGCACGCCGTCCTGCTTGCAGGACTCGATGAATGCGGCCCGGCTGCGACCGGCCGGCAGGCGCAGCGTGTACTGGGCCCAGACGCTGGTATTGGGCTCGGCGACGACGGGCACGTCCACGTGGGCGGCGAGCTTCAGGCTGTAGAGCCGGGCGATCGCATCGCGCGTGACGACCTCGAGCGGATAGATGCTCATTTTTTCGATCAGGATAGCGGCCTGCAACGTATCGAGCCGGCTGTTGATGCCAATCCGCAGGTGGTCGTACTTGTCGCGCCCTTTGCCGTGGGCGCGCAGCGAGCGCAGGATTTCGGCTTTGCCTGCATCCTCGGTGAAGATCGCGCCGCCATCGCCATAGCAACCGAGGGGCTTGGCCGGAAAGAAGCTCGTCGTCGTGTAGTCGGCAAGCGTGCCGACGCGGGCGTTGCCCGATTTGGCGCCGAACGACTGCGCGGCGTCGGCGATCAGGATCATCCGCTCGCGTTGCGCGATCTCCCCGATCGTCAGATAGTCCGCCGGCTGTCCGAACAGGTCGACCGCAATCACCATGCGCGGCGTCAGTCCCAGCCGCTCCGCCTCGTCGATACCGCGCTGCAGGCTGGCCGGATCCATGTTGAAGGTGTCGGGCAGCACATCGACGAACACCGGTGTCGCGCCATCGATGGCGATGGCCTCCGCCGTCGACATGAACGTGAAACTCGGCACGAACACCGCGTCGCCCCGGCCGATCCCTTCAGCCATGGCGACGAGCTGGATCGCATCCGTGCCATTGGCGCAGCTGATGCAGTGCGTCGCGCCGGCAAAGGCGGCGAGCGTCTGCTCGAGTGCCTCGACCTGGGCGCCCATGATGTAGTTGCCCTCGTCGAGCACACTCGCGATGGCCCGGTCGATCTGGGGCCGGATGCGTGCCTGCTGGGCGGCGAGGTCGATGAAGGCGATCGGCGCGGAGGCAAGCTCTGCCTCAATCCGCAAGGCATTCGAGGTGGCCATCCGAAGTCTCCTTGTAGCGGCTTCCGTCATAGGGGCAGACGAGGTCGGGTCCCAATCTCCCGCCTGCCCGGCTCATCCAGCCGATGCGCTTGCCCGGCACGCCGGCCATCAGCGCATAGGCCGGCACGTCGCCTGTCACCACCGCGCCGGCCGCGATGAAGCAGTACTCGCCGAGCGTATGCCCGCAGACGATCGTCGCGTTGGCGCCGATGCTGGCGCCGCGCTTGACGACCGTCAGGCGGAACTCCTCCTTGCGCTCGATCTCGGCGCGCGGATTGTTGACGTTGGTGAAGACCGAGGACGGGCCGCAGAACACCCCGTCCTCCAGCACCACGCCCTTGTAGAGCGAGACGTTGTTCTGGATTTTGCAGCGGTTGCCGACCTTTACGTTGGGGCCGATCATCACATTCTGCCCGAGCACGCAGTCGCGCCCGATCTCGCAATGGGGCAACACGTGCGAGAAATGCCAGATCCTGGTGCCGGCGCCGATCGTGCTGGGCTCGTCCACATAGGAGCTTTCGTGGACGAAAACGCCATTGGTCGGCGCACTTGCTTGCGGCGAGCCGGGACCCACCTCGCCGGCAAGGGCGCTAGTGTCCTGTCTCCGAAACACGCTCATCCTCGCAGTGTCCTCTGAAGCGTGTTTCGGAGATGAAAGGACACTAGCAACTCTATGATTCTAGTGTGGTTTCGCCTCGCAAATGCCATCTCCGAGCCAGCCGCGGATGCTGGATGGCATTGGCGA
>JANPDA010000167.1:0-9726 GCA_031431235.1 Hyphomicrobiaceae bacterium
CCCCGAGCTCGAATTGTTGCTCCGCATCCCAACACCAGACCGGCGAGCCGGCACGCTCACCATTTTCTTGCGGTGATCTCCTTCATCACCTCGATTTCAAGGTCGCGCTCGGCCATCGGCTCTTTCAACCGAGCGTTCTCGGTCTCGAGCTGCTTCAGGCGGCGCAAATCGTCCGTTCGCATCGTCCCGAACCGCTTGCGCGTCGCGGTGAAGCGCGCCTCTCGCACGCTTCCCTCCGATTCGCAGGGCCGTTTCTCAAGTGATCATTGGTCCAAACAGCCGGAGGGCAAGGCACGTCGACATCCAATATCAGCAAAAAAACGGCCGCCTCAACTCGAAGTGCACGCGCGTCAAATGGTATGCAGAATTCCATATTGAGATGAAACAACGACGAGCCTCAGAAGGCACCGGGGCGTCGGGTTATCATTGCCGCAGATCGACAATCGCATGTCATGGGCGTCGCCTGTTAGAACGATATGCGCATTTCAGTCGCGCACATTGTCTGATCAAAAAATGGATTTCTAGATATCAAAAATACATATTCAAATTTACGCTTTTTTAACCGACAGAGAGCGATCATTACGTAATCTTACCTACCCACCTAATCTCTGATCGGACCTAGCATGCTGCTCTCTGCTACGGACTTCGTCCAGTTCCTTCCCAATCTCCGTCGTTATGCACGACTTCTGACCGGCCATCAGCAGTTGGGCGACGTTCTGGTGATGTCGACGCTCCAGTGGATCGCGAGCAACAAACGTGCTCAGCCGACTATCGAGGAGCAGCGACTTCAACTCTATCATGTCCTGACGCGGCTTTGGCGAAGCCCCGTAGGTGTCCATGTCGCTGGACTGTGCGCCCTCACCTCGGATTGCGTCGGTCCAGCCGAACGGCTGGGTGCCATGGTTCCGGTTGCGCGGGCCTCCTTCCTCCTGGTGTGGGTGGAGGGGTTCTCAAAACGGGCAGCGGCGGCGATCCTCGATGTTCCTGCTGCAGAATTCGAATCCATGCTGCTCGAGGCCCACATTGCAGTCTCGCGTCAGATGGCGACGGATGTGTTGATCATCGAGGATGAGTTGCTCGTAGCCTTCGAGCTCGAGAATATCATGGTCAGCCTTGGCCACCATGTGACCTCTGTCGTTCGCTCGAAGCGGTTGGCCATCAAGAGTGCCAAACAGCGGCGACCACAACTCATATTGGCGGACATCCAACTCGCTGATGGCAGCAACGGTATCGAGGCCGTGAACGAGATCCTCGGGGATACGAGCATGCCGGTGATCTTTATCACAGCGTATCCAGAGCGATTGCTGACGGGACTCCGTCCCGAGCCCACATTCGTGATTTCAAAGCCGTTCAAGACAGAGGAGATCCAGGCGGTGGTCGGGCAGGCCCTGTTTTTTGATCTGAAAGCCCGCACAGGTGTGCCGGTCGAGGCCCTTGCATCCGAGCTGATTTCTGGTCGAATGCAGGATCACATTTAGCCTGTTGTTGGAATAAACCAGCCAGTTCCGGGACAACGAGCATGCATAAAATCGCAGAATACTATGTAAGTTCGAGCTCGAATCCGTTGTTCGATGAATTGCCGCATTTGCCGTTTGTCAACGCTGTTCGTGATTATGGACGGGAATCCGAAGCCAATCGGCGAGTGCAACTGCTCGAATCTCTGATCTGGACATCGCGAAGCGGACGGGCCGATGATCGGGCACTTCCAGAAGATGTTCACCAGACACTCTGCAGCATCCGCGCGAGATATCAACTGTATAGCCCGATGCAGGGCACCGCTGATCCGGCGACCTACCGAACGGCACGACTGATGATCTTGGATCTGTTTTTCTGATTTCGATGCGCGCCACCGCTGGCGCAAAATGTCGATTGCTCCAAGGAAAGGACGTCTCATGCACGGCAGTATTACAATGCCACCACATCAACGGGTCGCGTTGCGACGGCGTGTCCGTACGGCGCTCCCTTTCTTGCGCCGCTTCGCTCGGGCTCTCACAGGTGACCAGCGCCTCGCCGATACCGCCGTGCTGCACGTCATGGAGGACCTTCTGATCGCTTCGGTCGAACTGGCAACGACCGACAACCTCAAGGCGATGCTTTACCGCCGGCTGCTGGTGATCCTGCGAGATCTGGTCCGACAGACTTCGGTGGAACCAGGTGCCGTCGGGAGAACGCCCCTGGTCCGGCTCGTGCAGTTGTTGACGATGGTGGAAGGATTCAGCCCGCACGAGGCTGCCGATATTCTCGAGATTGAGCCTGAGACCCTCGACACCCTGCGGACCGAGGTGATGCGCGTCGCTGGCGAGCGAGGCCGGGCCGATGTGCTCATCATCGAGGATGAGCCAATGATCTCGATGCAGCTCGAGGCAGTCGTGCTGGAGCTGGGCCATAAGATCACCGGCATGGCCGCGACGCAGAAGCAGGCCATTGCCGCCGCTCGCGTGAAACAACCCCAGCTGATCCTGTCCGATGTGCAGTTGGCCGACGGTAGCTCGGGAATCGACGCTGTGGGCGAGATAACTCGTGAGCACCCGGCTCCTGTGATCTTCATCACGGCCTACCCAGAACGGTTGCTGACCGGAGAGACCACCGAGCCACTGTTTCTGATCACCAAACCATTCGATAACGATGCCGTCAAGGCGACGATCAGTCAGGCCTTGTTCCTCAGTTTTGGTGACGGTAGCTGAGGCATTGTAAGCTGAAACGAGGACAAGCCTATGAATGGTTGCGCAGCCGCTCACATTACTGGCAGCGCGGATCCGGCCGCGACGGCAATGCCGGGCCAACTGTCGATCGATATGGATGCGGAGAAATCTCAAATCATCGAGCGATGGTTGGCTGTCGCCATCAATTTGGTGGGGGCTAAACATGCCAATCTACTGACGTCGGAGCTTGAGCAGGCGTGCCCCTCATCTGGCCGCACCGACATATCCGTGGGAGAAATACTCGAAAATCCGGCCTGTCTGGGCATTCCTCTTCCCGCCATAGAGGGTCTACGTCGTGGGAAGCTCGTCGTCTATGATCGAAACGGACGGGTGTGGACCGGCAGCGATGTGGCGGTCTTGGGCGAGGTGGCAAGTGCCCTGGCAGCTGCGCTCGGCGTGCTCGCTGAGAAGCATCAGCGTGCCGTGCTCGAGGCCCAGCTGCGCGATCAGGTCGACTTGTATCGCGCGCTGATTGAAGCTTCGTCCGAGATCGTCTGGAAGACGGATCCTCATGGAGCACCGCTAGAGCCAAGCCCGACCTGGCAGAAATTCACTGGACAGAGCACTGAGCACTGGCTCGGATTTGGCTGGATGCAGGTCGTTCATCCAGAGGACCAGGGCCGCTTGCGTTCTTTTTGGGCGAGGGGTGCCGTCGAGGGCAGGCCACAATCGATAGAGTACAGACTCCGCCATCACGCGGGGAGTTGGCATTGGATGCACGAGCGAGCCGTCCCCCTGCTCAGCGCCTCGGGTCAGCTCAAAGGCTGGGTCGGGATGAGCTCTGATATCAACGAGCGCCGTAAGGCAGACGAGACGCTGCGCACCGGCGAGGCGCGGCACCGTGCGCTGGTCGAAGCGATGTCGGTGATGACGTGGTCTGCCGGGCCAGACGGTTTGTTGACGGAGGGAACAGCCGAAAAGTGGTGCGACTTCACTGGCCAGTCGCTGGAGGATTGGCAGGCGAGGAAGTGGCTTCAGGTCGTTCATCCGGACGATTGCGATCGTGTCCGCCAACATTGGTTCCAGCATGGTGGGACACCAGCCGCGATCGAATACGAGTATCGTCTCTGGCACAAATCGGGCGAGTGGCGTTGGGTTCTCGAGCGGATCGTTCCGATGTACGATAGTCCACTCGGAACGTTACAGGGATGGGTCGGCATGACCAGCGACATCCACGATCGCAAGAGCGTGGAGATCGCACGAGAGGAAAGCGAAAGCCGGTATCGAGCCCTGGTCGAGGCTTCGTCACAGTTCGTCTGGACGGCAGACGCCAATGGCCAATTCAACGAGGATTGCCCGTCCTGGCGTAAACTCACCGGCATCAGCAAGGAGGCTTGGCTGCGCAACGAGTGGATCAACGACGTTCATCCTGACGACGCTCCAGCTCTATTGGCAGCCTGGAAAGCGGCATTGCAAGAAGGCACCAAGAGCGACTTGGAGTTCCGCGTGCGCAATCGGAACGGTGAGTGGCGCGACATCGCCGAGAAGATGGTTTCTTTGCGGAACGAGGCCGGTGGCGTTCAAGGCTGGGTCGGCATGTCCTCCGATGTCACCGAGCAAAAACTAGCGAATCTCGCGCGCCATGACAGCGAACGAATGCTGCGGCAGGCCTTGAAGGCCGCCCACATGCTCGCCTGGACATGTGAGGTTAGCGCGGACAAGCTATCGCTATCGTGCCACGACGCCGAAGGATCCCAAATCGCCGGAGCCAACGAAAGTATGTCGGATCTGTTTGCGCGAATGGGACCGGCGGACACCGCCACATTACGCAACGCCATCCATCGCAGCGCCCAGATGGCACAACCCTTCGAGCTGGTGATGGCACTGACCGATCACACGGGCGCGATGCGATGGATCGGCGTCCACGGGCAAGCAGACGCGAGCGCTGGCAGTCCCTCGGTTGAGGAGACAATACTCGGGAAGGGTGTATTTCGCGACGTCACCGACAGCAGGAAGGCGGAGGAGAGCCGCAATCTGCTGGTCGGCGAGATCGCGCATCGTGGCAAGAACCTGCTCGCCATCGTGCAATCCATGGCCGGGATCACGATCAACGACAGTCGACCTGTCACCGAGTCACGCCGGATGTTTCTCGAGCGCCTTGGCTCGCTTGCGCGGTCGCACTCGATGCTCACGCAGCAGGATTGGGAAGGGGTGCCGATCGACGAGATCGTACGCATGGAGCTGGCGAACCATGGCGACCGCGCAGCAGTCGACGTAGCGCCTGTCCTCCTCAATCCCAGCTCGGCGCAGAACGTGGCACTCGTGACACACGAGCTGGTGACGAATGCGGCCAAGCACGGCGCGCTTTCGGGACAGACCGGTGGCGTCAGCGTTCGGGGCGAGCTCAGCGACGCTTTGGATGGGCCGGTGCTCCGGTTCACGTGGCAGGAGCACGACGGTCCCATCGTCAAGGCGCCAGAACGAACCGGGTTCGGATCGATGCTGCTGCGGCGCCTCATTCAGGGCTTCGACACGGCAGGTGTCATCGAGTATCGACCCGAAGGCTTGTTCATCCAGATCGACATGCCGCTTGATATGATCACCCCCAATCATGCCCGCCTAGACGCAGCAATCGCCCGAGCGCACTAAGAACCGTCACAACAATACCATCGTAAAATATTCGGTGCAGCACACGGTCGCCGGTTACGTGTCGTGTGTGATTTGCGCTTGCTGGAGGATTTCGCCATTGGCCATGTCCGATCAATCGTCGAAGCCCAAATCAAGCATCCAGAGGCAGACCAGAGCGGCGCAACCAAGGAACAGAAGCAGCAGAACTGTCAGCATAATGGCTTTTTCACAGACAGGAATACTACGATCTGCTGGCTGGGTCATGCCTACATGGACGTCATGCATCAAACAGGGATGGCGCGCCCCACTCGCATGGGCCCTATGACGTAGGCTTCGGATCAGAGAGACCTTCGAATGCGGCGAGGCTACGTCATCGAGCCGAGCCGTCCCGCCTTGCGATCAGGATCAACACGTCATGAAGGAACTCACGCTGCCACGAGGCGCCGTTGCGACGCGCGGGTCATCGACCGGCCTGCGTTAGCTGTTGCAAACCCGCCGCCGGATATGCGGTCGGGTCCCGGAACCGCTGCTCTACATGGCCTCTTTGGATCGATTGCGGTGGCCAGAGCGGGGCGCATCGTCGAGCGGCTACGAGCCGACAGGGACGTCCCGCAGGCTCATTCCCTGAACGCTTCCAAACGACGGCCCCGTGCGCGTGGCATCGTCCGTGCGGGGCCGTCATCCGAACCCTCTACACAGGCTGCCGACCGCTCCGCCTGATGATCCGACCGTAACACCCCCAGCAGCGGACGCGCCTGTGCTCAAAATACAGGAATGCCGCGCCAAAGATTTTCTCGAGCCATCTCAATCTCTCGACTCGGCGCGAATCCCCGCCCGCACCTACTCCCTCTCCCGATGCAGCTCATGACATGAGCAATGCACGCCGCCGCCGCCGAGCGCGAACATGTCGTAGTCGACCGCGGTCACCTCGAAGCCGGCATCGCGGAGCTGCCGGTTGACGTTGATATTATGGCTCATCGACAGCACGCGCCGGTTGCCGAGGCTGACCAGGTTGCCGCCGAGCTTGACGCAATCCGCGTAGGCGACCTCGATCACGTCGATCCCGTGCGTCCTTTTGATGAAGTCGAGCGCGTAGGGTTGCAGCGCGTCCTCGCAGACCAGGGCGAGGCCCTTTTCCAGCATGACGACGACCGCATCCATGTGCACGAACTGCGGCGGGATCGGCGCGACGAGCACCTCCCAGCCCTTCTCCTTCAGCCAGCCCTCGACCTGCTCGGCGCCTTCCTTGGTCGAGCGGTCGCCCGACCAGCCGAGCAATGCGACACCTTCTTTCGGAATGCAGAAATCGCCGCCCTCGAAATGCCCTGCCGTCACCCACTTCCAGATCGGGATTTTGGCCGTGTGATAGAACGCAGCTGCTACCGCATAGTCACGCCGGCGGGGTGGAGTCTGGATCGAGGCCACGACCGCGCCCCAGGGTGTCATGAAGCTCGAATCGCGCGTGAAGACGGAGGACGGCAGCCCCTCGTCGGCCTCCGCCCAGTGCACGCGAACGCCGCTCTTCTCATAGACGTCGACCATCTGGCGGTGCTGGCGCATGGCCTTCTGCTTGTCGAAGCGGTGGCCCATTCTCTCGGCGTTGGCGAGGGTGACGGCCGAGATCGAGTTCAGCGCCACCCAGCGGAAATGATCGGGCTTGCCGAGCAGCACGTCTGTCAAGACGCCGGTCTGGGCGCGGACGCCCCAATCGACGGCAGTGTCACCCCCGCCATTCTTCCCATGCTTGGCCGCCTTGGCCCGATCCTGATCTGCCCGCATTGCTCGCCTCTTGCCAACACAAATGAAAGCCGTTCAGCCCTCTTATCACTCTGGCGCCCGGTGGTCAGCAAGGCGGCCGAATGGCAGGCGAGCGAATTCGGGATATCCCGGCCTGCCCGTTCCGGCGGGAGCTGTCACTCCGCAACGCCGCTTTACGTGGCCTTAAGCAAGACAGCGTAGAACGGTTGCTGTCGGGCGATCAGCCCGGCAGTGGCCCGCCAGTTTAGCGTCTGACACTTCCTGAGGTCGAGATGCGCGCGACCAGGCAGACCTGGGTTTTGCTTTTCTGCATCATGCTGAGCGCGTATTTCGCCTACCACGCCAACTATGGCCGCCATGGTCTCGAGGCCCGCGCGAGGCTCGTCGAACGAGCCGCGAAGCTGGAGCTCGAGCTCGAGGGTCTCGAGACCGTGCGCGCCAGGCTCGAGCGCAATGTGGCGCTCCTTTCCGACAAGACCCTCGAAGCCGACATGCTGGATGAAGCGGCGCGCGCGGGGCTGATCTTCGCCAGGCCCGAGGAGGTCGTCGTCCTCGAGCGCTGATCCATCGTCTCCGGCGGCCAGCCTCTGGCCACGCGGCGCCGGTTCCACTAAGGTCGGGCCCATTCGGGCCGCAACCTGACGAGGAGGCATGATGGGCGCGCAAAATGCAGGCCAAGACCAGTCGGGCCCGGCCCATTCGCCCGACCGCCCTGGCAGCAATGGCGCTGCCCCGCCCCCACTCGCACGATCGGAGGAGATGCACGCCTATCGCGAGATGCTGCTGATCCGCCGGTTCGAGGAGAAGGCCGGCCAGCTCTACGGCATGGGTTTCATCGGCGGCTTCTGCCACCTCTACCTCGGCCAGGAAGCAGTCGTCGTCGGCATGCAGATGGCGCTGCGGCCCGGCGACCAGGTCATCACCACCTACCGCGACCACGGCCATATGCTCGCCTGCGGCATGGATTCCAAAGGCGTGATGGCGGAGCTGACGGGCCGGCGCAGCGGCTACAGCCGGGGCAAGGGCGGCTCCATGCACATGTTCAGTGTGGAGAAGGCGTTCTACGGCGGGCACGGCATCGTGGGCGCGTCGGTCCCGCTCGGCGCCGGCCTCGCCTTCGCCAACAAATACCGTGGCGACGGCAAGGTCTGCCTCTCCTATTTCGGCGACGGCGCCGTCAACCAAGGCCAAGTGTACGAGGCCTTCAACATGGCCGAGCTGTGGAAGCTGCCGGTCGTGTTCATCGTCGAGAACAACCGATACGCCATGGGCACCTCGATCGAGCGATCGTCCGCGACGACCAATCTCTCCCAGCGCGGCGCCTCCTTCGCCATTCCCGGCGAGCAGGTGGACGGCATGGACGTGCGGGCAGTGAAGGCGGCTGGCGACCGGGTGGTCGAGCGCGCGCGCGCGGGCCAGGGACCCTACATCCTCGAGATGCTCACCTACCGCTATCGCGGCCACTCCATGTCGGACCCGGCCAAGTACCGGACGCGGGAGGAGGTGGACAAGATGCGCACCGAGCACGATGCGATCGAGCAGGTGCGGCTGCGGCTGCTGGGCGATCACGGCGTCGGCGAGGACGAGCTCAAATCGATCGACAAGGAGATCCGCCGCGTCGTCAACGAAGCCGCCGAGTTCGCCCAGATCGACCCCGAGCCCGAGGCGAAGGAGGTTTGGACGGACGTGCTGGTGGAGGCTTGAGCTTCAGCAAGCACCAACCCGAGGATCAAGCGCCATGCCCCGTGTCGTTCATTTCGAGCTGCATGCCGACGATCCCGACCGGGCGATCGCCTTCTACGAAAAGCTGTTCGGCTGGAAGTTCAACCGCATGGCCGACTACGAATACTGGCTGATCGTGACCGGCAGCGACAAGGAGCCCGGCATCAATGGCGGGCTGATCCGCCGGAAGCACCCGATCACAGCCCATGGCATCATGGCCTATGTCTGCACGATCGATGTCGAGGATCTGGACGCGAGCCTGGCGATAGCGCTCGCGGCCGGGGCCACGATCGCACTCGACAAGCAGGCGATCCCGAGCGTCGGCTGGCTCGCCTACGTGAAGGACACCGAAGGCAACGTGCTCGGCATGCATCAGCACGACCCGAACGCGGCGTGACCGCGCCGGGGCGATTTTACCTCGTAAATCGGGAATCAGACTCCCTGAATGCAAGGTTCGCGGCTTTCGCGATCAAAACCGCTTGCAATCACGACAGAGCAATTGCGCTTTCCTCGCCCAGCGAGCAGAATTCACCAGATCCCGCCGCCCTGGTGTGGGTCACGACGCAGCTCCTTCCCGGACCCTCCCATGCCCACAGAGATCCTGATGCCTGCGCTCTCGCCGACGATGGAGGAGGGCAAGCTCGCGAAATGGCTCGTCGCCGAGGGCCAGCACGTCCGCTCGGGCGACGTCATCGCCGAGATCGAGACCGACAAGGCGACGATGGAGGTGGAAGCGGTCGAGGAAGGCATCATCGGCCGCATCCTCGTTCCGGCGGGAACGGAGGGCGTCAAGGTCAACACGCCGATCGCGCTGATCGATGGGGAGGGAGCACTTCCCTCTCCCCGTGGAGCGGCAGCGGACCGGGGAGAGGGTCGAGGTGTGGGGCAGACACAAGACACGACGGCAGCTGCGGGCCCCCACCCCCCCACCCGGCCGGCTGCACCCCCACCGCGGGGCGGGGCCCCACCAATAGCG
>JANPDA010000168.1:0-38343 GCA_031431235.1 Hyphomicrobiaceae bacterium
AAAACGGCTCACATTGCTCCCACCGTCAGGCGGCTGGCCACTTCTGGTCTGCTCTTGGCTCTCCTCACAGTCTGGGTGCTGCCGGTGCGGGCGGCGGAGCCCGGTGCTCCCGATGCGGCACGCTCGGTGGCGCTCCAGCAGCTTTTCAGCGATCTCCGGGCCGCAACCGATCCCACTGCCGCACGCCAGATCGAGCTGAGGATCTGGGATGCCTGGCTGCATTCGGGTGACGACTCGGTCGATCGGCTGACCCGTGAGGCGATCGCTGCCATGCAGGCAAACCAACTGCAGGTCGCCCTCGCCATGCTGGATGTCGTCGTCAGCAAGGCGCCGCAATATGCCGAGGGCTGGAACAAGCGCGCGACCGTTCTCTACATGATCGGTCAGCTCGACCGGTCGCTGGAGGACTGCGGCAAGGTGCTGGCGCTGGAGCCGCGGCACTTCGGGGCCCTCGCCGGCGTCGGCCTCATCCGCATCGGCAAGGGTGACAAGAAGGGTGCCATGTCCGCCTACCGCAAAGTGATCGAGATCTATCCCTTGAGCCCGGGCGCGCGCGCCAATCTGGAAGCCCTCGAGCAGGCGGTCGAGGGCGATCCGACCTGAGGTGGACTGCAATTCTGCCCTGCCGAGCCACCACTTGTTCCCAGCGACGACTGCCGCCTAACCTCCCGATGTCTGCTGCAAACAGGAAGGCGAGGCATTGATGCTCGACCAGCGTCAGGAGCGCACCGTCGCTCGTGTGATCAGGAGCCGCGCCCGGCGCCTGGGCGAGCGATCCTGGATCCGCACCGGTGGCATGACCTACAGCTTTGCCGAGATGGACACCATGTCGGACCGCCTTGCTACGGGGTTGGCGCAGCGCGGCGTCGTGGCCGGCGACACCGTGCTGCTACTGCTGCCCGATGGCATCGACATCATCGCCTGCTGGCTGGCGCTTGCCAAGCTCGGCGCGCTCGAGGTGCCGGTCAACACGCAGTTGCGCGGCAATGTATTGCGGCACGTGCTCGCGGATTCCGCGGCCAAGGTGATGGTGGTCGACCGGGGCTACCTCGATCGGCTGCTTCCACTCATCGGCGAGCTGCCCGAGCTGAACCGCCTGATCCTCTCCGGTCGCGATGGCACGGGCCGGCCAGCGGGAGTGCCCGAGCGGCTCGTCGTCGAGGAATTGGAGAGCTGCCGCACCGAGCCCGATCGCGCCGATTGGCACGACCCGCGGCACTGCGATCTGACCGCGGTCATGTACACGTCCGGCACGACCGGTCCCTCCAAGGGCGTGATGATCGCCCACGCCCATTGCTACGAGTACGCCCTCAGCTGCGTCGAGCTGCTCGAGTTGAACGAGAGCGACGTCTACTACAACCCGCTGCCGCTGTTCCACATCGCGGGCCAATGGGCGGCGGTCTATGCGAGCCTGATCGCCGGCTGCTCGGTGGTCATTCCGGGCGCCTTCTCGCTGTCGGCGTTCTGGCAGGACGTGCGCGGGCACGGCGGGACGTGCACCTTCCTCCTGGGCGCCATGGCCAGCTGGCTCTGGCGTCAGCCCGAGACCGCAGCCGACATCGATACGCCCATGCAGCGCATGCTGATCGTGCCGCTCCTGCCCGAGGTCGAAGCCTTCAAGCGGCGCTTCGGCGTGCAGGTCTCGACCACCTGGGGCTCGACCGAGATCAACGTGCCCACCCGCTCCTCGTTCGAGCTCGCCGACAACCGGACCTGCGGGCGGGTCGCGAGCGACCGCTACGAGGTCAGGATCGTCGATGAGAGCGACGAGGAGGTGCCGCCCGGTGTGCCGGGCGAGGCACTCGTGCGCACGCGCGAGCCCTGGACGCTGATGGTCGGCTACTGGCGCAATCCGGAAGCAACGGCCAAGGCGCTCGAGAACCAATGGGTGCATTCGGGTGACGTCTTGAAACGCGACGAGGCGGGCAATCTCTTCTTCGTCGATCGCGTCAAGGATGCCATCCGCCGTCGCGGCGAGAACATCTCCTCGATGGAGGTCGAGGCCGAGATCCTGGCCCACGAGGCCGTCCTCGAATGCGCCGTGGTGCCGATCGCCTCGCCCGACGGCGAGCAGGAGGTGATGGCGATCGTCGTCCCCAAGCCGGGACGCATGCTCGATCCCGCCGACCTGATCGCCTTCCTCGCACCCCGCATGGCCCGCTTCATGGTGCCGCGCTATGTCGAGCTTCTCGACGAGATGCCGAAGACCCCGACCGGCAAGATCCAGAAATACGTGCTCCGCGAGCGCGGCCTGACGCCGACGACCTGGGACCGCGAGCAGGCGGGCATCAAGGTCAGGCGCTGAGGCGCGCCAGCCCTATTCGCGAGCCGCGCCCCGTCCCTTCTCCTCGGTCGCGCCAGCCTGCTTCAGCCGGGCGATCTCCGCGCTCGAATAGCCGAGCACCTGCGAGAGGATCTCATCCGTATGCTCACCCAAGAGCGGCGAGCGCGTGACCTCGACCGGGCTGTCGGAGAGCTTGATCGGGCATCCGACCGAGAGGTACTTGCCGCGCTTGGGGTGATCGACCTCGACGATGGTGCCGGTCTCGCGCAGGCTCTGCTCCTCCATGATCTCCTTCATGGAGAGGATCGGCCCGACCGGGATGTCGAGCGGATTGCAGGTCGCCATCACCTCGAATTTGGTGCGCTGTTTCGTCCATTCCTCGATCGTCGCGAAGATGTGGTTCAGCTTGTCGAGCCGCGCGTGCGGGGTCGCGTAACCCTTGTCGGTCTTCCATTCGGTCTTGCCGATCAGGTCGCACACCTTCTCCCAGACGGGCGCCTGCGTGATGAAATAGATGTAGGCGTTGGGGTCGCTCTCCCAGCCCTTGCACTTGAGGATGCGCCCGGGCTGGCCGCCGCCCGAATCGTTGCCTGCACGGGGGACCGCGTCGCCGAACGCAATACCCTCGCCATGCTGGGAATACTCCGTCAGTGGGCCCTTCGCGAGCCGCTGCTGGTCGCGCAGCTTGACGCGGCAAAGGTTCAGTACGCCGTCCTGCATGGCGGCGAGCACCTTCTGCCCGTGCCCGGTCTTCTCGCGTTGCAGCAGGGCGGCGACGATGCCGAGCGCGAGGTTGAGGCCGGTGCCGGAATCGCCGATCTGGGCGCCGGTGACGAGCGGGAGGCCATCGCGGAAACCGGTCGTGGAGGCGGCGCCACCAGCGCACTGCGCGACGTTCTCATAGACCTTGCAGTCCTCGTAGGGACCCGGCCCGAAACCCTTGATAGACGCCAGGATCATGCGTGGATTCAACTCCTGGATGTGCTCCCAGGTCAGCCCCATGCGATCGAGTGCGCCCGGCGCGAAGTTCTCGACCAGCACGTCGCAGGTTTTCACCAGCCGCTCCAGGATTTCCTTGCCGGCCGGGTTCTTGCTGTCGATCGTGATCGAGCGCTTGTTGTGATTGAGCATGGTGAAGTAGAGGCTGTCGGCGCCCTTCACATCGACCAGCTGGTTGCGGGTCGCGTCGCCGATGCCCGGCCGCTCGACCTTGATCACGTCGGCTCCGAGCCAGCCGAGCAGCTGCGTGCATGTGGGGCCTGATTGCACGTGGGTGAAGTCGAGCACGCGCACGCCGTCGAGCGCTTTGGTCATGGTGGCATTTCCTCTGGCTGAATCGTGACCGCACGAGTTTCATGAGCCATATAGCAAGGGCAAAGCGGCGGGCAACGCTCGCGCGCATGTGTCTGGCTCGGTTTGCCGCAAGCCTTCCATGCGTGTGCGTGGCGGGTCCGGCCGGTCACCTGTGGTAGCTGTCAGGGTGGCGCTCGAGGATTGGGCCATGCAATAGTTCAAGTCTGGTGGATAATTGGTTTGCCACCGCAACGAGGGTCTTGCGTCACATGGACCCAATCTGTCGACTCGTGACAGGGATCGACGCTTGATTTGTGAGCTGCGAGGGGATTGCCGTGACGAACGCCCAGAACCAGACGAGCCGTGCCATCGAAGGCGCCGGGCTGCGCAATCTGAAAGCCGTGCATGCGAACTGGTCGGCGGCCAGCCTGTTCGAGGAGGCGATCCGTCGCGGCGAGGGGCATGTCACGGCTGGTGGGGCACTGGCGGTCACGACCGGCGCGCACACCGGCCGCTCGGCCCTGGACAAGTTCATCGTCCGCGATGCCCACACCGAGGCGACCGTCTGGTGGGATAACAACAAGCCGCTCGCTCCTGCCCAGTTCGAGGCGCTTCGCCAGGACATGACCCGTCACGCCGAGGGGCGTGAGCTGTTCGTGCAGGACCTCTATGGTGGCGCCGATCCGCGCTACCGGATCAAGGTTCGGGTCGTCACCGAGTACGCCTGGCACGCGCTGTTCATTCGCCATCTGCTGCGCCGGCCCGCGGTTGCCGAGCTGGCCGGCTTCGTCCCCGAGCTGACGATCATCAATCTGCCGAGCTTCAAGGCCGATCCCGCACGCCACGGCACGCGCACCGAGACGGTGATCGCGGGCGACCTCACGAACGGCCTCGTCCTGATCGGCAACACGCAATATGCGGGCGAAACCAAGAAATCCGTGTTCGGCGTGCTCAATTATCTGCTGCCCGACAAGGGCGTGATGCCGATGCATTGCTCGGCGAATGTGGGCAAGGACGGCGGCGCGGCGCTGTTCTTCGGGCTTTCGGGCACCGGCAAGACGACGCTCTCCTCGGACGCATCCCGCACCCTCGTGGGCGATGACGAGCATGGCTGGTCGCCCGATGGCATCTTCAATTTCGAGGGTGGCTGCTACGCCAAGACCATCCGCCTCTCGGCGACGGCGGAGCCGGAGATCTATTCAACCACCCAGCGGTTCGGCTCCGTGCTCGAGAACGTCAAGCTCGATCCGAGAACTCGTCTGCCCGATTTCGACGACGGATCGCTGACCGAGAATGGCCGCGTCGCCTATCCGATGCACTTCATCGGCAATGCGAGCGAGACCGGTGTCGCACCCCACCCGCGCAACCTGGTGATGCTGACGGCGGATGCCTTCGGCGTGATGCCGCCGATCGCGCGGTTGACCTCCTCGCAGGCCATGTACCACTTTCTCTCGGGCTATACGGCCAAGGTCGCCGGCACCGAGAAGGGCGTCGCCGGCGCCCAGGCCACGTTCTCTACTTGCTTCGGCGCTCCCTTCATGCCGCGCCATCCCAGCGTCTATGGCAATCTGCTCCGCGCGCTGATCGGGCGCCACCGGGTCGGCTGCTGGCTCGTCAACACCGGTTGGACTGGCGGGGGCTATGGCGTGGGCAAACGCATGCCGATCGCGGCGACACGGGCGCTCTTGAACGCCGCGCTCGATGGCAGCCTCGCGAGTGCGCCTATGCGCCGCGACCCCTGGTTCGGCTTCGAGGTGCCCTCGGCGGTGCCGGGCGTCGACTCTGCAATCCTCGATCCGCGGTCGACCTGGCCTGACAAACAAGCCTACGACCGCCAGGCAGAAGCCCTCGTCGCCATGTTCGTCGTGAACTTCGGCAAGTTCGAGAGCCACGTCGCGCCCGAGGTCAAGGCCGCGGCCCCCGGACGGCGCCAGGCTGCGGAGTAGGCGAGCAGGTATCGTCACGCCCGCGCAGGCGGGCGCCCAGCCGACTTTTCGCGAGCATTGCGTGCCTCAGATAACCACGTGCTTGGCTGGATGCCCGCCTGCGCGGGCAAGACGCATTGGTGGACTTGGCAGTGCCGCCACTGCTGGGCTTCGACCAATTCCGCATTGCGGCACGAGACACGAGCCTCTAAACCCGGACAGATCATTTCGCCTGCTGGCGCTGTCCGGGAGAGCCGCATGAATATCCACGAGTATCAGGCGAAAGCATTGCTCGCGACCTATGGCGTGCCGGTGCCCGAGGGGCAGCCGGCGTTCACGGCGGACGAGGCGGTGAAAGCGGCGGCCAACCTCCCGGGCCCTGTCTGGGTCGTGAAGTCGCAGATCCATGCGGGCGGGCGGGGGAAGGGCCGCTTCAAGGAGCTGGGCCCCACGGCCGCCGGCGGCGTGCGGCTCTGCAAGTCGATCGAGGAGGTGCGTCGCAATGCCGAGGAGATGCTCGGCCGGACGCTGGTCACGCTGCAGACCGGCCCTGCCGGTCGGGTCGTCAAACGAGTGTACATCGAGGATGGCTCGAAAATCGCGCGCGAGCTCTATCTCTCCGCCCTCGTCGATCGGGCGCGCTCGCGCGTCGCCTTCATCGCCTCGACCGAAGGCGGCATGAACATCGAGGAGGTCGCGCACAAGACGCCTGAGAAAATCGTCACCGTCTCGATCGATCCCGCTGCCGGCTTGCAGCCCCACCACGGAAGACGCATCGCCTTCGCGCTCGGCTTGAAGGGCGAGCAGGTGAAGCAGTGCGCCAAGCTGATCGGCGATCTCTACCGCGCCATGGTCGAGAAGGACATGAGCCAGCTCGAGATCAATCCGCTGATCGTGACGGAGGCCGGCGCTCTGAAGTGCCTCGACGCCAAGATCGATTTCGATTCCAACGCCCTCTTCCGCCACCAGGACGTGATGGCGCTGCGCGACCTCGACGAGGAGGACCCAGCCGAGGTGAAAGCCTCCGAGTTCGGCCTCAACTACGTGAAGCTCGACGGCTCGATCGGCTGCATGGTGAACGGCGCGGGCCTCGCCATGGCGACCATGGACATCATCAAGCTCTATGGCGCGGAGCCAGCCAACTTCCTCGACGTGGGCGGAGGCGCCAACAAAGAGCAAGTGATGAACGCCTTCAAGATCATCCTCTCCGACAGCAACGTGAAGGGCATCCTCGTCAACATCTTCGGGGGCATCATGCGCTGCGACATCATCGCGGAAGGCGTGATCGCGGCCGCCCGCGAAATGGCGATCGAGGTGCCGCTGGTGGTTCGTCTCGAAGGCACCAACGTGGAATTGGGCAAGCGCATCCTGGCCGAGAGCGGCCTCGCGATCCTGCCTGCCGACGACCTGAACGACGCGGCGGAGAAGATCGTGCAGGCGGTGAGGGCAGTGGCTTGACTCGCCCACACAGCTCCACATATCCTGTGTGACATGAAAAACCTCACACTCGCCATCGAAGAGGACGTGTTGCGCGAAGCCCGCAAATACGCGGCCGAGCGCGAGACGACCGTGAATGCACTGGTCCGGGAGTATCTGACCGGCCTCGTCAGCCAACAGGAGCGCTCCAGGGAAGCCCGTCGCCAGCTTCTCGCGTTGAGCGAGAGCTCGACCTGGGATCCTGGGCCCGGTTGGAAATGGAATCGGGAAGAACTCTATGACCGTGGAAGCCTTCGTGGACACGAACGTGCTCCTCTACGCGGCTTCGCGGAACCCGATGGAAGCGACGAAGAAGGCGAGGGCAAATAGGCTGATCGGCGACGTCGCGTTCGGAACGTCCGCCCAGGTGCTGGCCGAGTTCTACAACGCGGTCACGCGCAAAGGTCAGTCGCCTATGCCACCTGCGGAAGCGCTCAGGTGGATCGAAGTGCTGATCTTGCAGCCATGCGTGGCACTCGACCCGGACATCGTCATCAGAGGCGCCGAGCTGTCCCATCGCTACCGCATCTCCTACTGGGACGGCGCCATCATCGCCGCCGCCGAGGTGCTGGGAGCGACGACGCTCTTCACCGAGGATTTGAGCCACGGTCAGATCTATGGGACCGTGCGGGCGGAGAATCCGTTTCGGGGCCCCTGAAGGACGCCTCGACCTTGGGCTGGCTTGAACATCGCGCTCGATTGGCCCAGAAGACACTCTTCAGCTAGCTGGGGCCATTCGACCATGTCCATCCTCGTCGACCGCGATACCAAGGTCATCTGCCAGGGCTTTACCGGCTCGCAGGGCGGCTTCCACTCCAAGCAGGCCCTCAAATACGGGACGAAGCTGGTCGCCGGTGTGACGCCGGGCAAGGGCGGCAGCAAGCACGAGGATGCAGAGCTCGGCGGGATTCCGATCTACGACACCGTTGCCGAAGCCGTCGCCGCAACCGGGGCGAATGCCACCTCGATCTACGTGCCGCCACCCTTTGCGGCCGACGCGATCCTCGAAGCCATCGACGCCGAGGTGCCACTCATCGTCTGCATTACCGAGGGCATCCCGGTGATGGATATGATCAAGGTGAAGCGCGCGCTGTCGGGCGGCAAATCGCGCCTCATCGGTCCGAATTGCCCGGGCGTGCTGACGCCTGACGAATGCAAGATCGGCATCATGCCGGGCTCGATCTTCCGTGCCGGCAGTGTCGGCATCGTCTCGCGCTCGGGCACGTTGACCTACGAGGCGGTGTTCCAGACGACGGCGCAAGGGCTCGGGCAGACCACCGCCGTCGGCATTGGCGGCGACCCCGTCAAGGGTACCGAGTTCATCGATATGCTCGAGCTGTTCCTCGCCGATCCGGCGACGCGTTCGATCATCATGATCGGCGAGATCGGCGGGGCGGCGGAAGAGGATGCGGCCGAGTTCCTGAAGGATGAGGCCAAGCGTGGCCGCAAGAAACCCATGGTCGGCTTCATCGCCGGCGTCACCGCTCCGCCCGGCCGGCGCATGGGGCACGCGGGCGCCATTATCGCGGGTGGCAAGGGCGATGCGGGCTCGAAGATGGAAGCCATGCGCTCGGCCGGCATCGAGGTCTCGCCGTCGCCCGCGTCGCTGGGGACGACGCTGAAACAGGTGTTGGCGGGATGAATGCGTGATTGGGCAGGTTGTCCGGAATCGGCTAGCCTCCCCCCATGCGCCAGTATCTCGACCTCCTCGCCCATGTCCGCGCCAACGGCGTGAAAAAGGGTGACCGCACCGGCACCGGCACGCTCAGCGTGTTCGGGCATCAGATGCGGTTCGACCTCGCGCAGGGCTTTCCCCTCGTCACCACCAAGAAGCTGCACCTGAAATCGATAGTGCACGAGCTGATCTGGTTCCTGCGGGGCGATACCAACATCGCCTACTTGCAGCGCAACGGCGTCGGCATCTGGGACGAATGGGCTGACGAGAACGGCGATCTGGGACCGGTCTATGGCGCGCAATGGCGCTCCTGGCCGGCGCCAGACGGCGGGCATATCGACCAGGTCGCCGAGCTGATCGCCAGCCTGAGGAAGAATCCCGATAGCCGCCGCCACATCGTCACCGCCTGGAATCCGGCCGACGTCGACAAGCAGGCGTTGCCGCCCTGCCATTGTCTGTTCCAGCTCTACGTGGCGGACGGCCGGCTCTCCTGCCAGCTCTATCAGCGCTCGGCCGACATTTTTCTCGGGGTGCCGTTCAACATTGCCTCCTACGCCCTACTGACCCACATGCTCGCCCAGGCGACCGGGCTCGAAGCGGGCGAATTCATCCATACGCTGGGCGACGCCCACCTCTATCTCAATCATGTCGAGCAAGCCGAGTTGCAGCTCTCGCGCTTGCCCCGGCCGCTGCCGCGTCTCGTGCTCGATCCCACTGTCAAGAGCCTCTTCGATTTCAGCTACGACCACATCCGCTTCGAGGGCTACGACCCGCATCCGGCGATCAAGGCGGAGGTGGCGGTGTGATCGAGGGCTTGCGCATCACTTTCGTCGTCGCGGTCGCGCGCAACGGCGTGATCGGGGCGGCAGGCGGCCTGCCCTGGCGGCTGCCCTCCGACCTGAAGCGCTTCAAGGCGCTGACGCTCGGGCATCCGGTGATCATGGGGCGGAAGACCTTTCAGAGCATCGGCCGGCCGCTGCCAGGGCGCGACAACATCGTGGTCACCAGGCGGGGCGATCTGGGCATCGCGGGCATCGAGTGTGTGCCGACGGTCGAGGCGGCGCTGTCTCTGGCCGCGAGCAGAGCGCAGGCCCGGCGCGTGGCCGACATCATGGTGATCGGCGGCGGCGAGATCTATGCGGGCCTGCTCGCGCGCGCCGACCGCATCCATCTGACCCGCGTCGACCTGGATGCGGCAGGCGACACCCGCTTTCCCGCTCTCGACGCCGCGGAATGGCACGAGGTCGCGCGCGAGGTCGTTGCGCCGGGTCCGGGCGACAGTGCCGCCTTCACGGTGCTGGTGCTCGACCGGTCGCGGCCGGCGTGACCTCTTGCCGGCGCCCCTGTCGCGGTGGCAGGGTCCAGCTCGCCCGGCGCAATCGAGGAGACTGCCCATGTCCGAGCCAGCAGCCCCCCAATCCTGGCGCGACATCTTCTACACCTGCCGCGACGGGCTGCGGCTCTACGCGCGCCATTACCCGGCAGCGGGCTCGGCCCGCCGCCCAGTGGTGTGCCTTGCCGGATTGACACGCAATGCGCGTGATTTCCACATGCTGAGTGCTCGGCTCGCGGACGCCCGCGGACACCGGCGCGACGTCTATTGTCTCGATATGCGCGGCCGTGGTCGCTCCGAGCACGATCCCGACTGGAAGAACTACACGCCCTTGATCGAGGCGCTCGATGTCCTCGACTTCCTGACGCGCGAGGGGCTGCACGATGTCACCGTGATCGGCACCTCGCGTGGCGGCCTCATCGCCATGGTGCTGGCGGTGATGCGGCCGACGGTGCTGGGAGCGGTCGTGCTCAACGACATCGGACCGGTGGTCGAGCGCAATGGCCTTGCGCGCATCGCTGGCTATGTGGGCCGGATCCCGCTGCCGGCGAGCTGGGAGGAGGCGACCGGGCTCGTGCGCGAGATGAGCCGGCGCCAGTTTCCAGCGGTCAAGGACGAAGAATGGACCGAGATCGCCAAGGCTTGGTACAACGATAGCAATGGCTTGCCGACACCCTCCTACGATCCAGCCATCGCCAATTCGATCCGCATCGCCGACATCGGCAGCGAGCAGCCCGAGATGTGGGACCAGTTCGCGGCGCTGACGCGCATTCCGGCAATGGTGATCCGCGGCGAGAGCTCGGATCTGCTCGCGCCCGAGACCGTTGCGAGAATGGCGAAGATCCATCCCGATCTGGTGGCGATCACGGTACCCAAACAGGGGCATGCGCCCTTGCTGCGCGATGAGCCGACGATGGCTGCGATTGCAGAATTTCTTTCCGCCTCCGACGGGGTGAAGGCAAGCGCGAGTTTCGGGGGACGCAGTGAGCCGGAGCGAGCGGCGTGATCCCGCGGCCCGTCAGCTCTTGGTTTCGTCGTCGCGGCTAGATGCGACCACGCCGCGGTCGACGCGCTTGGAGAAGTCCGTGTGTCCCCCACCCGACAGGATTTGCGCCTGCTCGATCCAGCGCTCCCGCTCGATGTTGCCACGCACTCCCAGGCTTTCGCTGATGCGCTCGATGTCGGAGGCCGACCAGCCCGCGATTTGGCCGTAGTTGACGACGTTCATGCGCGCTAGCTTCTTTTCGATCACCAGATTGATGCCACGGATGCGTTTCAGGTCATCGGCCAGGCCGCCGCGCGGCGAGGGGTTGGCGGATACCGCCGTCGCCGTCGTTGTGGGAGGCGTTGGTAGCTGCGGCCGCACGGCTTGCGGCGGCTGGTTGCGGTCGACGCGGGGCTGGCGCATCCGGCGCGAGAACTCGGTCTCCCCGCCGCGTGCGAGCACATGCGCCTGATCGATCCAGCTCTCGCGCTCGATCCGGCCGTGCAATCCTAGGAGGTCGCTGAGGCGCTCGACATCGGCGGGCAGCCAGACCGCGATCTGCCCGTAGCGCGTGACGCCTGCCCGCAGCAGCGCCGTCTCGACCTCCGCGCTGATGCCGCGGATCCGCTTCAGGTCATCGGCGATCCCGCCGGACGCGGCGACCCCGCCGCCGCCAGCCGACATGGCAACGGGCATCGGATCGAGCGTCCGTGCGGCCATGAAGGTGCGCCCTCCAGCGATCGCCTGGCTCTTGCCTGTTCCGGCGGCGCCTGCTGCGATCGCCGCGGCTGCGGCGGCCGCAGCCGCGCTTGCCGCATCCCGGCGGGCGGAGCCCACGAGAGCCTCGGCACCATGCTCGTCGGTGGAGACACCGCCCTGGCGCTCGATCTGGGAGGGTGCAACCGGTGTCCAGGTGTCACCATGGCTCGCGGGAACCTCGCGGGCGTCGACCCGTCGCGAGAATGCCGTTTCGCCGCCATGGGCAAGGATCTGGGCCTGCTCGATCCAGTTCTCATGCTGGATGCGACCGTGGAAGTCGAGGTCGCGGCTGAATTTGGCGACGTCGGCCGCAGTCCAGGCGGCGATCTGCTGATAGCGCCGCACGCCGAGGGCGTTGAGCCGGCGCTCGAGCTCGGGGCCGACACCCTTGATGCGCTTCAGGTCTTCGGCCGGACCCGTGGCGACCGGCACCGCGACCGGAACGCTCGTGGAAACGGGGATCGGTGTGGGAGCGGGCGTGGCCGGCCGGACCGGAGCTCGCACCGGCGCAGCAGGTTGCGTCGCAACGGCGGTCGCCGCTGCCGCTGCCGCGGCCAGTGCGGCTGGCAAAGGGTTGGCCGGAGCTGGCGCGGGCTGGCGTGGCGGCATCACCGGCACGGCCTGGGGCTCGAATGCCCGCTTGAAACGGCCGGCCTCGGCGGACGGCGATGCCTGAGCGCCGCCTGTGGCCGGCCGGGCGCGCACGACCACGTCGGTTTCGGAGCCGGACCGATGCGACGGCTCGCTCGTGCGCACCACGATCGGACCAGTGCGAGGTGTCGGCGAGGGCGGCGTCGGGGCCGGCGCGGCTGTCGCATGGGAGGTGCCTGCGGGCACCAACTCGTCGGCTCCGCGCAAGCGGCGGGTGAAGCAGCCCAGGCAGCATCCCAGGACGTAGGCGAGCGCCAGCAGCGCGAGAGACTGGAGGATGTAATAGCTCATCTCGGCAACCTCGGCTCCTATCGTCCGATACACACGGGGCTCGGACAGCCCGCCACCAAACTCAGCCTGCCGTCGGCTCGCGGCACGCGCGCCGCGAGCCAGCGCTTCCGCAAGCTCAGTCCTCGTCCGCGTTCGCGCATGCGTACCAGCCCCACCCGAACCCGAGCAGCAGCGCGATCAGCAGATAGGGCCAGAGCTGCCAGGCCAGATAGTCGATGCTCGTCAACATAGTGAAACCTTTCGCGCCTCAGCTCACCGCAGTCTACTGGATCGAAACCTCGAGCTCGATGCGCCGGTTGCGGGCCTTGTTGGCCTTCGTATCGTTGTTGGCGATGGGCTGCATCTCGCCATAGCCGATCGCCGACACCCGGCTGCGATCCATGCCCAGGCCGACCAGGTAGTCGACCACGGCCTCGGCCCGCCGCTCGGACAGCCATTGATTGTACTTGGCGGCCCCGTCGGAGTCGGTATGGCCGGCGATGGCGATCCGCATGTCGGGGCAACGTTGCGCGATATCGGGCAGCGCTCCGAGCGTCTTCTTGGATTTCCGATCGAGCTCGAATTTCGCCGTCGCGAACAACACCTGTCCGCGTCGCACCAGCGTATTGAGCACGGCCTGGCAATCGCCGGCATCGAGCTTGTCGCTCGATTTCAAGAGCACATCGACGTCGACTTTCTCCTCGGCCTGCTTGCGTGCCACCACATCCGGGTCGGGCGTCGGGGGAGGGACCAGCACGACCTCGTTCTCCCCGCCATAGCCCTGGGGCAATCCTTCCTCGAGCATCCGGCGGGCGCGCGCCATCAAGGCGTCGCTGTCGGCCTCGCCATTCAACCGCACCAGCCCCTTGCGGATGGCGATCTTGCCCTTCTCCAGCAGCGTCAGCGGATCGAGCGCCTTGAGGATTGCATCGACCCAGCCATCGGGCGCCCCATCGCGAACCTCGAGGCGGTCCTTGATGGTGCGGTCGGGAAGCTTGCGCTTGGCGGCAGCGATCACGGTTTCGCGCGAAGCCTCGGTCGGCACGGTGCCCTCCAGATCGAGCTCGAGCCCGTCATAGGTCGCATCGAACCGGTATTCCTGTGCTTCGTCCTCGGCCATGGCCTGGGCTTTTGCATCGGCCTTGACCTTCTCCTCGGCCGCGATCCGCTCCTGCTCGGCTTTGGCGGCGAGCTCCTCCTCGGCGCGCTTGCGATCGGCCTCCTCAGCAGCCTTGCGCTCCTCCTCGGCGGCGACTTCCTCGGCCGAGAGTCCGACATAGGCCACTTGCGACCGGCCATCATAGCCCGACGGCATCGCGGTGCGGACGATCTCCTCGATCCGGCCCGGCACGGCCTCGACCCTGGTCTCGCCCTCGATCGAGAGCTCGCGGCCCGTCAGCACCGCACGGCCTTCGCCCAGGATCGACACCGCGCGGATGCCCGTCTGCACCACGCGCAGCCAATCCCGCTCGGGCTCCGGCACGCCCCCGAAGATCTCCATGCGGTCCGTGAGGTTGCGGCCGGCAAAGCGCTGCGCGGCGTAGTCGAAGACCTTCCTGCGTGTCTCCTCGCTGGGGATCTGGCCCGCGAGCACGATCGTGTCGCCCTTGGCCGACAGCTGCCAGACATAGGTAGCGGCGATCGGGCGCGTGATCTTGGCCTCGCGGATCCGCGTGCCGCGCGGCGATCGGGTCAGTGCAGCCTGGATGGCATCATAGCCCGGAATGTCGATGGCCTCGCCTTCGAGCGAGAGCTGGTTGCCCTCGATCCGGGCCCGGCCACGCTTCATGGCGGCGAGTTGGTCGATCGCATAGCCCGCGGCGTCGCGCCAGTCCTCGGGTGTGCCCGGGTGGCCGAGCGCGAGCCCGAGGCGATCGGTGATCTCGACACCGGGATGGCTGTGGGCGGCGCGTGCGAGGATGGCGGCACGCACGTCCTCGCTCGGCACTTGGCCCTCGAGCACCAGTCGGCCGTCCTCGTAGTCGGCAGAGAAGGTGTAGGGATTGACGGTCGCCAGCGCCGGCTTCGCGATAGTGATGCGCTCCTCCAGCCGAATCCGGCGCGGCAGCGACGACTTCAGCCGCGCGCTCAGATCCCTGGCCGTCGCCGCATCGGCCGCGAGCCCCTCGATCACGAGCGTGTCGCGCTCGATGCGGGCCTCGCCCGATTTGAGGCGGACGAGCGCTTCGAGCGAGGCACGTGCCGCCTTGGCGAAGTCGGCCGGCTCGCCGCGCGCAATCTCGGTCAGATCGGTGGCGCGACCACCCGGGGCGTCGCGCTCGGCTGACTTCAGCAGGTCGGCCCTGGTCGTCGCGTCGGGAACGTAGCCTTCGAGCACGACGCCATCCTCGGACAGCCTCGCACTCCATCGGTAGGGGTCGACGGTTGCGATGCGGGCCTTCTCGAAGGTCACTGTACCCGCGACCGTGAACTCGCTCGGCAGCGATCGCCGCAGGCTCGCACCGATTTCGCCGGCGCGATCCTCGTCGACCGCCAGGCCATCGAACGTCAGCTGGTCCTTGGCAAAGCTCGCGGTTCCCTTCTTCAGGCGCGACAGATGGTCGAGCGTGGTCAGCGCAGCCTCCAGGAAACGCGGCGGCTCGCCGCGCGCGACCTCCGTCAAGTCGACGATCCTGACGTCCGGGATCCGCCGTCTGGCTTCTGCAACGAGGCTCGTCCGCGCTTCCTCGGAGGGGATGAAACCTTCCAGCACCAGGCTCTTGTCGTCGAAGCCCGCGCTCCAGGCGTAGGCCGCGACCGTGCGCTCGCGCGGCTTCAGGAAAGTGACGCGATCGCTCAAGCGGAAGCCCGCCGGCAGTGCCGATTTGAGCCCCCCGACCGCCTGATCGGCCACATCCTGATCCTTGGCGACGCCCGACAGCTCGACATCGGTGTCGGTCAGCCCGGCATTGCCTTCCTCGAGCATGGCGAGATGGTCGATGACGGCGCTGGCCGCGTCGTCGAACTGGCGTGGCTCGCCGCCGCCGATCTTGGTGCGGTCGGTGACGGCGGCCCGCGGCAGGCGCTGCTCGAGCTGGCGCAGCAGGCGATCGCGCAACTGAGCGTCCGGCAGGAAGCCCTCCAGCACCAGCTTGTTGGCCTTCAGACTGGCGCTGAATGGGTAGGGGCTGATGGCTGGCGCCCGCACGTCGTTCTCGCCGAGCGTGACACCGCGGGGAAGCTTGCGCTGCAGCTCGCCGTTGATCGTGTCGAAATCGTCCGTCGAGCCTGCGACACCGGCGAGCGAAAGCTCGAGGTCCTCGAGCCGGACATCGCCAGTGTCGAGCCGGGCCAGCTGGTCGAAACCGAAGCGGATGCCCTCGAGGTAGCTGGTGCGACGCGGCTCGCCACGGCCGAGCTGCATGCGGTCGTCGATTTGCAATCCAGGAAACCGCTCCCGCGCCAGCTCGACCACATTCCGCCGCTCGTCGTCGCCGGGCACGTACCCCTCGAGCCGCAGCCGATTGCCGTCCCGCATCGCCGACCAGACATAGGGACGCACCTCGTCGATCAGCGCGAGCCGGTCCTCGACATTGCGAACGCCCCAGGTGCCGCGCACGATTTCGATTGCCTGCCGGCGCTCCTCCTCGTCCACGGCCTGGCCGGCGATCACTCCTTCACGCCCGCCGAACTGCGGCTGGGCGAAGGAGAAGCCTGCATCCTCGAGCGCGGCTGTCGTACGCGAAGTCAAGTCCTTCTCGATCCGCGACTGCTCGCCGAGCACCATCACCAGGCCGAGAAGAGCCAGAGGCAGGAGGCCCCACAACCAGCGCAATGGTCTGCATCTCATGCTGCAACGCTCCAACCACTCAGGTAGCTTCGGCTGCGCAGGCGAGCCTAGGCAAATCACCGGCAAGGTGAAGAGCGCAACCACTCCTCAGTCAAGAGAGAAATTTGCCCAAGGCGTCGCAGAGCGCTTGCGATGGTTACCCGCGGCTGCCTGGGGCGTTCCTGCGCCGATCCCAACGCTCGGCAGGACGCCTAGGCAGCGAAAGCCCTTGCAACTTGGGTGGAGAATGGAATTAGATTGGCACACTAAGAAGGTCTCGAATGGAGACCAACGCTCTTTGGGAGGAAGCTATGCTGCATGAATTACGCTGCGCGGCGGCCGTGATGGCTTTGGCGGGCATCGGGTTTGCCGGTCCGGTCGCGGCGGCCGTGCCGGAATCAGCCGATCCGATCAAGATCGCCCTGTTCGATTGGACCAGCGTCAACCTGAACGCCAAGATCCTCGGCGGCATCCTGACGAAGCTCGGCTACGCAGTCGAGTACCCGACCGGCGATTACCTCTCCAGCCTGACGACCGGCCTCACCAACGGCGACCTGACGGTCGGCGTCGAGTACTGGGACACGACCGCGGGCGAGGCCATGAAGGCCTCCGAGGCAACCGGTCAGACCGAGCGCCTGGGTCCGCTCGGCCCCAAGGCCAAGGAGGAGTGGTGGTATCCGCTCTATATGAAGGAGAAGTGCCCGGGCCTGCCCAATTGGGAGGCCCTGAAGGACCCAGCCTGCGCCAAGGCGTTCTCGACGGCCGAGACCGGTGACAAGGGCCGATATCTGGGTGGCCCGGTGACGTGGGAAGGCTTCGACGACGAGCGCGTGAAATCGCTCGGCCTGCCATTCGTGGTCGTCCATGCGGGCACCGACGGCGCCATGTTCGCCGAGCTCGACAGCGCCTATCAGCGCAAAGCGCCGATCATGCTGTGGATCTATTCCCCGCACTGGGCGCCCGCCAAGTACGAGGGCGAGTGGGTCGAGTTCCCCAAGCACGAGAAGGCTTGCTATGAGGACGCCGCCTGGGGTTCCAACACCAGCGAGAAGTATGACTGCGGCAAGCCGTCGGGCGAGATCTGGAAGTTCTCGTGGGGCGGCATGAAGGACAAGTGGCCGGTTGCCTACAAAGTCACCAAGGCTTTCCAGATGGATTCGGCCGAGCTGAACGCTCTCTCCGGCCAAGTCGATCTGGACGCCAAGTCGATCGACGACGTGGCTGCGGCCTGGGTCGCGGCCAACGAAGCCAAGTGGCGCGCCTGGGCGCAGTAGGCGACTTTGTCATCTGGTGTAGTGAGCACGAGTGCCGGCTGGTTCTGCCCGCATGGGTGGAGCCGGCCGCCTTGCTTTGCCCGATCGGGCTGGGGGATGTAGCCTTCCGGCCGCGAACGTGACGATGTCGCACAGGTCCGCATGAACGATATGAGCCCAACTCCAGCCGCTTCCGCCGCGCCGCGCCAAGCCCGCAAGCACAAGCTCGTCTGCCGCGGTGTCTGGAAGGTGTTTGGCCCGCGTGCGGCCGAGTTCCTACGCGCAAGCGCCGGCCGGCCCGATGCCGCCGCGCTGGCGGGCGCGGGCCTGATCGGGGCCGTCCGCGGCGCGTCACTGAGCGTCTCCGAGGGCGAGATTTTCATCGTCATGGGCCTGTCGGGCTCGGGCAAGTCGACCTTGCTGCGTTGCCTGTCGCGCCTGATCGAGCCGACGGCGGGCGAGGTCACCCTCGATGGCAAGGACCTGCTGAAGGCGAGCCCCGAGGAGCTGATCGAGATTCGCCGGCACAAGATGGGCATGGTGTTCCAGCACTTCGCCCTGCTGCCGCATCTGACCGTGCTCGAGAACGTCGCATTTCCGCTGTCGGTGCAGGGCGTCGAGCGCCGCGAGCGCGACACGCGGGCCCGCGAGGTGATCGAGCTGGTGGGGTTGGGCGGCCGCGAGCGGCACTATCCGCGTGAGCTCTCCGGTGGCCAGCAGCAGCGTGTCGGTATCGCCCGCAGCCTCGCGGTGCGCCCGGAAATCTGGTTCCTGGACGAGCCGTTCTCCGCGCTCGATCCTTTGATCCGGCGTGAGATGCAGGCCGAGCTGATGCGCCTGCAGGCCGTCCTGAAGAAGACGATCGTCTTCATCACCCATGATTTCGACGAGGCAATCCGGCTCGCCGACCGCATCGCCATCATGAAGGATGGCGAGATCATCCAGATCGGCACACCCGAGGACCTGGTGCTGCATCCCGCGACCGAGTATGTGGCCGAGTTCACGCGCGACGTGCAGCGCGCAAAGGTGATGTCGGCCGGCCGGCTGATGCAGCCTCTGAGCGCGGCGCGCGACTATGGCGGCAACGTCAGGTCGAATGCGAAGGTCGCGAGCTTTGCAGCCGCGATCGTGGGCGCCCGCAAGTTGTTCGCGGTGACGGACGAGGCGGGACGGCCGATCGGGGAGATCACACCCGAAGCCGTGATCGATCTGCTCGCCGGCCGTGATACGCTCGCGAGGGATCGGCCATGACGGTGCTGACCGGCGAGATGGGACATGAGCACGGCGCGGCCTCGCCTTGGCCGCTCGTCTGGGTGGCGGCGATCGCGGTGGTTGGGTTGATCTACCTTTTCCCAGGGATTGCGCCCTGGGCGGTCGACTATCCGATCGATGCCATCATCCCGTTTGCCGACTGGGTCTCGGGCCTGATGGCGTGGCTGAAGACCAACCTCACCTGGTTCACGCGCTTCATCACCGACGTGTTCGGCGTGCCGCTCAACCTCGCCTTCTCGCTGCTCGCCAAGGGCTTCAAGCTCGGCACCGGCCCCGACGCCTGGCTATTGCCGCGGCTGTCCTGGGTCGGCGTCTGCGCGGCAGCGACCATTTGCGGCTATGCCTTCGGCGGCGTCCGCCTTGGCTTGCTCGCGGCCGGGTGCTTCCTCTACATCGCTTTCTTCGGGCAATGGGAAAGCTCGATGCTGACGTTGGCGCTGATCGCGATCAGCGTGCCGCTCTGCATCGTGCTCGGCGCATTGACTGGCATTCTCGCCTACCGCAAACCGTGGGTCGATCGTGGCATCATCACGCCGGCGCTCGACCTGATGCAAACGATGCCGACCTTTGCCTACCTCATTCCGATGCTGCTGCTGTTCGGCAACAGCCCGGTCTCGGCGATGCTGGCGACCGCGATCTTCGCCATGCCGCCGATGGTGCGCGCGACGACGCTCGCGCTCGATCGCGTGCCCCATGAGATCGACGATTTCGGCGAGATGGCCGGTTGCACGCCGCGCCAGAAGCTGTGGCGCGTGCTGATGCCGTCCGCCCGTCCGACGCTGATGATCGGCGTCAATCAGGTGATCATGCTCGCCCTCAACATGGTGATCATCTCCTCGATGATCGGAGCGGGCGGCCTGGGCTACGACGTGCTGCTCGCGTTGCGCGCGCTGAAGATCGGGCAGGGGATGGAGGCCGGCCTCGCCATCGTGGTGCTGGCGATCGCGCTCGACCGGATCTCTCAAGCCGCGGCGCGTCAGCGGCCGGCGGCCCACTTCATCGAGGGTCCGATCTGGGTCCGCCACCCCTATCTGGCGCTTGCGCTCGCGATCCTGGCGGCGACGACGGCGCTCGGCCTGTTCCTGCCGGTGTTCGCCGCCGTGCCGAAATCGATCACGATCTCGACGGCGCCACTGTGGAAAGCAGCCGTCGATTGGGTGACCTTCAACTTCTTCGATGTAATCGAGCTCTTCCGCACCACCTTGATCATCTACGTGCTCAATCCGGTCAGGACCTTCCTCGAGGGCTTTCCCTGGCTTGGGGCCGTTCTGCTGCTCGGGCTGGCGGCCTATCGCCTCTCGGGCTGGAAGCTAGCGGCGCTGGTCGCGCTGCTCGCCACGTTCTGTGCGGCAGCCGGGCTTTGGGAAAAGACCATGGCGACCGTCTATCTGTGCGGCGTCTCGGCGGTGATTGCGGCGCTGCTGGGCATTCCGCTCGGGCTGTGGGCCTCGCGCAGCGATCGGGTCGAAGCCTTCATCTCGCCGATCATCGACACCCTGCAGACGCTGCCCTCGTTCTGCTTCATCATCCCGGTCGTCATGCTGTTCAGGGTGGGTGACGTGACCGCGATGATCGCGACGGTATCTTTCGCCATCGTGCCGGCGATCCGCTACACCAATCACGGCATCCGCCAGATCCCGCCGCAGCTGATCGAGGCGGCAACTGTCGCTGGCTGCACGCCCCGCCAGATGTTTTTTCGCGTGCAATTGCCGCTGGCGCTGCCCGAGATCATGCTCGGGCTCAACCAGACCGTGCTGATGGCACTCTCGATGATCATCATCTGCGCGATGATCGGCACGCGCGATCTCGGCCAGGAGGTGTTCATCGCGCTGGCGAAGGCGGATTCGGGCCGCGGCATCGTGGCGGGCCTCGCGATTGCCTTCATCGGCATCATCGCCGACCGGCTGCTGCGGGGAGCGGCCAATCGGGTGCAGGGGCGCCTGGGTTTGGCATAGCAAACGAGGAGGGGGCGATGTCGGACGCCGTGAGCCGGGTCAAGCAGCTCTCGCTTTGGCGCGCGCCGGTCGAGCCGCGGCCGCTCACCGGCGGCATCACTAATGTGAATTTCGCGGTCGAGGATGCCGGCGACCGGTTCTTCGTGCGGGTCGGCGATGACATCCCCGTGCATCAGGTGATGCGCTTCAACGAGCGTGCGGCGAGCGAAGCCGCCAACAAGGCAGGCATCTCGCCCCCGCTCGTGCATGCCGAGCCGGGCGTTCTCGTCTTCCGCTTCATCGAGGGACGGACTTTTGGGCCGCAGGATGTGCGTGAGGAAGGGAACCTCATCCGGATCCTGCCGCTCATCCGGCGTGTCCACACCGAGATCCCCAGACACCTGCGCGGCCCGGCGCTGGTGTTCTGGGTGTTTCATGTGGTGCGCGACTACGCTCACACCCTTCGCGCGGCCGGCAGCCCCCATACGCCGCGTCTCGCCGGGCTGATCGAGACGGCTGGAGCCCTCGAGCGCGACGTCGGCCAGATCGACCTCGTCTACGGCCACAACGACCTGCTGCCGGCCAATTTCATGGATGACGGCAGCCGCCTATGGCTGATCGATTGGGACTATGCGGGCTTCAATTCGCCTCTGTTCGACCTCGCCAACCTCGCCTCCAACAACGAGCTTTCTCCGGAGCAGGAGGAGTGGATGCTCGCGACCTATTTCGGTCGCGTGCCCGACGCCGGCCTCAGGCGCAGCTACTCGGCGATGAAATGCGCCTCGCTCCTGCGCGAGACCATGTGGAGCATGGTGTCGGAGGTGTTCTCCAAGCTCGCCTTCGACTACAAGGCCTACACCGCCGACTATCTCGGGCGCCTCGAGCGCGCGCTTCGAGCGCATAGGCAATCGTAGGTTGGGTCGAGCGAAGCGAGACCCAACATTCCGCGGCACATTGCGTGTTGGGTCTTGCGAAGGGCTCGACCCAACCTACGGTTCGGAGTGTGACGACAGATGCCCTCACTTCCCTCCCACGCTGAGGTCGTCGTCATCGGCGGCGGCATCATCGGTTGCTCGACAGCCTATCATCTGGCGCGCGACCACAAGGCGGACGTGGTGCTGCTCGAGCAGGGCAAGCTGACAAGCGGCTCGTCCTGGCACGCGGCGGGGCTGGTCGGGCAGCTCCGCTCGTCGGCAACCGTCACGCGGCTCCTCAAATACTCGGTCGAGCTCTACGACGAGCTCGAGGCCGAGACGGGTCTCGCAACCGGCTGGCGGCGCAATGGTGGCTTGCGGCTCGCCTGCAATGCCGACCGCTGGATCGAGGTGAAGAGGCAGGCGACGACGGCGCATTCCTTCGGCCTCGAGATGCATCTCCTCTCGCCGAAGGAAGCCCGCGACCACTGGCCATTGATGGATGTCTCCGACCTCGTCGGCGCTGCATTCCTGCCGACCGATGGCCAGGCGAACCCGGCGGACATCACCAGCTCGCTCGCCAAGGGTGCACGCATGCACGGCGCCAGCATCCACGAGGGCGTGACGGTCACCGGCTTCAAGGTGAAGGATGGACGCGTCGCCGGTCTTTCGACCAGTCGAGGCGACATCGCCTGCGAGCGGGTCGTCATCTGCGCCGGCCTCTGGTCCCGCGCGATCGGGCGGATGGCCGGCGTCTCGGTGCCGCTGCAACCCATGCACCACCAGTACATCGTCACCGAGCCGATCGCGGGCGTCCCCAAGGACCTGCCGACGCTGCGCGATCCCGACCGCCTCACCTACTACAAGGAGGAGGTCGGCGGTCTCGTCATGGGCGGCTATGAGCAGAACCCGATCCCGTGGGACGTGGCGGCGCCGCCCGAGGGCTTCGAGTTCCAGCTGCTCGACGAGGACTGGGACCATTTCGAGCCGATCATGCAACTCGCGCTCGGCCGCGTGCCGGCGTTGTCGACGGCCGGCATCAAGCGCATGATCAACGGCCCGGAGAGCTTCACGCCCGACGGCATGTTCATGCTTGGAGAAGCACCCGAGGTCGCGGGAATTTTCGTCGGCACCGGTTTCAATGCGTTCGGGATTGCATCCGCGGGCGGCGCTGGCTGGGCGCTCGCCTCCTGGGTCATGACCGGCGAAGCTCCACTAGACCTCTGGGTCGCCGACATCCGCCGCTTCTCGGGCCTGCATCGCGACGACCGTTTCGTGCGCGAGCGCACGATCGAAGCCTATGGCAAGCACTACACCATCGTCTGGCCGCAGGAGGAGTACTCGAGCGCGCGCGGCCGGATCGTCTCGCCGCTGTACGAGCGCCTGCAGGCGCATCGCGCGGTGTTCGGCGCCAAGCTCGGCTGGGAACGGCCGAACTGGTTCGCCAGGCCTGAGGACGAGCCGCGCGACATCTACTCGATGGGAAGGCCGAACTGGTTCGAGGCGGTCGGCGAGGAGCATCGGAAAGTGCGCGAGCGGGTCGGCCTGTTCGACCAGTCGTCCTTCGCCAAGTATGAGCTGTCGGGCGCGGATGCGGAAAAGGCGCTCGCTTTCATTTGTGCCAATGACGTTTCGCATCCGCCCGGCCGCGTCACCTACACGCAGATGCTCAACTCCCGCGGCGGCATCGAATGCGACCTGACGGTCGCCCGGCTCAGCGAGCGAACCTTCTACATCGTAACCGGTACGGGGTTCCGTACTCACGATCTCGCCTGGATCAGGACCCATGTCCCCGCTGGGCTCGACGCGATAGTCAAGGACGTGACCGAGGACTACGGCACGCTCTCGCTGATGGGTCCGCGCGCGCGTGACGTCCTGGCGGCCGTGACCTCGGCCGATGTCTCGAACGCCGGCTTCCCGTTCGGGCAGGCACGCGGCATCCGCATCGCGAACGTGCCGGTCAGGGCGCTGCGCATCACCTATGTGGGCGAGCTTGGCTGGGAGTTGCACGCGCCGATCGGGCAGCTGGGCGAGCTGTTCGATAGCCTGATGGTGGCCGGCAAGGCTCACGGCATCGCGCCCGTCGGCTATCGCGCGCTCGAGACGCTGCGCCTCGAGAAGGGCTATCGCGCCTGGGGCTCCGACATCACGCCGAACGACACGCCGTTGGACGCCGGGCTCGCAATGTTCGTGAAGCTGAAGACGACACAGGACTTTCTCGGCCGGGCGGCGATCGAGCAGGCAGCCAACTCGGTGCCGAGGAAGAAGCTCATGTGCTTCACGGTCGACGACCCGAAGGTCGTGCTCACCGGCCGCGAGACGATCCTGCGCGATGGCAAGCCGGTCGGATACCTCACGAGTGGCGGCTGGGGCACCACCGTCGGCAAGAACATCGGGTTCGGCTATGTGCGCAACGACGCGGGCGTCACGGCCGAGTATCTCGAGGCCGGCAACTACGCGCTCGAGGTTGCGAGCGAGGTCGTGCCAGCGACGATCCATTTCGGTGCGCTCTACGACCCGAAGCTGGAGCGTGTGAAATGCTGACAGGGCACTACCCATGACCTTTCGTGCAGACTCACATTCGCGCATCCTCATCATCGGCGGTGGCGCCATCGGCTGCTCGCTCGCCTACCAGCTCGCCAAGCGCGGCGAGAAGGACCTGCTCCTCGTCGAGAAGGCGCAGCTGACGCACGGCTCGACCTGGCATGCGGCGGGGCTGGTCGGGCAGCTCCGGGGCAAGCGCAATCTCACCCGCCTGATGCAGAACTCGGTCGCGGTCTTCGATCAGCTCGAAGCCGACACCGGGCTCGCGTCCGAATGGAAGAAGGTCGGCTCGCTGCGGCTGGCGTCGAGCCCAGAGCGCTGGAGCGAGATCCGCCGCTCGATGCAGCTCGCCAAGAGCTTCGGCTTCGAGTGCCATGCGCTGTCGGCGGAGGAGGCCAAGCGCCGCTTCCCGTGGATTTCGGCAGAAGGCGTCGTTGGCGCGGCGTTCATCCCGAGCGATGGCTACATCGACCCCTACCAGGTGACGCAGGCCTTCGCGGCGGGCGCGCGCAAGTACGGCGCGAGGATCCGCGAGGGCGTGAGGGTCGAGGAAATTGCGATCGAGGGCCGGCGCGCCGTCGGCGTCGTGACGAACGCCGGCAACATCGCCTGCGACATCCTCGTCAACTGCGCCGGCCTCTGGGCCAAGCGCGTCGGGCAGATGGCGGGCGTGCCGCTCGCCGCCGGCATCGTCGAGCACCAGTACTTCCTGACCGAGAAGGTGCTCGACCTGCCCAAGGACCTGACCACCCTGCGCGACCCTGACAAGAACTTCTACCTGAAGCCCGATGTGGCGGCTTTTGCCATCGGCGGCTGGGAGGAAGGCTCGAAGGGCTTCCACCGTGGCCTGCCGCCGCTCGAGTTCGGGCGCGAGCTGTTTTCCGCCGACATGGACCGGTTGGAGCTGTTTGCGCTGCCAGCCGCCGAGCGCCTGCCGATCCTCGAGGAGATCGGCATCAAGACCGTCATCAACGGTCCGATCCCGGTCTCGGCCGACGGGGAGCCGATCATGGGATTGGCTCCCGAGCTCGACAATTTCTACGTCGCCTGCGGCTTCACGGCCGGCATCGCGGCTTCGGGCGGGGCGGGTGTCGCCATGGCCGGCTGGATTCTCGACGGTGATCCCGGCATGGACCTCTGGTCGTTCGACGTGCGCCGGTTCGGCGCGCTCCACGCTCAGGGGCGCTATCTGGAAGCCCGCGCGATCGAGGCCTATGCCGCCTACTACAAGATCCATTTCCCCGGCGAGGAGACCCATGCCGCGCGGGGGCTTCGCCGCAGCCCGCTCTATGAGCGCCTGAAGTCCAGCGGCGCCGTCCTCGGCTCCAAGAACGGTTGGGAGCGGCCGCTCTGGTTTGCGCCGAAGGGCGTGGAGCCGGTCGACCAGCTGAGCTTCGAGGAGAAGCCCGGCTGGTTCGAGCATGTCGCCGAGGAGCACCGGTCCATTCGCGAGCGGGTCGCGCTCATCGACCAGTCCTCGTTCGCGAAGCTCCGGATCACGGGCAAGGGTGCCGCCGCCGTACTGCAGAGGATTGCGGCCGGCGACCTTTCCGGCCCGCCCGGCAAGGCGGTCTACACACAGCTCTGCAACGACCGGGGCGGGATCGAGGCCGACGTCACGATCGTGCATGTGGACGAGGGACTCTACTATCTCATCACCGGCTCGGGCTTCGGCGTGCGCGACAGCGGCTGGGTCAGCCGCCATCTGCCGGCGGACGGCTCGGTCTCGATCGAGGACCAGACCGGCGCTCTCGCGACGCTCAATATCTGCGGACCCGGGTCCCGCGAGGTGCTGCAGAGCGTCTCCGACGCGGACCTCTCGAACGTTGCCGTGCCCTATCTTGCGGCCCGATGGCTCGAGGTCGCCAACACCCGCGTCGGCGTCGTGCGGGTCGGCTATGTGGGCGAGCTCGGCTACGAGCTCTACATTCCGGCCGAATACGCAGCCCATGTCTACGAGGCGCTGTGGGAGGCAGGCCAAGCCCACGGCATCGCCAATGCCGGCTATCGCGCGATCGACTGCTGCCGGATGGAGAAGGGCTATCTCTACTGGTCGGGCGACATCTCGCCCGACACCAACCCTTACGAGGCAGGCCTCGGTTTTGCAGTCGCTCTGGACAAGGGCGAATTCATCGGCCGGCAGGCGCTCACCCGCATCGAGCAGCAGGGGACGAAGCGTAAGCTCGCCTCCTTCACGGTCGAAGGCTTCGCCCCCTTCCATTCCGGCGAGACGATCCTGCATGGCGGGCATGTCGTAGGGCAGACGACGAGTGCCGCCTTCGGGCATACGCTCGGCAAGACGATCGCCTTCGGCTATCTGTCGTCCGAGCTGGGCAAAGAGGTCGATTTCACGATCGAGGCTTTCGGCAGGAGCTACCCTGCAAGGCGCGGCCCGCGCTGCCTCTATGATCCAAAGGGCCTGCGGCTGAAGGCTTGAGCGAGCGGAAGATACCATGGTCGATTTCATCTGGAACGGTCAGCAGCTCGAGGCTCGCGAAGGCGACACGGTTGCGGCGGCGCTGTTGCGTAACGGGATCCAGACCTTGGCCGCGACCCGCAAGCGTCACCGGCCCCTGGCCTATTCCGGCAGCTTCGTGCAGGGCGTGCTCGCCGATGTGGACGGTACGCCCAATGAGCGTCTCGACCGGATCGAGGTGAGGCCCGGCATGCGGGTCACCGCTCAGAGCACTTGGCCCGGTCCGCGCCTCGATCTGCTGAAGTCGTTCCGGCTGCTTCCCGAGCGGCGCGTGCGTGGCGGCTTCGAGCATCCCCGCCTGCTGCCCGGTGGGACGGCGCGCTTCGAGCGCTGGGAGCAGCTCCTCAGCTTCCTCGCTGGCGAGGGTACGCTTTCGCCTGCGTTCCCAGAGGTCGCCGTGGTGGCGGGCGAGAAACGCAAGACTGACCTGGTCGTCGTCGGGGGTGGTCCGGCCGGGCGGCTGGCTGCGAGCGAGGCTGCTCGGCGTGGCAAGAAGGTAGTGCTGATCACGCGTGGCCTCGCTCCGGGTTCCCGCGAGCAGGAGGTCGAGGTTTTTGCGGGCGCCGAGGCTTTTGGTGTCTACCGGTCGGGCCATTTGATTGCGGCTGCGCCCTTCGACGCGAGAAAGGGCGCAATCGTCGTCGAGACGGACGAGTTGGTGCTCGCGACGGGGCGGCGTTCCTGCCCGCCCGTAGTGCCGGGAAACGAGCTGCCGGGGGTGATGGACGCGGCGACCGCGCTTGGTCTGGCAGCCAGGAATATCGAGCTCGGGCGCATCGTCGTCGTCGGCACGGGCGCCGAAGCTGGCTTGGCGGACGCTCTCGGAAAATCGGGCGCGAGTGTGGTGGCCGTGGCAGCAGTCGGGGTGCTCGAGCGCATCGTCGGCAGCACCCATGTGCGCGCCGTTGACATCGGCCGTCGTGTCGGCTGCGAGACCGTGGCGCACGCCGGTCCCTGGATCGGCGACCCCAATCTCGCGTTCCAGACCACAGCGGATGGCGAGCTACGGCTCGGTGCGCGCGGTCTGCCCTCCCATGTGCGCGTCGTCGGGTCGGCGGCCGAGCCTGACGAGCCGGTCCATGTGGGCAGCCTCGCTGACGCCCGCAGCGCCTCGATCTGCCCCTGCATGGACGTGATGGGCGCCGAGATCCTCGATCAGATGGCGGCCGGCATGACCCATGTGGAGGAGTTGAAGCGCCAGACCTCCTGCGGCATGGGCCCCTGCCAAGGCCTGCCTTGCTGGGAGTTGATGCGGGCCTTGATGCGCAAGGCGTCCGCTGGCCAATTCGGTGACGATCGGCCGTCGCATCGTCCGCCCCGGCGCGCGATCACCGTAGCACAGGCGGCCGGTCTCGACGGCCTGGTGGAGCCACAGCAATGAGCAATCGGATCCGGCCAGGCAGCCAGCGCATCGTCGTCATCGGCGGGGGCATCCATGGGCTCGGCACCGCCTTCCATCTCGCCCGGCTCGGCTTCCGCCATGTGCGGGTCGTGGATGCCGGCTACTTCCAGGGCGGCGCCTCCGGGAGAAACGGCACGCTGGTACGCGGGGGGTTCGGCTCGCTCGAATGGACACGACTGTTCGCCTTCTCGAACCTGCGCTGGATCGCGCTGTCGAAGCTGCTCGGCGAGAACGTCATGTACACACGGCGGAGCTATCTGATCGTCGCACAGAAGGAGGCGACGGCGCGGCTGATCGAAGGAGCCGTGCCGCTGCATCGCGAGTTCGGGCTTCGCTCCGACCTGATCGATTCTGCCGCGCTGAAAACGATCGCACCCTGCATGGACGTGGGCTCAGTGCTCTGTGCGGTGCAGCTCCACGACGGCGGCGTGGCACCTCACCATGCGGCCATGAAGGGCCTGCTCGAGGCCGCGCGTCGCATTGGTGTCGTCGTCGAATACGGCAAGGCGGTGACGGCGATCGAGCGCGGCGACCGCAAGATCACGGCAGTGATCGCAGGCGCCGAGCGCATCCCCTGCGATCTCGCCGTCATCGCCGCAGGTGCGCAGAGCACTGCCGTCGCCAAGCTCGCCAGTCTGGAGCTGGCGGGCTTTCCTCAGCGGATCGAGGCGATTGCGCTCGAGCCGGTACGCCCGATCCTGCGCCCGGCGATCGCACTGCCAGACCGCCTCTGCTACCTGCATCAGACGGCACGCGGCGAGATCGTCGGCGGCGTCGAGGTGGCGGAGCGCCCGCAATGCTCGCTGGCGACCGATTTGCCGGTGATGGCGGCGACCGCCAAGGTCTATGCCGAGATGTTCCCGGCCTTCGCACGGCTGCGGATCCTGCGCCATTGGGCGGGCATGCTGCATGCGACGCCCGACTGGGGGCCGCTGCTCGGGCCGCACCCCGATCTGGACGGCGTCTGGATCACGGCGGGCTGGTCCTATGGCATCGCCGGGGCGGCTGGCGCAACCGAGCTGATGGCTGACGCCATTGCCGCAGGCGAAGCTGGCGAGCTCATCAAGCCATTCGCTGTCGACCGCTTCCGTCGCGGCAAGCCGGTCGCCGAAGGGGCGATCGTGCTCGCCCCGCCGGCCGCGGATCCGGCACACGCACATTGACCGATCGCTCGTCCGATGCTCTGCTTGCAGCATTGGAGTGCCGAATGAATCGACGGAGACCGCACGATGAGTGAGGACATCGACAAGGCGCGCCAGGTCATCTCCGGCCTCGAATTCTTCGCCTCGGCCCGTCCCGGTGAGATCGCCATCACCCGGCTCGGCGGGCTGACCAACCTCGTCTATCGCCTCGACTGCAATGGCGGGTCCTATGTGCTGCGGATTCCGGGCAAGGGCACGGAGGAGTACATCAACCGCAAGGTCGAGGCGGTGGCAGCGCGCGCGGCCGCGGAAGCCGAGGTCGCGCCGGAAGTGATCCATGTCGATGCCACCAGTGGTGTCATGCTGACTGCCTTCGTTGCCGGTGCGACGACGATGACGCCCGCTCTGTTCAAGTCGACGGCGGGTGGGCCGCTGCGGGCGGGCCTTGCCTTCCAGCGCCTGCACCAGAGCGGGGCGACGTTCGATTTCCGCTTCGAGCTGTTCAAGATGATCGACGAGTACCTGCGGGTGCTGTCGGGCAAGAGCGTGACCTTTCCCCAGGGCTATCATGGGGTGCTGAAGGAGGCGGAGAGCATTCGCACCGCGCTGAATGCCCGGCCGCTGCCGCTCGCACCCTGCCACTGCGATCCCTTGTGCGAGAACTTCCTCGACACCGGCAGCCGCATGTGGATCGTCGACTGGGAGTATTCCGGCATGAACGATCCCATGTGGGACCTGGGCGACCTCGCGGTCGAGGCCGGCTTCGACAAGGTCCAGGAGGACGAGATGATCCTCGCCTATTTCAACGGCGAGCCGAGCGCCGCCGAGCGCGGCCGTATCGTCATCTACAAGGCCATGTGCGACCTGCTGTGGACGCTCTGGGGCCTCATCCAGCATGCCAACAACAACCCGGTCGACGACTTCTGGGCCTACTCGGTCAATCGTTTCAACCGGTGCCGCACACTGATGGCGGAGCCCTCCTTCGCGGGCCACGTGGAAGCGGTGAGGCGCGGATGAGCGGTTGGAGAGCGGTCGGCGGCACTTCTGGGGTGCCGGCTTGATCACGCGACGGCAATTCATGCTGGGCCTTTCCGTGCCCACCGGAGCCGGGCTCGCGCTCGCAGGCTATGGCCTTGGCTTCGAGCCGCTGTGGCGGCTGCTGGTGACGGGCTACAGGCTGAAATTGCCTGGTTGGCCGCCCGGGCTCGCGCTCCGGCTCGCCGTCGTCACGGATGTGCATGCGGGCGAGCCCTACATGTCGGCCGAGCGGATCGCTGGAATCGCCGGTGCGGCCAACGGCCTGGAAGCCGATGCCATTGTGCTGCTGGGCGACTATGTGGCCGGCCACCATTGGTGCACGCGCAAGCTCTCCTCGCGCGAATGGGCCGAGGCGCTGAGCGGGTTGAAAGCACCGCTCGGCGTGCATGCGGTGCTGGGCAATCACGACTGGTGGGACGATCACGAGGCGCAACGGCTGGGACGCGGTCCCGTGGTCGCGAGGCTCGAGCTGGAGCGGGCCGGCATCAAGGTCTACGAGAACGATGTCGTGCGTTTGAGCAAGGGCGGTCAGGGCTTCTGGCTGGCGGGTCTTGCCGACCAACTCGCATTGCTGCCGGGTCACGGATCTGGCCGCCGGGCTTGGCGCGGGCTCGACGACCTCGATGGCACCTTGCTCAAGGTCACGGGCGAGGAGCCGGTCATCCTGCTCGCCCACGAGCCCGACGTCTTTCCGGTGGTGCCGCAGCGGGTCGCGCTCACCCTCTCGGGCCACACCCATGGCGGCCAGGTGCGCCTCCTGGGCTATTCCCCGGTCGTGCCGTCGCGCTATGGCAACCGCTACGCCTATGGCCACATCGTCGAGGACGGCCGCCACCTGATCGTCTCGGGAGGCCTTGGCTGCAGCATCCTGCCCGTCCGGATCGGCGTGCCGCCCGAGATCGTCGTGATCGATATCGGGGGGTGATGATGGGAGCCGCCCTTCACCGCCCCAGCATCGCCACCCGCGCCTCGATCTCGCGCGGCAGCAGCGCCAGAGCTCATGCCAGCTCCAGCTTCAGTGTCTTGCCGAGGGCCTTGGCAGCGCGCTTCAGGGTGGCGAGCGTCACGCTGTCGTTGTCGGGGTCGAGCAGCCGGTCGAGCTGGGCCCGCGTCGTCTCCATCCGCGCTGCCATGGCGCTCTTGGTGAGGCGCTTTGACTTCATCGCGGCCGAGATCTGGGCCGCGATCACCTTCTTGTTGGCGACCAAGGTCACCTCCTCGAGCATGCCGTCCTCGGCAAGGAAACTCTCGAAGCTGGTACCGTGGTGTGGTTTCCTGCTCATGACGTCATCTCCTTCAATCGGTCGAGGGCAAGGTCGATCTCGGCGCGTCGTGTCTTCTGGGTCTTCTTGATGAAGCCGTGCAGCAGCACAATCTCGCCAGCGTCGAAAGCGAAGATCACGCGGGCAATGCGCCGGCTCGGCAGCTCCGAGCGCACCTCCCACAATCCAGCTCCGAGCGATCGGCACAGTGGCAAGCCGATGGGCCAACCCAGCTGCACCGCCAGAACGTCGACGCCGATTGTCCGGCGGTCGTCCTTGTCGAGGCCTTTGAGCCAAACTCGTAGCGGCTCATGACCACTGCTCGTGGTGTAGAAAACGACAGGAATCAGCTTCGGTCGATCCGGCATGTCACCTTGTCGAGCGTATCAAAATTGATGCATCCGTCAATAGCGAAGTTGGACTTGGCCGCAATGAGGACACCGACCGCCCCGCCCTTCACCGCCCCAGCATCGCCACCCGCGCCTCGATCTCGCGCAGCAGCTTCTCGCGGATGGCGACCTTGAAATCGGAATAGTTGCGCGCTTTCACCACGAAGGCGTCGGGACCCGCGATCAGGTTGGCCTCGTAGTAGTCGTCGAGATTGTGCACCTCGTTGGCGATGGCAAGACCATTGACGGTGACGCCCAGGCTCAGCGCCATGTTGCGCGCGGCCGGCAGCAGGATCGAGGAATCCTCCCGCATCGGCGTCTCGATGCCGTCGCCCGAGACGTCGACCACGCGTCGCGGCGACTCGATCTCGTTCCATTCCATCATCCGGATCGCGTAGGCAACCGCCGAGCCGATGCCGGTGCCGCCCTCGACGCGGCGGGGAAAGCGCTCGACCAGGCTGGCGAAGCGATCAGCTCCTTCCTTGCCGGACATGATATGCCAGCGGCTGTCGTCCTTGGGCGTGGATGCATCCGCCCAGACCACCATGGCGACGGCGATGCGCCCGCGCGGGCCCGACGCAATCGCCTGCTGTACGGCCTCGTCGCGGAAAGCGGCCGCGAGCCCTGCAAGCTGCAGCGTGTACTCGCTCTCATCGACGCTGCCGGAGGCATCGACCGCGAGCACCAGCTCGAGATCGACCGTGACGGCCGGGCCGAAATTGTCCTCGGCGGCTGCCGAAGCTGCCAGGGCGAGGCCGGCTAGGAGGATGAGGGCTCTGATCGTGCGCACGCGGGCGAGTGTGCCGCGACGGCTCAGCCAGCGCAACCGGCCTCAGCGCAATAGTGCCGTCGCCTCCCGGCACGTGCGCAGCGGCGCGACGGCTGCGAGATCCTTCAGGCCGGAGCGGTGGCAATCGCTGTCGAAGGCGGCGCAGCCATCCTCGAGCACGACGACCTTGAAATCGCGCTGCAAGGCATCCTTCACGGTCGCAGCCACGCTCAGATGGGTTGCGACGCCGGCAACCAGCAAGGTGTCGACCTCGGCCTGGTTCAGCACCCATTCCAGGCGGGTCATATAGAAACCGGAATAGGCGATCTTCTCGACCAGGATGTCGGCGGGGGAGAGGTCGGCGAAGAGCGCGTGACCGGGGCATCCAGGCTCGAAATCGCCTTTTGTCAGGAATGGCCGGTGGCGCCGCACCTGCTCGGGGATGAACGGCAAGCCGCCGCGGCCCGCAACGAAGGTGAACAGCGTTGCCACGACCCACCCGCCGGTCGCGCGCACGCGCTCGATGACGGGCCTGAGGCGCGAGGGCAGTGCCGCGATCTCCTCGCTGCGCACGCCGGCCCGGCCATAGGCCCCCTCCGGCCGAATGATCTCGTTCTGTAGATCGACGAGCAGGAGGGCTGTGCGGCGGGGATCGAGCGGCATGCCTTCCATCGCGTTGAGCCTCGGCTGTTGGTCTGCATGCACTCTGGGGCCCGAGCCGCGGGCTGACAAGCCCGGCGTCGCCGAGCCAGCCATGCGCTCGTTGGCGGTCGGGTTTCGTCGGGCCGTTGCCTGGGCGATCGACACCAATCCAGACCAATGCGGCGCCAATTCCATGCCAATTCCAGCCAGCTCGCATGCCAATCCTTGATTGGAGCGATCGCTTGGCATAGCGTGTCCCGATGTCGGCCTGGGAGGCGCTTCATGCTGCAGAGAGTTTCGGCGATACCGAAGGTGGTCGAGGGTGTGCCGCGTGCGAGCCGGATCCTGCGGCCAGGTATTCGGGCATTGCCTCAGGGCGTCGAGCGCCATGTGGTCGACGGTGGGTCGCTCATCGTGATCGGCATCGAGCCGGGCGACGAGGTGACGCTGACGGATATCGAAGGCCGCCAGCCAGTCGAGCTGCTTGCGGCGGACAGGAAGGGTCGCATCGATCCGGGTATTCTGGGCGGCAAGGGCAACTCCGACGGGCGGGGCATCAAGGCGGCACTCGAGGCCGACGAGGAGAGCGCCCGCATCGTCCGGCGCGGCCTCGAGCGGCGCCACATCGATCTGGCCGAGGCCTCCGCCATTCGCCTCTTCTCCGCAACGAGCCCCGCTGGCAACAGCCAGAGCTTCAAGGTCGACCGGGCGGGCGTCCTCGTGGTTGCCGCCCCCGGCGGACCAATGAATGCCGAAAAGCAGGACACGGTCACCGCGATCGAGGTCCGCGTCAGGCGCGCAAAGCCGAGAAGGAAGGACGGCGCGCGGGTGGCGCTGCCCGAGCCGCTCGCCGACCCGATCCACGACATCCGCATCAAGGCGGCCACCGCGAATGCCTATCTGGTGCGCGCGGGCGAATTCATCCAGGTGATCGACGTCGACGGCCGCCAGTGCACCGACTTCCAGTGCTTCGATGCGAGGAAGCTCGACCAGGGCCGCGAGATCCCGCTCGACATGACCGTCACCCGCTCGATGACGGGCCTCGCCTACCCGGCGCCAGGCTTGCCGTCCAAGGGCTGGGACCAGGACCTCGATCCCCTCGTCGAGATCGTGCGCGACACCTGCGGGCGTCACGACGCCTTCGGCCTCGCCTGCACGTCGCGCTACTACGACGACATGGGCTATCCGGGCCACGCCAACTGCACGGAGAACTTCAATCACGCGCTCGCCCCCTTCGGCGTGAAGCCGCGCGAAGGCTGGATGGCGCTCAACTATTTCTACAACACCGGGATCGGCCACAACAACGTGCTGTTCCTTGATGAACCCTGGTCGCGGCCGGGTGACTATGTGCTGATGAAGGCGCTGACCGACATCGTCTGCGTCTCATCCTCCTGCCCCGACGACATCGATGCGGCGAATGCCTGGGACCCGACCGACATCCACGTCCGCACCTATTCCCACAAGCAATCCTTCTCCCGAGCGGTGGCCTTCCGCATGAAACCCGATGCCGATGCGAAGCTGACGAAAGAGACCGCGTTCCACACTTGCTTCGCGCGGCACACGCGCGGCTTCGGTGAGTACCGGGGCTATTGGCTCGCCTCGCACTTCAACAATGGGGGTGCGGTCGACGAGTACTGGGCCGCGCGCGAGGCAGCGGTCATCACCGACCTGTCGCCGCTCAGGAAGTTCGAGGTCACGGGCCCAGACGCCGAAGTGCTGATGCAATACGCGGTCACGCGCGACATCTCGAAACTGGCGACAGGCCAGGTCGTCTACACCGCCATGTGCTACGAGCACGGCGGCATGCTGGACGATGGCACCGTGTTCCGGCTCGGACCCAACAATTTCCGCTGGATCGGTGGCGACGAGTATGGCGGCGAGCACCTGCGTCAGCTCGCCGAGAAGCTCGATCTCGAGTGCTGGGTGCGCTCCTCGACCGACCAGCTCTGCAACGTGCAGGTGCAGGGGCCCAAGTCGCGCGACATCCTGAAGGAGGTCATCTGGACGGCCCCCGCGCAGACGAGGCTCGAGGAGCTCGGCTGGTTCCGCTTCTGCGTGGGCCGCATCGGGCATTTCAAGGGCGCGCCGGTCGTCGTCTCGCGCACGGGCTATACCGGCGAGCTCGGTTTCGAGGTGTTCTGCCACCCCAAGGACGCCGTCGCCGTGTTCGATGCGATCTGGCAGGCCGGCCAGCCGCATGGGCTGAAGCCGCTCGGGCTGCAAGCGCTCGACACATTGCGGATCGAGGCGGGGCTCGTCTTCGCCAACCATGAGTTCAACGACGATACCGATCCGTTCGAGGCCGGCATCGGCTTCACGGTGCCGAAGTCGAAGGAGGCGGATTTTCTCGGCAAGGCCGCGCTTCTACGCCGGCGCGAGCATCCCAAGCTGAAGCTTGTCGGCCTCGAGATCGATGGTAGGGATGCCGTCGGCCATGGCGACTGCGTGCATGTGGGACGCGCGCGGGTCGGCGTGGTGACGAGCGGCTGCCGCTCGCCCAAGCTCGACAAGAACATCGCGCTCGCCCGCCTCGACGTTTCGGCGGCCACGATCGGCACCGAGGTCGAGGTCGGCAAGCTCGACGGCCACCAGAAGCGCCTGCCCGCCCGGGTCGTCCGCTTCCCCCACTACGATCCCGACAAGACGCGGGTGAGGAGCTGATCGGCGCCTGTCCCAATCTCGAGTTCCCAACCGGAGTACGACCCATGATCAAATACGCGACCATCGGAGCCCATGACCCCAAGGCCGCGGGCGCCTTCTACGACAAGTTGCTCGCCGTCATCGGCTACAAGCGATTGACGGACGGGGATTGGGGCATGAGCTTTGGTCCCAAGGCCGGCGAGACGCGCATCTATGTCATGAAGCCGGCGAACGGGCTGCCCGCGACATTCGGCAACGGCATGATGCTCGCGCTCGAAGCTCCCTCGCGCAAGGCGGTCGATCAGTTCCACGCGACTGCGCTCGCGGGCGGCGGCATGGATGAGGGCAAGCCCGGCATCCGGGGCGGCGCGGAATCGAATTTCTATGCCTGCTATGTCCGCGACGCGGCCGGCAACAAGCTCTGCGCCGTCTACGACAAGCCGGTCTGACCCCTTGCCTCGTGCACATGCAATCTGGAGAGAGTTCCCATGTTGAGATATCTGACGCTTGGCGCCCATGACCTCAAAGCCGCGCTCACCTTCTACGACAAGCTGATGCCGGCGATCGGTTGCCAGCGGCTGGAGACGCCCGAGTACGGCGCCGGCTATGGTCCCGATGGCGGCAAGGCGACACTCTGGATCATCCAGCCGAACAACAAGATGCCGCCGACCTATGGCAATGGCACCATGCTCGCGCTCGATGCCCCGAGCCGGAAGGCGGTCGACGCCTTCCACGCCGCCGCGCTGGCCGCGGGCGGCTACGACGAGGGCAAGCCCGGCGTCCGTGGCGGCGCCGACTCCAACTTCTACGCCTGCTACGTGCGTGATCTGACCGGCAACAAGCTGTCGGCGGTCTACGACAAGCCGGTGTGACGTGAAGGGCGAGCGGTAGCTCGCCCTCTTGGAGCGAACGATGCGGCCCGACGAGATCCCCGATGCCGTCGAGGCCGCCCATCGGCTGATTGGCCCGCTCGTGCTGGAGACGCCGTTTCGACATTCGCCGCACTTTTCGCGGGTGACCGGCGCAGACGTCTACCTGAAGCTCGAGAGCCTGCAAGTGACGGGCTCGTTCAAAGCCCGTGGCGCGTCGTACAAGGTGGCGAGGCTCTCAGCCGAGGACCGTTGCAAGGGCGTTGTCACCGCGTCATCCGGCAACCACGGCGCGGGTAGTGCCTACGCGCTCGCCAGAACCGGCACGAAAGGCATCGTGTTCGTCCCCAACATCACGCCTCGAGTGAAGATCGATGCCATCGAGGCCTACGGCGCCGAGGTGCGGTTCCATTCCGACGACGGCGGGGAGGCGGAGATTTTCGCGAGGGCCTATGCGGCCGAGCATGGCCTCACCTACATCTCGCCCTACAACGATCCCGACATCATCGCGGGCCAGGGGACTGCCGGCCTCGAGATCGATCGCCAGCTCGGCGACCGCCCGCTCGATATCCTGGCGGTTGCCGTCGGCGGCGGTGGGCTGATCTCGGGCGTTGCGGGCTATCTGAAGGCGCGCCGGCCGGGCTTGCGCGTGCTCGGCATCTCGCCCGTGAACGACCACGCGCTGGCCAAATCGGTCGAGGCCGGCCGCGTCGTCGAGCACACGGATGCCAAGCCGACGCTCTCCGACGGCACGGCGGGCGGCATCGAGCCCGGCTCGATCACGCTGCCGCTCGCGGCCGCTCTGGTCGATGACTGGGTGCTCGTCACCGAGGACGAGATCCGCGATGCCATGCGCCAGTTCATCGCGCGCGAGAGCATGCTGTTGGAAGGTGCCGCTGGCGCCGCGATCGCGGGCGTCCTGAAGCGGGCGAAGGAGCAGCCGTCCGCCTTTCGCGCCAAGTCGGTCGCCATCCTAATCTGCGGCGCCCGCATCGACCTGAAGAAGCTCGCGAGCGTGGTCGGGTGAGCGGTGCCGCAGCCGCTCTGTATTCAAACTATCGTCATGGCCGCGGAGGCGGCCATCCATGTGCGCTTGTGAAAACCACCGAATTTCGTTTGAGGCACAGTCCAGGGCGCGTTGCGGGTAAAGTCGGAATTGACCCCAGCAAACCATCGGAACGCACCTGGATGGCCGCCTTCGCGGCCAAGACGGATTTTTGGTGATTTCTCGAGAACCGAGGCGCCCTACCCTTCGAGCTCCCCCGGCCGCAGCCTTCTTGCCAGCTTGTCGAGCACGCCGTTGACGACGCGGGGCTCGTCGCCGTCGAAGAAGGCGTTGGCGACGTCCACATATTGCGTGATGGCGACGCGCGCGGG
>JANPDA010000169.1:0-2303 GCA_031431235.1 Hyphomicrobiaceae bacterium
CCGGGAAGCCGACCACAACCCGAATCGGCCGGTCGGGATAGGTCTGCGCGACGGCCTCGGATCGCGATGCGGCGAGCCCAACGGCCGCCAGCAGAGCCCAAACGAGGATATGTCGTAGGGCTGCCATGCACGTCCTCCCTTTGCGGCCGGGCCGGATTCTGCGACCTTGGCCCCGGCACGATCAACCGCGCGGAGTATAGAAAGCCGCGCCAGCAGGAGCAATGCACATGGCCGACAAGCAAGGAACCGAAAAGGTGACACCGGGGACGAACGTCAAGGTCCGCGTCGAGGACGACATCGCGTGGGTGTCGCTGAACCGGCCGGAGAAGCGCAACGCGATCAGTCCGGGCATCGTGTTCGAGATGGTCGCGGCGATCGACGAATTGGAGATGAACGACGACGCCAAGGTGATCGTGATCACCGGTGCGGGCGATGCGTTCTCGGCCGTCCAGGACCTGAAAGAATACTTCCGCGTGCCCGATGCCGGCGACCCCCGCCTGCGCGAGCGGCTGCACAGCGCCAACGCCTACTGGCAGTGGCGCCGGCTGATGTTCTACCCCAAGCCCACCATCGCCATGGTCAACGGCTGGTGCTTCGGCGGCGCGTTCCAGGTGCTGTGCGCGTGCGATCTGGCGGTCGCCGCCGACGATGCGCAGTTCGGCCGCTCCGAGATCAACTGGGGCATCATCCCCGCTGGCATCGTCACGAAGTCGGTGGCGATGGCGTTGGCGCAGCGCACCGCGCTCTACTACATCCTCACCGGCGACACCTTCGATGGCAAGCGTGCGGAGCAGATCGGGCTCGTCAATTTCTCCGTGCCGAAGGCGGAGCTGGAGGAGAAGACCAAGGCGCTGGCGAAGAAGATGATGGAGAAGAACCCGCACGTGCTGCGCGTCGCCAAGACCGCCTATCACCGCGTGCGCGACATGAGCTGGGACGCGGCGGCGGATTATTTGAACGCCAAGAACGACCAGTCGAAGTTCTGGGACCCCGAGAAGGGCGCAGCCAAGGGCATGAGCCAGTTCCTCGACGAGAAGCGGATCAAGCCCGGGCTCGAGACCTACGAGCGATTTCCCCCGCTCGGCGATCATGATGACAGCGACGCGCCCAGTGGGGGAAGCCGCTGATTATGAGGCTTCGGCTTCGAGATTGAGGCTCCACCATGCAGCAGCGTTCCGTCATCCACTCGTGTTCAGGGCGAAGCCTAAGAGCCCGCCCATCAATTACCGCTTGGCTTGATGGTGTAGTTCCATTCGGGGTGGAAGGTATTGCCTTCGAGCTTGACCGCGGCAAGCTCGGCGTCTGAGACCTTGATTCCCTTGGGATAGGCCCGCTCGTCGAGGCGAGCGAAGACCTCGAGCCCGGTGCGCGTCGTGGTCGCGGCGATCAGGTCGATGACCGTCTGGCGGGAGACGAGCGGCTTGGCGCGCCAGTTCATCGAGATGAAGCTGAACAGCCGGTGCTCGATCTTGTTCCATTTGCTGGTCCCGGGCGGGAAGTGGCAGACCGAGATCGCCAGGCCCGTCTCGTCGGCGAGCCGCTGAAGCTCGATCTTCCAGAGGCGGGTGCGGTAGCCGTTGGAGCCGCCGCAGTCGGCTGTGATCGTCAGGGTCGTGGCGTGCGGGTAGCGCGCCTGGCCGAGGTGCTGCCACCAGCCGCGGATCGATTCGACCGCGAACTGGGCGGTGTCGTTGTCGATCCCGACCGAGACCCAGCCGGCGTCCTCTGCCACGTCGTAGACGCCGTAGGGGTTGACCTTCCCGAGCTCCGTGTCCTTGAAGTCGTGCGTGCGGACCTGCTCGGGATCGCCCATCGGGCGTAGCTCCCGCCCCGGGTTCTTGAAGTCGCCGACGAGTTCCTTCTTCTTGGTGTCGACCGAGATCACCGGCTCGTTGCTCGCCAAGGCCGCCGTGACCGCCCCGTTGATGTGGCTGAACTGCGCGTCGCGGTCAGGATGGGAGGCGCCCTCGCGGGTCTTCGCGTTGGCCTGCAAGCTGTAGCCGAGGCGCCGCAAGAGCGGCGCCACCGACGCGGCGGAGATCTGGTGGCCCTCGCCGCGCAGCGCCAAGGCGAGATTGCGAAGGCTCTTCGCCGTCCAACGCAGCGGCGCCTCGGGATCCCCGCGGGAGCTTGAATCGACGAGCCGCTCGAGATCACCCAACAACGTCGGGTCGGTCTCGGTCAGCGGCTTGCGCCCCGCACCGGGCCGCCGCACCCGGCCCGCCTGCAAACACTCCTCAGACGTCAGCTCCCGACGCCCGCGACGGATCGTGCTCTCCGCTATCCCCGTCGCACGCGCCACC
>JANPDA010000170.1:0-2668 GCA_031431235.1 Hyphomicrobiaceae bacterium
GGTGGCGCTCGGCCGGCAGGCCGCTCTCGGCCATGTTGGCGGTATGGGCGCCAAACACCAGGCGACTTTTCAACGTCTTGTGGCGGAGCGGCAAAGGCGAGAAAAGATGGGGAAACGAGTTGGGCATGGACGGCTCCTCGCGGCATCTCCGCGGCAGGCTAGTGTCCCCTCCCATTCATTCGATTCCGGCGAAGCTGGATCAATGAATAGAAAGAGGGAACACGAACAAAGAGTTGGCTAGTGGGCTGGCGATTCATTTGGGGCACCAGATGTATGGGTCGGAACACTAGCGGTGCAGCGCCCAGCCGGGAAGAGACGCGAGAGGATTGGAGCCATGACGAGACCGTCTATGCAGAGACCGGCCATGACGCCGACGGTCGTGGCGTTACCCGAGACCGTGCCCTTCGTTGGGCCCGAAGCCCAGGAGCGGGCGCGTGACAAGGCGTTCCGGGCCCGCATCGGCGCCAATGAGAACGTGTTCGGCCCCTCGCCGAAAGCGATCGAGGCGATGCAGCTGACGGCGGGCGACGGCTGGATGTATGGCGACCCGGAGAACCACGAGTTGAAGGTGGCGATTGCACGCCATCACCACGTCGAGCCCGGCAACATCGCGATCGGCGAAGGCATCGACGGGCTGCTCGGCTATGCAGTGCGCCTGTTCGTCGAGCCGGGCGTGAAGGTTGCAACCTCGTTTGGGGGCTATCCGACCTTCAACTACCACGTCGTCGGCTTCGGCGGGCAACTCGTGACCGCGCCCTATCGCGACGACCACGAGGACCCCGATGCGCTGCTCGACGTCGCGCGGCGCGAGCAGGCGCGGGTCCTCTTCTTCGCCAACCCCGACAATCCGATGGGAACCTGCTCGGATGCCGCCACCGTCACCGGCCTGATCGAACGGCTGCCGGAGCATACGATGCTGTTCCTCGACGAGGCCTATCTGGAGTTCGCGCCCCCCGGCACCGCGCCGCCGCTCGACGTGGAGCACCCGCGCGTACTGCGGTTCCGGACCTTCTCGAAGGCCTATGGGCTTGCAGGCCTCAGGGTCGGCTATGCCATCGGCGAGACTTCCCTGATCCGCGCGTTCGACCGCATCCGCAATCATTTCGGCATGGGTCGGGTGGCGCAGGCGGCAGCGCTCGCCGCGCTCGGCGATGGCGCGCATCTGCGTGAGGTGGTGGGAAAGGTCGCGGCAGCCCGCGATCGCATCGCCAGCATCGCCCGCGCGAACGGCTTGGGATCGGTGCCGTCGGCGACCAATTTCGTCGCCCTCGATTGCGGCCGCGATGGTGCCTTCGCCCGCAAGGTGCTCAACGGGCTGGTCGAGCGCGACGTGTTCGTGCGGATGCCGGGCGTCGCGCCGCTCGACCGCTGCATCCGGGTGAGCGCGGGGACGCCAGCCCATTTGGATCTGTTGGCCGAGATGCTGCCGGAAGCGCTCGCGGAGGCACGCAGCGCCTCAGGCTGACCGCGATTTCTCGAGCGGAGGCGCGCTTTGCGTCATGCAAGACATGACTGTAGTACTGATCGGCGGACCGGCCCTCGACCATCACCGTTCGTCTTCCCGAGCCGCTCGAAGCCGAGCTGCGCATCCGGCTCGAGTCGGAAGGCATCCCGCTTTCCGGCTTCGTCAGGGCGGCCATCGCAGAGAAGCTGCAGCGCCAGACCAATGGATGTGTGCTCCGATACGCTGGGGATGGCCACGTGTTTGGCCGGCACGGCAGCGGTCGCGACGAACTGAGCAGCAACCGCAAGGCGATCCTCGAGGAGCGGCTCGTTGCCAAGCATCGTAGCTGATGCCGGACCGCTGATTGCGCTGTTCGATCGCCATGACCGTCATCATCGCCGCGCCGTCGACTTCGTCACGAGCTGCAAGGATCGACTGGTGACCAACATTCCGGTTCTCACAGAAGCGACTTGTCTGCTCGATCTCTCGGCCGACTCTCAGCGCAACTTGCTGCTCTAGGAGCCTGTCCACTTTATCGTGGCGAGAGCGGCTCGCGACGTCAATGAGGTTGCCTGAGGCCCATTTCGCCCTTCAGGCTGGTGCTGCGGCGGCATTCGTGGCTGCGGCCCAGGCGGCGGACAGACTCCGCCCCTGGGCCAGCTTCAGCAGGTTGTGGGTGGTGCACACGATCGCCCATTCGGCGGTCACCTTCTCGATGCCGCGCAGCAGGAACTGGCGGAAGCCGCGCGCCTGCTTGATCTGTCCGAACACCGGCTCGGGCAGCTGCTTTCGCAAGCGGTATGGACTGGCGTGACCGCCGGCCTTGAGCTTCTCGCGCATGGCCTCGACGCGGGTCGGGGGCGCGGCGGGCACCGGTGAGGACGTCGTGTCGGCGGGTTCGACCTTGCCGGCTGCGTCGGCTTGCTTGGCTTTCCCGGCAACAGCGTCCTTCGCGCGGCCGGTCGCCACATAGGCATCGATGCCGCGCGCTTCCAGCGCCGCGAGATTGGCCTCGGAGCAGTAGCCGGCGTCGGCGGAGAGCTGCTCGGGCTTGGCTCCCAGATTGACCTCGATCGCGTCGGTCATCGCCACCAGCTGGCCGTGGTCGACCGGGCTCTGCGTCACGCCCTGGGCCACGATGATCTGGGCTTCCGCGTCGACCGCGGCCTGCCCGTTGTAGCCCTGGATGAACCCGTCCTTGGTCTTCATGATGCGGCTCTCGGG
>JANPDA010000171.1:0-4991 GCA_031431235.1 Hyphomicrobiaceae bacterium
CTCGGACGTGGTCACCAGGTAGCCGGAATTGCTGTTGGGATCGGAGAAGGCGTGGACATCGCCGCGCAGCGCCTGGATGCCCCGCGCGCCGCGGCCGGTACGCCCGATCAGGTAAGACTGATAGAGTGGCTTGCCGTGCCAGACCGGGACCGCCACCAGCTCCAGCTTTTCGCGATAGGCGACGAAGGGATAGCCGCAGATCCAGGCTGCATCGAGCTGGCCCGAGACGAGCAGGCTCGTGATCTCCTCGTAGGTCCGCCGCTGCACCAGCTGGATCTCACGGCTGGTGGCGCGGGAGAGATAGGACTTGAGCCGCGTCAGCAGCTCCAGATCGCTCGTGAGGAAGACTGGCGTCAGCCCGAATCGCAGGACCTCTGCAGCCCACGCCCTCCGAGCAGGGGTTTGCGTTGCAAGTGCCTGCCCGACGCCGGCCACGAGCAGCGCTCGCCGGCTCACCCGAGCCGACAGCAGGCGGGTTTCATTCGACGATGTGTCGGAATTCACGACCTGCTGCTCCGATCTCTGCTCCCGAGCCGTCCATACTATGACGACCCCTGGGGACTGCAAGCACCGGCTCTTCGATGGGCCGGGCAGCTGTCATCGGCCTGTCAAATCCTTCGACTATTCGATGCGCATGGAAACGACACGGGCGGCAGCGGTGTTTGCGGCGTTGTCTCAGGAGACACGCCTCTCACTGCTGCAATTGCTCGCCAGCCGGGGCGATGTCGGCATGACCGCAGGCGAGATTGCCCATTCTATGGAGCGGACGCCCTCGACCTTGTCGTTTCATCTGGCGGCGCTGGTGGAGGCCGGGCTCGCCCGCGCCACGCGACGAGGCCGGCAGATCGACTACGAACTGCGGCCCGCTGGCTTCCGACCGCTCCTGAGTGTCCTGGCTCTTGCGTGCGGCAAATCGGGAAGCGAGCTTGCTGTCGCCCTCGAGCGATGGCTGCCTGACGAGCCGAGGGAGGCGAGACCAATGACACCGGCGTTCAACGTGCTGTTCGTGTGCACGCGCAATTCTGCTCGCTCGATCATGGCGGAGGCCGTGCTGGACAAGCTCGGGAAGGGCCGGTTCAAGGCCTATTCCGCCGGGACCGAGCCGGCCGACGCGCCGATGCCCGAAGTGCTGGAGCGGCTGCAACGGCTCGGCCACGATACTGTGGGCTTGCGCAGCAAGAGCTGGCACGATCTCGCCGGACCTGATGCGCCGCGCATGGATTTCGTGATCACCCTGTGCGATGTGCCGCAAGGAGAGGTCTGCCCCGACCTCGGTGCCCATCCGATCACGGCGGCATGGCCGTTTCCCGATCCGGCGAAGTTCATGGGCTCGCCGGTCGAGCGCACGACGCTGTTGAACGAGCTCTATGGCATGATCAGACGCCGTCTCGAAGCGTTCATCAGCCTGCCGTTCGAAAGCCTCGACCGGCTGGCCCTGAAAGCCCGGCTGGACAAGCTCGGCAACGATACCGACGACGCGAGATAGCGGGAGCGCGGCAAGGATGAAAATCGGCATCAACGGCATGGGCCGCATGGGCCGGCTCGCGCTGCGGGCTGCGCTCGGTGGCATCGCCCGCACTGAAGGCGATCCGAGATCGGCCAATCGGGCCGAGGTGGCTCACTTGAACGAGATCAAGGGCGGCGCCGCGGCAACTGCGCATCTGCTCGAGTTCGACAGCATCCATGGCCGCTGGCGCACGGCCATCGGTGTCGACGGCAACGACGCCATCCACGTTGGCGGCAAGCGTCTCGGTTTCACATCGCATGCCTTGCCGGGCGAGGTCCCCTGGGGCGATCTCGGCTGCGAGATCGTGCTCGAATCCACCGGCAGGTTCCTGAAGCCCGAGGAGCTCGAGGCCTACTTCGTGCGCGGCGTGAAGCGCGTGATCGTGGCGGCCCCGGTCAAGGACGAGCGGGCGCTCAACGTCGTCGTCGGCGTCAACGACCAGCTCTACGACCCCTCCCGCCATCGCCTGCTGACGGCCGCCTCCTGCACCACCAATTGCCTCGCGCCCGTCGTCAAGGTGGTGCACGAGGCGATCGGCATCCGCCACGGCCAGATCACGACCATCCACGACCCCACCAACACCAATGTCGTGGTCGATGCCCCGCACCGCGATCTGCGCCGGGCGCGCTCGGCGATGCTGTCGCTGCAACCAACGACCACCGGCAGCGCCACGGCGATCGCCCTGATCTATCCCGAGCTGAAGGGCAAGCTCGACGGCCACGCGGTGCGCGCGCCGGTGCTGAATGCCAGCCTCACCGACTGCGTGCTCGAGCTGCAGCGTACGACCAGCGCCGCCGAGATCAACCAGCTGTTTGCAACCGCCGCGCAGGGACCGCTCGCGGGCATTCTGGGCTTCGAGACCCGCCCGCTCGTCTCGGCCGACTATTGCAACGACTCGCGCAGCTCCATCGTCGATGGGCCGAGCACGATGGTGACGGATGGCACGCTGCTGAAGGTGTACGCCTGGTACGACAACGAGATCGGCTATGTCTGCCGCATGATCGACCTCGCCAACATTGTCATCGCGGCGGGGGTCTGATGTCGCCGGCCGTGCGCAACTACGCCATCGTCACCGCGTCCTACTGGGGCTTCACGCTCGTCGACGGCGCGCTGCGCATGCTCGTGCTGTTTCATTTCTTCAAGCTCGGATACGCGCCGCTCACCCTGTCCTTGCTGTTTCTGCTCTACGAGGCGGCGGGCATCGCTTCGAACCTGATCGGCGGCTGGCTCGCGACGCGGTTCGGCATCCCGCGGATGCTGGCGATCGGCCAGATGCTGCAGATCGGCGGCCTCTGCCTCCTGTCCATGCTCGATCCCGGTTGGACGGCCGTGGTCTCGGTGGCCTGGGTCGTCGCGGCCCAGGGCATCGCCGGCATCGCCAAGGACCTCACCAAGACCGCCTCGAAATCGGCGATCAAGGCGACCGCCGTCGAGGGCTCGGGCCAGCTGTTCAATTGGGTCGCCTGGTTCACCGGCTCCAAGAACGCCATGAAGGGCATCGGCTTTTTCCTGGGCGGGCTGCTGCTCGAGCACCTCGGCTTCCGCGGATCGCTCTGGCTGATGGCGTCACTCCTCGCGATCGTCCTGGTGGCGGGCCTCGCGCTGCTCCCGCGCGACCTCGGAAAAGCCAGCTCGTCGAAGACGGTCGAGGAGTTGTTCGGCAAGTCGCGAGGGGTGAACCTGCTGGCGGCTGCGCGGGTGTTCCTGTTCGGCGCGCGCGACGTCTGGTTCGTCGTCGGCCTGCCAGTGTTTCTCTACACCTATGGCTGGAGCTTTCCCCAAGTCGGCGGATTTCTCGCGGCCTGGACGATCGCCTATGGCGGCGTGCAGGCGATCGCCCCCCGACTCGTCAGCCGCAGCACCGACGGGCTCTCGCGCGAGGTCCCGTCTGGCCGCATCTGGTCGTTGGCACTGGTGATGATCCCTGTCGCTCTGGCTCTTGCGCTCCAGGTGGCGGACCTGCCGCGTCCCGACATCGTCCTGGTCGTCGGGCTCGCCGTTTTCGGCCTCCCGTTCGCCGTCAACTCCTCGCTCCACTCCTACCTGATCCTTGCCTATGCGGGCTCGAGGAAGGCCGCCGAGGATGTCGGCTTCTACTATGCGGCGAACGCGACCGGCCGCCTGCTGGGCATCCTGCTCTCGGGCCTGCTCTACCAGCTCGCCGGCATCACCGGCTGCCTGCTCGGCTCGGCCGGCATGCTGCTGGTGTGCTGGCTGATCACACTGCTGCTGCCGCTGACCGCCGCCGAGCGTGTGCCGGCCTGACGAGACCGAGGCCGATGCTCTTGCCCCCGTCCCGCCGATCCACGATCGCTGCACAAGACCGTTGGTGTCGTCCGGCTTTCGCTGCCACGTTTCGATCCAATCAAGCAGGCCAGAAGATTGATGGCTGTGCCCACCGACGAGGATCGCATCGGGAGCATCCTCTTGGTCGAGCCCGCGCGAACCCGGTCGCATTCGATCCTATGATGCGGTCCCTGGACTACCCGGGAACCGTCGGGATGCTCCACTCCCGGCCGCGAACGGTCTCCACATACTCCGGCCATCTGAAATGAATTGGCGGCGGGTAATCGCACAGCGGCGCGACCCATTTCGACCCGCCGATGCCCCCACCCGTGCGCTCGGCGAACTCGGCCCTGGCCGCCTTCAGGCTCACTCCGTCCTCCAGCAGATCGACGATGGTCATGGCGATCGTCTGCGCGGCGACATCGAGCATGGGCTCGATCGTGGGCTTCAAGCCGCCGAGCGCGTTGATCACCCAGTCCGGATAGCTGTAGCCCGGGTGCGGCGCGGCGAGGATCGGACGCGCGACAGTCAGCCGGACGGTCGGGGCGTGCCAGCAATATTCCGTGTAGTCGTCGGAGGTGTAGGTCAGCTGGTGCGGCGGCAGCGTGGCGCGCACCTGTCGCTCGGCCTCCTCGGGCGCGATCAGCTGCTCGATCAACGGGGAGAAGGGCCGTGCCATCGGCTCCAGTCCGAGAGTGCGCTGGATCGCCTGGGCGAGCTCGATCGCCTCGCCTCGCCAATTCGGCGCCCCCACCGTCTCGAGATTGGCGTAGGTGAGGCGGGCGATTGCATGATTGGCGAGGCCCGCCCGCGATTTGCAGACCCAGTCCCGCTTCCATGTGCAGTGGGCGAGCCGCGCGGCGCTGTCGGCGAAATGGTCGAGCGCGGCCATGATGCGCTCGCCCATCGCGAGGGTCGGCACCCGCGCCATGTACATGATCTGGGCCATGGCCGCCGGCAGGTTGTCGGCGGTCGCCTGACCCATGACGAGGATCGCCTCGTTCATCGACCAGCTCATGCCCGAGGCGACGACGTGCTCCTTCAGCGTCTTGCCGAAGCCGTACATCTGGACGACGGCGTCGTTGGCGCCCGGCACGCGTGCGCCCGTATGATAGCCCTGCACGACCGACCCGCCCGCGGTGCCGAGCCAGGTCTGAGGGGAATCGCAGGTGAAGGTGTAGATCGCGCCATAGCCCGC